>JAJZOR010000021.1 GCA_021811435.1 Microcaldota archaeon | reverse complement strand
TTTTCTGCCGTTCCATTCTCCTCTCCATATGATGGGGCTGCCCTCCTTCCATTCTGATACTGCATCGGCGCCAAGCATGTACTGTTTGATTGCTTTTGGGTCAATTAGAGCGTCCCAAACTCTCTCTGTAGACGCATTAATCTCAATTTGCACTTTTGCGATAAGGTCCTTCTCTGAACTTTCCATATGCCCGCCAATACTCGCTTGCAAGTTTTTATTTATATACCTACCGGAGATGTGCCTTACGCACATCTTGTGCTTCGGGCGATGCCCTTCAGGTTATACTCTATCTACACCCTCCTGCCCGCCCTGATGCCCGTTCGTGTGCTCCGCTATGGCCTCGTCAATCTTGCCAAACCATTCCTCAATACTTTTTGATGCTATTGTCATTACGCTTACATCTGTTTCATAGGACAATATCGGTGCACCGCATCCGGAGCAAATCAGGTACGACATTATAATTTCATCTTCACTACAGCTATTCACCGCGTCCTTGAATTGTTGGACAGATATCTTGTCTGATGAACCTTCGTTTATACTCCTAACAAACTCCTCTGCTTTCTCCAGTTGCCTCTTCCTCAACTCTTCTGCCAGTTCGTGCTTTTCCATGCCACTTTGTCCCTTTTTACCACTTATATGTGCGAAATCCTATGCCATTATGGGATTTCACACAAGTCAGCCCTACTAATGTGATCATTAACTAGCTTGTCTTTTGTGACTTCTAAAATGTCACCCATATTAAAAGGTGTGCTAGTTATATCTGGTTCGCATGGCATCCAATTCAATGAAACAATGTAGTTCTTAAAGGTATTTAAAATAATTCTATAAGTCGTAAGAGTTTAAGAGTGTTACATGAAAATTTGCCATCCGACGACAATCATCAGAAAACTGCAAAACACACGAAATCCCTGTACTCGAAGCCGTAAGATTCTTGAACTGTTACGGTCAGACCAGCCATATTTTAAATTATACTCTTAGATATTAAACGATGTACTTCAGGGATTCAACTTCAGGCAAAACATCTGCTTCGGGCGGCAGCCTTCAAGCCCCGCCTATAAGGAAAAGCTTACAACTATGTTTTTCATGTTTAACAGAATTGGGGATAATATGAAAAAGACAACCAAGAAGTCTAAGGGATTGACGAAAGAGGAAATAGCCGCAATGAAAGAGCGCATCCAAGAGCTTAATGCGGACGAGGTGGATGCAGAAAGCGCAGTGCTTGCGAAGATTGCTAAAATGCCAGAACTAGATCGTTCCATGGGCAAACGCCTTCATGCTATAATCAGAGCCAGCGCGCCAGCCCTTATCCCTAAGCTCTGGTACGGGATGCCAGCATATGCCAAGGATGGCAAGGTCATCTGTTTCTTCCAGGATGCGCACAAATTCAAGGCCAGGTACGCGACGTTAGGTTTCAGCGACAAGGCGCGCCTAGACGAAGGCGCCATGTGGCCAACCTCCTTCGCGGTAAAGCAGTTGACTGCCGCAGAAGAGGCGAAGATTGCAGTGCTCGTGAAGAAAGCGGTGAGTTGACGGCTGAGCGGCGACCACCTTATCCGAGATTTGTCTGCGGCATCACTTGCGCTTCGTGCGCCTGATGCGTCATTTCAAGGCGGTGGGTAAACGGAAATACTTATTATCGGCGGGTCTGGGTTTGTAGGCCGCAACTTCTGTGCTTCGCTAGGCAAGAGCGACAAAGTCACAGTACTCTCGCGTAACAAGCCTGACTGGCTTGGCGAATCAAATGCTTCATGGAAGCACGGCGACATAACAGATTACAAGTCAGTAGAGGCTGCCATCAGTGCAGGCTTTGATGCAGTCATAGATATGGCGGGCCTTATAGATCAGAAGGATCAGACCCATTACGGAGTCAACGTCACCGGCACTGCAAACATAGTAAAGGCGCTAAGCAACCACAAAGAAACAAAACTAGCATACATATCGGCCATAAACAGTGACATGGGTGGTACGCAGTACTTTGCAACTAAAATGGCTGCGGAGAAGAACGTCATGCGGCATGGGAACCATGCCATCATAAGGCCGTCCCTGCTTTACGGCGAGCACGACCATCTAGTGACCCAGTTGCTAAGCTTGTCAAGTGGCTTCGTGCCCGCAATACCTAAGTCAGGGTTCCTCCATCCCGTCTACATGGGAGATTTCTCAAAAGTGCTCCAAAAGCTGCTTGGTGAAAACGGGCAGTTCGACGTATGCAGCTACGAGAAGCTTAGGCTGGGTGACATGCTCAACATAGTAAGGGAAAAGCAGGGCAAGGGGCGCATCAGGCAGCTTCCGATAGGCCTATTCTCATTGGCAAGCCCTATGTTGAACGCATTGAACATAATAAGCTACGAACAATTGGCTATGCTAAAATATGATTTCTTCAGGGAAGACACAGTTCTTTACAAGTACGTAAGCAAGCCGAAGAAGTTTTCCGAATTTATAAATGAGTACATCAAATAAATAACGGCGACATGATATCATTCCAAAGCGATATTCAATGCGATTGTGATATTTAGTGATAGAATGTACTATTCCAAGCTCAAAAGGCAAAAGTTTCTGATAAGGCTCGAAATCGGGGAGAGTGTCAACGATTCGATAGGGAGATTCTGCAGAGCGCAGAAAATAAAGAACGCATGGTTCGCATGCATAGGGTCGATACGCAATCCGCAGCTTTACCATTACGGGGCGGATACAAAAGAGTATACAAAGTCAACATTGAAAGGGGCATTCGAGGTAACGAGCTTGATAGGCAACGTTGCGCTCTTCGAAGGCGATCTTTTGGTTCATTCCCACGTAAACCTGTCAGACCAATCGATGAGGGCTTTCGGCGGCCACCTTATAGAAGCAAAGGTAGCGGCCATGCTTGAGATTTTTTTGGATGACCTCGGTACTGATATCGCCAAATCAGAGGACGCCGCAACAGGGCTAAAGGTCTTTCGACTTAGAAATAGATTGCGAGCGTGATATTAAGCGCCCTAGCCTATATAATTGAGGATCTCGCTTATATCGTCATGGTTTATTATCACGTTGGCGTTCTCCATTACCTCGTCCTTTTCTGGGTTGAAGGCAAATGACACGCCTACACTCTTGAAGATTGGTATGTCATTGGTGCCATTGCCCACAAAGGCGCACTCATCAGGCCCTATCCCGGATTTATCGCAGATCTCTTTCAGTGCGATGACTTTGCCAGCAAAATCACGGTTCGTGAAAAATCCGCCGCTCAGGAATCCATCGTCGTCAAAATCGAACTGATGCGCTATCCTGACGAAGTCGACCTTTATCCCGAATTTTTGCTCGAAGATCTCATAAACCTCTTTTATGGATCCTGAGATTATCGCGGTCTTGATATTCCTGTTGCGCAGTTCCGATAAAAGCCTCAACGCACCTGTTGCGGGCCGCATATTCTTGGCGAATAACTCATGAAACACGCTTTTTGTAAGTCCGTATTTTTTGTAAAGCTCTACGGATTTGAACGACCATGTCCTTACGTCGAATGCTCCATCATAATAGGATTTCCTCAGCGCGTCGTCCTCTTCTATGCATCCTATGCCATGCGCTATAACCTCCCAAGCAGAAGGATAAGGGTAACGGGCCACCGTGCCATCGAAGTCAAGCCCCAGAAGTTTTATTTTCGGCATCCAATCGCGATTACAAATCAAAATGTTCACTTATGGCCTTGGCGGCATCGATAGACTTAACGTCCGTATTGTCTATTCTGTAGGACTCCACAGACTTTATCGGTGAAAACAGATCGTATCCGGACAAAAGTGCATCCAGCTTTTTTATGCTCATTATCTTTTTATATCTTTTTCTTGACACGCCTTTAGCTCTTGACTCCAACGCCTTCCTGCTGCAGTATAGCTGGCAAAATGAAACGGACCCACCCTCCTCCTCAACTGCTTTGGCAGCCCTCTTTATGAATCCGTCATCCCCCTTGGTGTTCCCGTATACGAATGTCATTATGAGTCCTGGTATCCTATTCCTGACTGCTTCCCTAACGATGTCTATCCTGTATTTGTCAACCAGTCTGCACCTTTCTTTTGCGCCGAACCCGAATATCGAAGTGACAAAATCCAGAGTCAGGTGGTTGTGCAGCACCTTGTAACCAGTGATCTTCGCCAGCTCCTTCGCCACGGTGAGCTTGCCTACGCCAGGCGGCCCGTAGAGCACCACCAGCTTAGTGTACGGTCCGATAATTGCTTTGTGCATGGCATCTACGACATTGCATGCCCTGAGTGGCATATGCGCGCTATCTTGGCCGCAACTTTGTCCGGTGATAAATCCGTATTGTCTATCTCAATTGATTTGGCGAACGGCAGCGGGGCAAATAGGTCATAGCCTTCGTACGTTTTCTCCAGCGCGCGCACATCAATTATCTTATCAAACTTCCTGCGCGATTTCCTGACTAGCCGTTTGTATAGCGTCCCCTTGTCGCAATAAAGGTGCACGAAAAACGTCTTCACTCCAAGCTTGCGCAGTCTCGCCTCAGTACCATTTAAGACATCGTTCGTTTCCTTGTCGTCCCTGTATATAAAGGTGAAGATGACGCCTTCTATGCCCGCTTTAGCCGCCTCTTCAAGTAAGTCTGTCCTATACCTCCTTATCAGTTTCTTGTAAATCGAGCTTCCATGCTCAAAAACCGAACCGACAAGGTCCACAGTCAGGTGGTTGTGCAGCACCTTGTAACCAGTGATCTTCGCCAGCTCCTTCGCCACGGTGAGCTTGCCTACGCCAGGCGGCCCGTAAATTGCTATGAGCTTCATGTCAGTACCATCGCTGGTCCATCATAGTGGCCGAATCCAATTCCAAAGCAGGCGCAAAGCTGCTCACTTCTCTGCGGGCTGCGGCGTGTCAGCAACGACTATGGTGCTGACTTCGAAAGTGACGGACACCTGTATACCGAGTATGGTTACGCCAACGGTGACCTCCTTAGCGCCCTTGGCCTTGAGCGCATTTGCCATCCTCACCGCCTGCTTGTAGAGTTCTTGGCTGATGTACTTCGTCGCCTTTGTCATATACGCGTCGGCCTTGGCCTGATCGCCTAGCTTCTGTGCTATATTCGCAGCAGCTATATAATGTTCCCCTACGGCCATGTTGTCTACGCTCTTGTCTGCCTCGAGCTCCTCCGCGTGGGCGACTACATTGTTCAGCAGCTTCTCCGAAGGCTGCTTGCGCAGCATCTCCTTAAGGTATGTAGTGCCTTCTGTCTCAGGCTCCTTGTTCTGATTGCTTTTTGATCTTGATTTCGGTGACTTCTCACGCTCGCGTTCCATATAACCAACTTTACTTTGGTTATGCTCTTAACGTATTTAATATGTTGTGCAGAAAGTAAAAGAGCTTGTCATCAAGTGTGATAGTATGGCTTCAAATAAGGCGGCTCTGACTGCTTCAGGCCGCAACAGGGTCGAGTGGGCGTCAACAAGGATGCCGGTGCTTAACCTGATAAAAAGGCAGTTTGCCGAGTCCAAGCCCCTCAAGGGCGTAAGGGTGGGCGGATGCCTCCACATTACCACCGAGACGGCAGTGCTTGCGCTTACCCTCAAGGCCGGCGGCGCGGAGGTGTGCATGTGCGCGTCCAACCCGCTCAGCACCCAGGACGATGTGGTGGCTTACCTGAACTCACAGGGCGTGAAGGCCATAGGGTTCAAGGGCGAAAGCTCCAAGGATTACTACAAGGCTATAGCGGAAGTGGTGGCTTTCAGGCCGAAGCTGGTCATGGACGACGGCGGCGACCTGACAAACTCAATAATCTCGGCAGACTCGGAGGCTCTAGGCGGCACCGAGGAGACCACCACGGGCATATTGAGGCTTAAGGCTCTTGAGAAGGCCGGGAAACTCGAGTATCCCGTGATAGGGGTCAACGATGCCGACACTAAGCACATGTTCGACAACAGGTACGGCACCGGCCAAAGCACCATAGACGGCATACTGCGTGCCACGAACATAATGCTGGCAGGCAAGGTGTTCGTTGTCGGCGGCTATGGATGGGTGGGCAGGGGCATAGCTTCGAGGGCCCGCGGGATGGGCGCCAGAGTCGTAGTCACCGAGGTCGACCCGGTAAAGGCACTTGAGGCCTACATGGACGGCTTCGACGTCCAGAGCATGGACGCCGCGGCAGCGTCCGGCGACATATTCGTAACAGCCACTGGCGACCTGGACATAATAACGGAAAGGCACATAAAGAGGATGAAGGACCTCGCAATAGTCGCCAATTCGGGGCACTTCAACGTCGAGATAAACGTTGACGACCTCGAGAAGCTGGCCGTGAAGAAACGTGAAATAAGGGCCCAGCTTGAGGAATATACCATGAGTGACGGCAGGCGCATCCTCCTTATCGCGCAGGGCAGGCTTGTGAACCTAAGCGCAGCGGAAGGGCACCCTTCGGAGGTGATGGACATGAGCTTCGCCAACCAAGCGCTCTCCGCAGTGTACCTGCTGAACAACCACGAAGGAATGCACAACAAGGTCTATGACGTGCCCAGGGAGATAGACGAGAACGTGGCCAAGCTGAAGCTGGAGTCTTTGGGCATCAGGATAGACAGGCTTTCCGAAAGGCAGAAGAAGTACCTATCGAGCTACGAGAGCGGCACCTGAGCGCCTGTGGCCTCAGCGACCAGCTCACTTTAAGTCTTCAAGCGGGTAGTTTATCAGCGGCTCAACGTAGTCGTTGTCCTGGAAGGCCGCTTCCTTCTTGTACCTTAGTATTATGTGCTTTGTGGCTTTTGGCTTGAGCAGCTTGCCGTCCAGCGCGCCTAGCACTATCTCCTTCTTGTCCCACACCATCTCCACGCCCCAGCTCTTGACTATTATCCTCTTGTCGAAATAGTCTATGACGTTGGCTGGCACGAAGTTGAACCCCAGCGACTTCAGCGCCTGCGTCCTGTGATGGCCGTCGATTATCATGTACTTGCCGGGCCTGTAGCCCTTGAGGTCGTAGACCGTTATTGGCCTTTTCAGCACCTTGTCGTTCTTTATCATCTCGGCCAACTCCGCGCTGTGCTCCTCCCTGAATTGCTCGTGCGGAATCAGATCGTCCAGTTTTATCTTTGCTATCTTGGTGTTCTTCACCGAATCACATCGCGTGACGCGAACAGGCGCAGCGCGCACATTGCACAATCACAGTATTACAGTAAAGCCACTAAACCTTAAAAACATTATCTACGTAAGAGTAAGCGCGTTTCAGCGATGGGCCCGTAACTCAGTTTGGCTAGAGTGGAAGGCTTTTAACCTTTAAGTCGTGGGTCCAAATCCCACCGGGCCCGCCTCATTCTTACGACTACAAGCAAGCGTCCGAATCCAGGGTAGCGTGAAGAATGAACGACTCTGAGCTGGAACGAGTGGGTAAGGAGAAGCAGATACGGTAAAGTATATTTCGTCACTTGGCGAGCCACCCAGCAGCGTATTTAGACATTAGTTGTTATGTATGGATAGGTCAACAGCAAAGTAACAGCTATACGCGCAGACGGGTTCATGAACAAACAATCGGCCATGTTAGTTATAGCACTTGCGGTGATCGCAATAGCTATGATCGCTATTATTGGATTTTTAGTAGCACCTAGTTCTAGTCAGAAATCCACACGCGCTAATGGAATATTTGAGCAGAATACGATAGAGTTGCCTGCAAACACGGTCATAAATTATCAAAATTCATTCACTTATGGCAATTCGGTTTCTGGCAGCCAGTCATGTCCTATTCGGCTCGGCCCAACTTTATTTCTTGCTATAACTAACGCATCTGGCTTCAGTCTTTATAATATATCCAATATCACAGATTTCGTTATTGCACCAGGCAGAGCCGGTCAAATTACTTACGAAATAGAAAGGATAGACTATCCATATACTACTATGAATCCATACCCAGCATCAAAAGATGGGCCGCTAACCGTGGAGAATAGAATCTACTTTTATAACGTAAATAATCGTTCTAATATAAACACATTAGGAGGTGCTGGCATAAATGTTTATATTACACCACCTTCTGAAATGACTTATATAGGGAGTAATTACTCGCTAACCCCTCCCAAAATCGTTTATCCACAAAGCACATATTCAGTAAAATTAACACTAAAATTATTACCAAACGCAACACAAAATACGTATGGGATTACATTAGGACCAGCGTATTGTGGTGGTGGTCCATCATTTCTATTTACAGTTGGAAATGAACCATATAACGGTGCAATTCCGAGAGATAATAATCCTGGCTGAAAATTAAATTATCAAATATATAGGTACTAAAATATGGCTAACTCAATCGCATTAACCGTTTTGATTATAATTTTATTAATACCTTAAGAATTCCCCCAACCTCGTTGGGGGTTGTCTAGTCATCCAGTAATAAACGCTTTTCCTGAAATATCCTTCTGGCGGCAGCGTGCAGCAGGTCATTACTGCTGCCAATTTTCTGCCG
>JAJZOR010000011.1 GCA_021811435.1 Microcaldota archaeon | reverse complement strand
CGATTATGGAAAAAAGGGTAACACCATATGGTAACGGTGCAAAAGTAGATTGCATAAAGGAGTTCTTAGGAAAACGTGCCTACGTGATTATTGTTAAAGGGTGATTGTGGACTTATGTCCCACAGTCGCAACCAATCATGGGTTGTTGCAATGCATGAAGGGCTGTTATCTACGGTTTGCAAAAAACGCACAGCTAAACAAAAACCCAACAGGGCCCAGTCATCGATGATAAAGAGCTCCGATACTGCAAACCTTTCTGGCATGAGCTATACAAAAAAGCTAAGCTCCATGAGATTGCCAAACCGCACCCATGACCGGCCGCTACGCACCAGTGCGGCATACGCTACATGGCTGCAACCCGCCCTGATATTCTCAGATGATAGCGATATGCAACATCAACGGCAATGAAGAGCCTATTATTGCCGGCGCGATAAGCAGCGATACCATGTTTATCACCTTTATCAGCGGATTCAGTCCGGGCCCGGCAGTGTCCTTGAACGGATCGCCGACAGTGTCGCCCACTACGGCGGCCTTGTGGGTGTCCGATCCCTTGCCTCCGAAGTGCCCCTCCTCCACGTATTTCTTGGCGTTGTCCCATGCCGCGCCGCCGGTGGTCATCATCAGTGCCAGCACAAGGCCGGATATTATGACGCCTGCCAGGAGCCCGCCCAGGGCATATGGCCCGAGTATGAAGCCGACGAAAACCGGCGACAGTATGCCAAGCAGCGCAGGCGCTATGAGCGACCTTATCGCAGCCTTCGTGGTTATGTCCACGGCCTTGGCATAATCGGGTTTGGCCTTGCCCTGCATGAGGCCCTTTATCGAGCGGAACTGGCTCCTGACCTCATCCACGATCTTGGATGCAGCCGACCCTACGGCCCTCATTGCTATCGCGGAGAAGACGTAAGGTATCATCGCGCCAAGGAACAGTCCGCATATCACTAGCGGATTAAGTATGTCTATTGACGTGACTCCCGACGCATTCGCGAACGCGACGAACAGCGACAGGGCAGCCAGAGCCGCAGCCCCTATGGCGAATCCCTTCGTCACCGCCTTGGTCGTGTTGCCTACTGCGTCTAGCGGGTCTGTCACGTTGTCCCTTATCTTCTTGGACATGCCACTCATCTCAGCTATGCCGCCGGCATTGTCGGTTATGGGCCCATAGCTGTCAACCGAAACCACTATGCCGGTCAGCGACAGCATGGCCATAGCGGCTAGCGCTATACCGAACACCCCCTGCCCAAATGGCATGGTGTAGTAGGAGAACAGCACTGCGCACACTATGACCACTACTGGCAGGGCCGTGGCCCTCATCCCGTTCGCCACCCCGTATATTATCGTGGTGCCAGCGCCGGACTTGGACGCTATGGCTATCTCGCGCACTGCCGCGGTGTTCTTGTTAGTGTAATGGCCGGTTATGTAGGATATTAGTATGGCCACAACTATCCCGGCAACGAGCGGGTAGAAGTAGACGTACGCATCCACTACCGGCAGTATGAAGAATGTAAGCACGAAGAATCCTGCCACCGAGAGCAGCGCCGATATGAGTATCGAGTTGTTGAGCACCTTCCATATCTTGTTCTTGTTGTTCGTCTTGACGAAGTAGGTTCCTATTATGGACGCAATCACGCCAACTCCACCTACCGCCAGCGGCAATGTAACAAGGAGACCGGAAGAGAGAGCAGGAGCCAGCAGCATGGCGGCCAGCACTGTTATGACGTACGATTCGAATAGGTCCGCAGCCATGCCTGCGCAGTCGCCCACGTTGTCCCCGACGTTGTCTGCTATGACGGCAGGGTTCCTGGGATCGTCTTCGGGCAGGCCTATCTCGCTCTTGCCGACCAGATCCGCGCCGACATCCGCGCCCTTGGTGTATATCCCGCCTCCGACCCTTGCGAACAGGCTTACGAGGCTGGCCCCGAAGCCGAAGCCTATCAGGTCGATTGGGTTGTTTATCATAAGATACATTATAGAGAATCCGAGCAGGGCCAGCCCCACAACGCTCATCCCTGTGACAGTGCCCCCTACGAACGATATGTGAAGCGCCTCCTCAAGGCCCTTTTCAGCCGCCTTTGCGGTCCTCAGGTTGGCCCTGACCGATATCTGCATGCCTATGTATCCGGCCAGAGCCGATAGCCACGCCCCTACAGTGAATGCTATGGGCGTGCTTGACGGGAACTCAGCAGGGAAGTAATGCGCAAGGAGAGCGAATATTATAGCTAGCGCGAGCCAGAACGCGAACACCGTCTTGTACTGCCTTTTCAGGAAAGCGTTGGCGCCCTCCTGTATAGCCGAGGCGACATCGTTCATCTTCTGCGTGCCTTTAGGCTGCTTCAGTATCATCGATGCGCTGACCAGCGCGTAGACGAGCGCCAGGACTGCTGCTCCTATGGAAAACCATATAAGGTACATAAAATTCCACCACAGAAATAAATGTAGACTATAAGGGGCAATTGCTTTAAATCACTTTCTTTCTGGACGCCCCGATCCCGCATTTCTGATGAAACACAGCGCTTCGAATGCGCGCCATTGCCCATCCTATTCCAGTTCACGGGCTAGGGATAAAGTTAGCCGTAAGCGCGGTATTTGCGCTGAGGGCAAGCGTAGTCGTCTGCATGGTGTTTGAGGAAAGCACATAAGAGGGCAGTGAGACCCAGGACGAGAAGACATAGCCTGCAGGCGGCTTTGCGTAGATGACGTAGTTGCCGGCCTGGAACTCCGCCGCCGTGTTGCCGGCATATGGCGCGCCGTCAATCACTATAAATCCGGACGCCGGAGAGGTTGTGAAATTAACGATGAGCGGCAATCCCCTCTGCACTCCGAAGGTCTGCGCAGCAACCCCGCTTGTCTTGTAAATCTCGGATGGGCACAGGCTGGCCGAATTCCCGTTGCAAATCCCATAGTATATCACGAATGCGGTGTCCTGGTAGGTGCCGATAGGGGGCACCTGTGCTCCGGATATGCTGGCTTGGCAGGTGACCTTGTCGTTGGGCAGCGCGAGCGACGGTATGCAATTGCCAAATCCGTTCACCCGTATCGTGCTTATGCCTGTTGTGGTCGCATTGAATGCATTATGCGGGAACATCAACGCCGTGCCAAGGTTGTTTGTAAAGGCCACGGTCTCGATTATGTTGGATGACGAGCCGTTGTTGTACAGCGCAGCCTCGGAGCAAGGCAGTTCGGGCAGTATGTTGCATGAGCTCCCTATATAGTTCTGCGCAGGCTCCGCCAGATAGAATACGATGACCGCAGCTGCAAATAAGGCTATTATGATAAATGCCCAAGAGTAAGTCGTGAGCAGCTCTATGGCGGATTGTTGCTTCCACACTTTTAAAGCCCCATTCTGGTACATGGAATATGTTACCCTAGCAGAAATGTGACATCCTCCCACCCGTAAACGGTGTGGGCTTCCTCTGCGTTCATGCAATCACTGCATCCCGCAGAGGATGTGTTTTATCGGTTCTCAGTTCTTCGAGGACTGCCTCCTGTTGGGGTCTTACATTCTCTCCCTGAGCGTGACTTTCCCTCTGCCCGAGGGTAGCTCTTTTGAGTATGGTTATTGCTGAATTTACGTCTCTGTCCTTCTTCATGCCACATCTGTTGCAAACGTATATCCTTTCGGATAATGGCATTTCCTGAACGTTGCCACAGTTACTACATATTTTTGACGTGTTCCTTGCATCCACCTTTATTACTTTCTTACCAGCACTTTCAGCCTTGTAAGAAAGGAATTGGATGAATCTGTTCCATGAAGCTTCCTGTATTGAACCTGCCAATCTGTGGTTCTTCACCATGTTTTGGATATGGAGGTCTTCCACTGCAAATGAAGTATATCCTGAATTTACAAGAGTATCTGAAAGTTTATGCAGGTAGTCATCTGACTGGCTTGTCGAGTATTCGTATGTTTTTTGAAGCCGCGCCCTTGCTCTTTCTCTTCTCTTGGAGTCTTTGTTCCTTCTTGCAACTATCTTCTGCCACTTTGCAATCTTCTTTCTTTTTTGTTGCATGAACTTTGGCTTCTCTATCTTTGTTCCGTCTGAAATTGCAACGAATGAATCCAGTCCCAAGTCTATCCCGACTGGATTTGTGTTCTCCACTTGTGGAACTTTGATTTCGTTTATTGTGGTGAAGACTGCATAATAATTTTTTCCCTCTCTCTTTATCGTAAGCGTCTTTATTGTACCTTCTATCTTCCTATGCAAATCTATCGGCATTGTTCCTATCCTTGAGACTCTTAGCCTGTCCTTCCTTATTGAGAAGGAACCGTTGTCCTGCGGGTATGTTATTGACTTGTATCTGTCTCTTGACCTGAATCTTGGGAATCCTGCCTTCTTGTTTCCTTCTTTGATTCTTCTGAAGAAGTTTTGGTATGCCTTCAGAAGCCTGTACTCTATCTCGCATCTTGTCTGCGAGTATAGTTTCAAGTATTTTTTGTCCTCTTGAATTATTTCCTTTACGAACCTGTTGAACTGCGACATTGAGACTTTTGTCTTTCCGTTCTGGTAGGATGCGATTGACTTCTCAAGAATCTTGTTGTAGAACTGTTGTGCAAGGATTAGCCTTTCATCTATTTCTTCCTGCCTTGTAGCATCAGGATAGATTCTGAATTTGTAGGCTCTTGTCAATTCCATTATCTCCTCCTCTTCTCTTTCGATACAATATAATCAATCAAGATACTACGCATAATTAGAATTATGCCGATGATTATCAATAACCAGCCCGTCGGAGATATCGGTAAGAAACCAAATAAGATATGATAACATGAGAATCCTCCTGGATTTGGTGGCTGCGAAGGGCAAGAACCATGGTCTGCTTGAACTAGAAATCCCCCAACAATAATTAGGATAATTCCAATGATAACCAATAAAAGCAGGTTCTTTTTCATTATATCCCCTTTTGCTCATCTATGTATTTCTTGATTAGAGCATCTGAAATGTGCCCATGTGTTGACACAAAATAACTCCTTGTCCACAGTGTCGGAAGTTTTAGTCGCAGGTCTGCGAATTCTTCTCTTAGTTGATGAGAGGTGTATCCCTTTATCTGTCCGATTATGTAGTTCGGTGTCTGGAGAGGTTTGCCTTCTATGAAGAGATGAACATGGTCTGGCATGACTTCAAGTGCAAGGACTTTACACTCCAATCGTTCTGCTTTTTCCTTTACCAGTTCTTTTAGTCGTTGCTCCACTTTACCAACCAATACCTTTCTTCTATACTTCGGACACCAGACAAAATGATAGCCCATGAAATGAACACTTGTCTCGGAAGCACTATATCCTTTTGGCATGACTAATATATGAGCATACTCTTATATATACCTATTGGCATCATACTTCCTATGACAGCGGTTCGCTCTCATCCCACCCCTAAAGGGAACCCTCTAAAGAGGGTGTGGGATTTCCCGCTCACGTTGTTAAAGCGATGCTTAAGCTAGGCGAGGCGGTATTCTGCGCCCCTCCACCGTATGCGCTTCGTCCTCCTGCCTGCGATAAGGTCAGCCATGTACACTAGGGGCATTAACGCTACTATTATGCAATATATGGGACTGCGCATTTTCGTTTGCACATAAAAACCGATAACGCTGATGAGCACGGGAAGCGCGAACAGCAGTGCCAGTGGCGAACTAAGATACAGCAAGTACAAAAGCGCCAAGTCATTCACACAGAACGCAGAATAATACGCGATTCCATAGGTGAATACGTTCCTATTGCCTAATATAGACAGCGCGGTCTGCCTCACTGACCATTCCGCGAATGTCTTGAAAGTCTCATTAACGTAGACTGTCGGTCTTGCGTTTGACACAGCAGCTATCTTAAGCCCTAGTTCCTTGCACGCCTTGCCCAAAGCGATGTCGTCAGCGGTGCTGTTCGAAAGCTCCCTTATAGCTGCCTTAATTATACTGGATTTGAACGCCATTGAGCCTCCCCATGCGAATATGGTGCGTTCGTCGTCCTGCATGCCGATGCCGGCGAGCCCCCACACCGTCTTTACCTTGCTCCAGAATCCCGAGAGCGGGTAGAAAAGCGGGAATGTGGTGGTCAACCCTATTCGTTCATCGGCCATCAGAGGCGCCGCCAGCAGGCCAAGCCAGTCCACGCCTACCGTGGTGTCGGAATCCAGCACTACGAATATATCGAAGGCATCGGAATAAAGGTTGAGCGCCGTTATCACGGCCCTGTTTTTGCCGCTGCAGTCGGTATTTTCCAGGAGGGCCTTGTCTGTGATTACTGTTTCAATCCCGTGCTTCGCAAGCAGGGCGTATGCAGGGTCCTCATCCGAGTCCGTGACCGCGACGATTTTGTAATCCCTATAACCTTGCGCCTTTACGGCTTCCAGCGTATCTTCGAATCGTATATCCTCTCCCTTGCACGGCATAATCACTAGCGCTTTGGCTTCCGCCGCATTATTGCTGCGACGCATATTTTCCCGTCTAAACAGGCGCTTAATTGCACCACTAGCCGCAATTATGGACAAGCCTGCCGGAATCAGTGAAATCGCGTCCCATGCTATGCCGGAATATGTGCCCATGCATCAGTATAGCAAATTAAAAATTAATACCATGCTGCCCAACATCTCCATTGTCTAACACGGTCGATACTGCCTTTTTATAAATGAGCATGGCAATAATTAGGATTGTGCCAGGGTGGCGGAATCCGGTAACGCGCCGGTCTTGAGATTCAGGGCTCAAGAGCTGATAAGTGATGCGAACAAGGCAACCGGTTTCCCTTGTGGAATTTTGGGTTCAAATCCCAACCCTGGCGAATTATGGATTAACGCGGACGCGAAAGTCGGAGAACGTTAGGAACCCGGATTAATTTGCGCGTGCTAGAGAAGCAGGTATAAAGCTGGGATTCCATGGCTGGAAAGGAGTCGATAATAGAGATAGAAAACGTCTTCAAGACGTTCAGGACTTACGAACAGCTAGGCACCGGCCCGCTGTCTAGCCTCCGCAAGAAAAAAATCGACAAGAGGGCGCTCCGGGGCGCGAGCCTATCGATCAACAGGGGCGACATGATAGCCCTGCTCGGGAAGAACGGATCCGGCAAATCCACGCTCATAAAGCTGCTTGTAGGCATAATGCCGCCGGATACGGGCTCCATAAAAATGCTCGGCCTGGAGCCGTGGAGGGACAGGATAACCCTCGCCAGGAAATTCGGTGTCGTGCTCGGCGCGCACCCGGTGCTTTATACAGATCTTCCCGCGATAGACAGCTTCGACTACATGAGGAAGATATACAGGATACCAAAGGGCGTCTTCGACAAAAGGTTGGAGTACCTGATAAATCTGCTGGAGCTTAAGGACGTATACAAAAGGCCGGTGAGGGAGCTTTCGCTTGGCGAGAGCATGAAGTGCAACTTCGTCGCTGCAGTGCTGCACTTCCCAGAAATAGTCATCCTCGACGAGCCGACCATAGGCGTGGATTTGCCTTCGATGCTGAACCTCAGGCAGACCGTACTCGACCTGAACAAAAAGTACGGCACCACTTTCATAATATCAACGCACATATTGGAGGACGTGAAAGTGCTCGCTGAAAGGGTGGCGATAATCAACGAAGGTAGGATAGTATTCAACGGCACCAAGGGTGCGCTTTCCAGGATGTTCGGCGACAAAAAGATAGTGGAGGTGTTCTTCAAGAAAAAGCCCGCAGGGATCGACAGTGTTGGGAAGATAATATCACGGAAAAGCGGTTACGTGGAGTTCGAGGTAGGCGCCGACAGGATAAAAAGCAAGTCGCTTTCAAGCCTGCTGGCCGACCGCGAGGTACTTGATTATAACATATCCGATCCTGACATAAGCTACATCCTGGAAATCTTCTATTCCGAGATCAAGAGCGGTGGCGGGACATGAGCTACGTAGATGGCCTCGCAGGCTACATGGCCATAATGGACGTGGAATTCAAGCATATATACAAGTATAAGGCGGAGGTGATAACGAACCTGATAAGGACGCTGATCTCCCCGCTGGCCATAATAGTGGTGTGGGGGCTCGTCTATGCGGCTTCAGGCTCTGCTTCTATAAATGGCTTTTCAGGCTCGGCGTTCTTCGCGTATTTCATAATCTCGTCGGCCGTGGCCGCAGTCGCCGTGAATGCAGGGATCGCTTTCGACATGCAGGCCGACATCAAGGGCGGCGGCATAGTGGTGAACCTGGTCAAGCCAATGAGCTATCCATTGCTGCTTGTTTTCGCAGGCGCCGCAGAGGCCACTACGGACGGGTTGACTGTGCTGCTGCCCACTTTCGCCATCACGCTGCTGTTGCTGAACGTATCGATCAGCCTGCCTGCGATGGCGCTGTTCTTGGCCGAGCTGGTCATGATATACATGCTTACGACACTCATTTTCTTCATTATCGGCTGCCTCTCCTCGGTATTCGTTAACATAAACGGGATGGTCAACCTGATACTTTGGACATTCAACGTACTGGGCGGAAGGCTGATCCCGCTGAACCTCATGCCGCAGTCTATAGCCGGCGCGATACAATACTCGCCGTTCTATCTGATATATTACCTGCCATCGGCCACTTTCACAGGCATAGAAAGCTCGAAATTCCTGATGCAGGGCATGTTCAACATGGTAATCTGGACCGCCGCATTCGCGGTCTTGGCTGCACTGACATGGAAGGCGTCCAAGAAAAAGGTTATGGCTTCTGGTGGGTAGAATGTCCGCGATAGATGATTTCACAAGCTCCGTAAGGATAATACTCATAAGCCAGCTTTACAGCTGGAAGTCCTTGGCAATCTACAGGGTGCAGTTCATATTCCAGATATTCTATTCGGCAATAGGCCCAGTTGTGACATATTTCTTCATAAGCGTGATCTACACTGTAACAAAAGGCCTTCCCGGATGGAGCTTCTACCAGCTCCTGTTCCTCTCGTCGCTTGTCGGGGTGGTGTCGCCTGCAGTCTCTTACCTGGCCACGCCCGCAGGCATCCTCAGGTCGCTCAGGAACGGCCTGCTTGACACGTTCCTCATAAGGCCTTACGGCGCCTTCACTGCCCTGATGGCGAATTACGGCGACGCCACCGGGGCGCTCAACGCCATAGACTCGTCGATACTCACCATATACGCCGCGTCGCACCTGCCGCTCGCGCTGCCCAACATCGCCATGTTCCTCATAATGACATTCGTCGGCATATTCCTGCTCGCCACGTTCTCCATAATGCTGGTCACATTTGCTTACAGGATATTCAGGTCCGGCGGGTCCTTCCAGGGGATACTCAACACGATCTTCAACTACGGCCAATACCCGATAAACATCTACGGGCTGACGTTCACGCTGGTGCTGATGCTGATTGTACCTATAGGATTTGCCACATACGTGCCGGCCGAGCTGATATTCGGCAATATAAGCGCATGTGCCTTCGCTGCGCTTTTTGCTGTAGCGCTGGGGCTTATATGGGTGTTTTACAAGGTAATAAATCTCAGGCTGAGGGGCTACACTAGCGCGATGGGCTAAAAACAGCCGCCTGCCAATGTTTCTGACATGATAAGCAGTGACATCCTTCCACGAATAAATCTCGTAGGCTTCCCCATCAGAGGGACTTGCGTTTGTTTCCTTCACGAACTCACCGCATTGCCGACTCTCGCTGATTTAAGTCCATAGAGCCACATATGTCCATTCCAATGAAGTACCGCGGGCTGTGCCAAGGCAGCCGCTACTCCTATCCCGCTGCCCTTATGCAGTGACATTCGGAGATGGAGGAACAAGAGGGGTGAGACGACTGATTTTTACCTCGCGTCTAATATGGAAATATCCGGCAGTAAGATGCGGAGACTATTCCGGCATCGTCGGAAAATAGAGACCGGATTCAGGGAGATGAAGAGGTTGAGGATAAAGACGACAACAAAAGATCCGTTGATGGGGGTGTTCTTCTATGCGATTGCCTGCATAATGTACAACATCTGGATAAGGATCAGGTTAACATTACGTCAAAAGTTCCAACTGAATGAGTTGAAAACTTTGTTCATCGACAACATAATCGGGTATGCAAAAGCGTTTGGATTACGGTTGAAAATACTTGGACTGCGTAAATAAACTTGCCGTAATTGTAGGAAATCCCTGCTCTCGTCAGCGGATAGTAGACATCATTGTTGAGATTTCACTATAAAATCGGTTCGGCAACCAAAACTCATTTATCACGTCAGCAGAATTAAACGCTCTCGGACTATTCAGAGATAGAAATTCATGGGCTAGCGGCGACTTTTAGATGCTTTTCGGGACTACTGTAAAGAAGGTGGGCTTTCTGCTCTGCATTCGGTAAAACGTCCATTTCGATAGTCGGCATGCTGCGATAAGGAAGGCATATAAACATGAAAATGATATAAAACTGTGTTTACAAAGGGCTGCAAATGCGATGGCAGGCCGCTAGGACCTAGTTAGGCATATGCCACAAGATAAATCGAATAACATTTACGTACTTAGGTGTAAGAATGGCGTCGGAGGGAGATTTGGATATTCGGCTGTTTTCTGCCGTTGGTTCGGGCGATCTTGACGCAGTAAAAAAGCTCATAGGGCAGGGCGCCAATGTAAACGCCAAGGCCGAAGGCGGATGGACGCCGCTGATGGTGGCTGCGGAAAAGGGCTACTCGGACATCGCCATGCTTTTTTTGGACAACGGCGCGGACCCGAATGCCAAGGCAGAGATCAGGCACAGCACTGCGCTGCTGATAGCGGCACGCTACAAGCAGTCAAAAATAGCCGAGATGCTGGTACAGAAGGGCGTCGACGTCAATTCCTGCGAGACTGACGGCACAACGCCTTTGTTATGGTCCGCGGAAAAAGGCGACATCGACACCGCCAAGCTGCTGATATCCGGGGGCGCCAGGCTGGAAGCTGCCGATAGCAATATAGATTTCACGCCGCTGATGTGGGCCGTGAACACCGGGAACATTGACATGGCAAGGCTGCTCATAGAAAGCGGCGCCTCCCCTAACACCCCGACCAGTTACGCACGCACGCCGCTGATGTGGGCCGCGCAGAAGAACGCCGTCGATATAGCGAAATTCCTCATAGCAAGCGGCGCCGATGTAAATGCCAAGGACAGGAACGGAAGGACCGCGCTCGGATTCGCGGAGGCCGAAGGCAATGGAGAGATGGCCAAACTTCTCAGGTCGAATGGCGCAACACAGTGAACTCCGCGCCCCAACGCGCCGCGGCCGGCCAATAAGCCGTTTTTAGCAAGCTTTTAAATACCAATAGCGCAGATAGGAATAAATTGATACGCAGGTTGCTGCTAATGGCAGGCAAGGGTGCTAGTGAGAGCGGGCTTACGGACGTCTACCTAGGCGTGCCCAAGGACGAGCCTGTTGAGGTGGGCCAGGAGCTGGAAGTGAAGATAGAGAAGCTCCTCGCGAGCGGACGAGGCGAGGCGTCGCTGAAGGATCGCCACGGCCATCCCTACTTGATATTCATCGATGGCAAGGGCCTCAGGGTAGGCCAGAAGGTCAAGGTTTCCATAACGGAACTGATGGGGGGCTTTGCCAACGCGATTGCACATTCCGGGAATTGGTGAAAAAAATGGCTAAAAAAGAAAAGTCGAATTGGATTTCGAACGAAGAGTCACCTAATGCATCAAGAGTCAACAATGCGGCTGCGCCCAGGACAAAGGAGGAGGCGGAGTTCCAGGCATATTCGGAGAACGAGGAAAGGGCGGTATTCAACTACATCAACGCGCTGTACAAGCGGGTGCGCGCCGAGCTCAATGCAAACAACGGGAGCCCGGCCAGCCTCACTCTGCCGGTGCTCAAGACGTCGCCCCGTGACTATTCCGACGGCGCGATAGCGTCTTACAGCTCCATGCTTAACAGGATAAACGTCTACCATAGGGGCTACAAGATGTATCTGGACATGAAGAAGGCCGAGGCTAACGGCGACACCTTCATGGCAGACAAGCTCAGGTACGACTTCACCCACGTGATAGGCCACGAGCTCGGCCACGCGCTGACGCATTCGGCGTTCTTCGATTCCGAGCAGGGCTACGATTACCGCGAGGGCCTATGGAGGCGGAAGGACGACGGCCTGGCCGAGGTCATAGGCTTCTACATAGCACAGAAGGTCAACGGCAGGCCGGTGGACAACGGAGCGATAGCAGACGCGATGCTCGACGCAGTGCGCAACAAGCAGGAGTCGTTCCTAGAGTTCAACGACAGGCTCCAGTCGGACTGGGCAACGTTCACCGATGGCGAGAAGGCCGCGAAGATGAAGGACATAGAGCTACATGCCACGCGCTCTGTGTACTACGATTACGCGATAATAGGCTTCGCAACAGCCCTGAAGGCCAATCCGAACATGGATCTCGCAGAGTTGATAAAGACAGCCCTCGCCTCTTCAGAGCAACTGGACGGGCTTGACAAGTACGTCCTGAACATAACCGGCCCGGCCGCAGAGCTCGAACAGATAGACATGACCAATGCCTTCAAGAGGCTGCTTAGGGGCAAGCAGGCTGCGGTGGACGAGAAGGAGGCGCAGGAGCAGATGCGCCTGCAGGGCGAACTGAGCCGTGAGATACTCGACAAGATAGCAGCCATGACGGGCAATGCAGGAAAGGCCGACATTGTATACGAGATGGAGGTAAAGCACTTCATAGTAGAATGAGGGCGCGCCTACCTCTTGATGCCCGCGATTACGAAGTTGCGGGATGATGCTGGAGTAGGGCGCTTGTAGTTCATCCTCTCGAAAGCGTACGCCAGGCGGATGCCTGCGGCGTCTAGCATCTTAGTGATGCCAGAAACCGTGTACTGCCTTATAGGCACTTTGAAATCCCTGACGAACGCGAGGTCCCTTCCGCGCCTCTTGTAAAGCCTGCTGGAATGTATGGTCTGGGGCCTGCCTCCAACCATGCCAGGCGCCTTGGTGTCCTCGATCTCTACGAAATCGCCGTTCTTTGAAATCCCGAGGTAGCCATCCGTCATGTTGGCTTTATACCACTGCTCGTTCACCAGGTCTAGGATAACAAGCGCTCCCCTATTCATGTGCGAGGAGATTGCCCCAAGGGCCCTTTTGTCGTCGTCAGCCTTGAAGTAGCCGAAGCTGGTGAACCAAGATACCACTACGTCGAATCGCATGCCGATATCGAATGACCTCATGTCGCCTAGAAGGTACCTGTCCGCGCATTCTGGGTGGGCTTTCTTTGCTTCAGCGATGAAGCCCCTGTTTATGTCCAATCCGTAAACGTCATAACCGCAACGCCTCAAGCCGCCGTGCAATCTTCCCATGCCGCAAGGCACGTCAAGCACCGTATTGTAGCGCTTCCCGGTCTTGCGGGCTCCGAGCCTTATTATTGAGTCAAGGTAAGCGGTTTCTAGCTCGTTCCTTTCATCTGGCATTGAAGTACTGTCTATATGCCAGATCATGCTGTCAGTATCGCGCTTTCTCATTCCATCGCCGATTTTATGCCTCACTATCTCTTGGTCTGGAGCTATTAAATTATTATGGGTTTAATAATTCTTCAAACAAATCGCATGCCGCATGCAGTTTGACATGCAACGCCAAGAATGGTTCGATGGTCGATCTTATCAAGGCCGAGGAGGAGGTGCTGGAGCGCTGGAGAAGCAATGGCATAAACGATAAGGTCAGGGCCAGGACGAAAGGCGGCAAGAAGTTCTATTTCCTTGACGGCCCGCCGTATGTCACCGGTGACCTGCACCCCGGCCATATCTGGGTCAAGACGCTGAAGGACATATACGTCAGGTACAAGAGATACCGCGGCTTCGACGTGATAGACAGGGCCGGATACGATGTGCACGGCCTGCCCATAGAAAACAAGCTAGAGAAGGAACTGGGCGTAACCTCGAAGAAGGACATAGAGCAGAAGGTGGGACTGGAGACATTCGTAAGGGAATGCAGGGCGTATGTCGAGAAGTACATCGGCAGGATAGATGCGGATTACGAGAGGTACGGCATCTCCCTGGACTTCAAGAACCCGTACTTGCCATACACCAGCCAGTACATCGAGACGGCTTGGGTGATGTTCAAGGCGGCCAGCGACAAAGGCTACCTTTACAGGGGAAAGAGGACGCTGGTCTACTGTCCGCATTGCGAGACCTCGCTTTCGCAGGGCAGCATGGAAGTCGAGTACAAGGACGTCGACGACCCATCGTTGTTCCTCGCTTTCAAGGTCGACGGAGAGCGCAGCAAGCCCAGGATAAAGCTCAACGGCGAAACCTACCTGGCCGTATGGACTACGACCCCATGGACGCTTCCTGCCAACGTCGCGATAGCGGCCAACCCGAAGGAACTGTATGTAATGATAAAGGTCGGTTCAAGGAACCTGATACTAGCAAAACCGAGGCTCCAGGCTTTTTCCGATGCAATAAAAGAGAGCTTTACGGTCCTGTCGGAGTTCTACGGCAGCGAGTTGGACGGCATAATGTACACCAGCCCGTTAGAGGCACAGGTGGAGAAGCAGAAGGAACTTAGGAAATACCACAGGGTAGTGCTGTCAGAGGGCTTCGTTTCGATGGACGACGGCACTGGCCTAGTCCATGTGGCGCCGGGCCACGGAATCGAGGACTATGTGCTTGGAAAGGAAAAGTCACTCCCGATATTCTCACCCGTTGGGCCTGATGCGACTTACAACGACGAAGGCGGCGCGTACAAGGGCGTGAAGATACCTGCAGACGCCAACAAGGCGGTGCTGCGCGACCTTGAGGCCGTGAGCGCGGTACTGGCGAAGGGCTCTATAAGGCACAGCTATCCGCATTGCTGGAGATGCGGCAACAAGCTCATATTCCTGGCCACGGACCAGTGGCTTTTCAACATGCAGAGGCTTAAGAAGAGGCTGATAAGGCAGAACGGCAAGACCATATGGCATCCGGACGAGGTGAAAGGCTGGGAGGACTCGATACTCGGCAACACTCCGGACTGGTGCATTTCAAGGCAGAGGTACTGGGGTATACCGATGCCAATATGGGCGTGCGGCGGATGCGGCAAGTACCGAGTGATAGGCTCGCTGCGGGAGCTCAGGGACACCGCAGCGAATCCGCAGGCGGTCGATGGTCTCAAGGACCTCCACAGGCCGCACATCGACGCAGTGAAGCTGAAATGCGACCGATGCGGCGGCGAGATGTCGCGCGTGAAGGACGTACTGGACGTATGGTGGGATTCCAGCGTAGCTTTCAGGGCCAGCCTGACTGCGGAACAGTTCGGCAAGTTCCTCCCCACCGAACTCATAGTGGAGTACGTGGAGCAGATAAGGGGATGGTTCCAGTACATGCTGAAGAGCAGCATGATGGTCTACGGCAAGAAACCATTCAAGCACATAGTGGTGCACGGCATACTGTTCGGCCCTGACGGCAGGAAGCTGAGCAAGAGCCTCGGCAACTACAAGCCGCTCAACGAAATGCTAAAAATCTCAACCGCTGACGCCTTCAGGCTCTGGTGCTCGTCCTTCAATCCGATACTCAACAAGACGCTCAACGACCCGGCACTGGCCGAGATAAGGGACACCGAGAAGGTGATCAGCATACTCCACAACGCGTCCAACCTCCTGGGCGAATACGAGGGCATGCTCGGCTACAAGCCCAAAATCAGGGACAGAATGTCCTCAGATGGCATGGATACCATAGACGCGTGGATGCTCTCCAGGCTGGAACACGTATCCGCTGAGGTCACCGCTGCGCTGGACGGATACGAGGCTTACAGGGCAGCCGCTGCGCTGAAGGGTTTCATAATAGAGGATTTCAGCAGGTTCTACATAAAGATAGCAAAGAAGCGCATGCTCTACAGCAAGAGGAGCGAGGCCAAGAGGATAATCAAGCTCATGGACTACGCCCTTTACAGGGTGCTCGTGCTTGCATCGCCGATAATACCGTTCGTTTCCGAGTCCGTTTATCTGGATAGGTACGCGAGGGAGGAAAGCATATTCATGGAGCGCTGGCCAAGGCCCAACGCGAAATCATTCGACGATTCCCTCGAGGGCGAAATGGATGTGGCAAAGGAGACGATAACCGCGCTCCTGAACAGCAGGGAGAAGGCCCGCATAACGCTTAGATGGCCGGTCATGGTGGCCACTGCGGAGCTGAAGGACAACGCCTCGCTTGCAGCCGTGCAGAGGATGTCAACCATAATCGGGGATTACGTCAACGCCAAGCGGCTAGACATCAGGGCCGGCCAGTCATCCAACGATGAAGTGAGGCCCCTTTTCGCCAAGCTGGGCCCCTCGTTCAAGGACAAGGCGCCCGCAGTTGCTGAGGCATTGAAGGCTGCAGACCCTTCGAAGCTGAAGGCCGCAGTCGCCAATGGCGGCCATTACCAATTGCACACGGACATGGGCACATTCGATATAGGTGCGGAGCACTTCACCATATCGCAGAAGGATGACGGCAGCGACGCCGTGGCCTACAAGTACGGCAGGGCATACGTAGATACAAGGATAAACGAGGAGTTGGAGGAGGAGGCCCTCATGCGCGAGTTCGAGAGGCGCATACAGCTTATAAGGAAGGAGCTCAAGCTCAAGAAAGCCGACAGGATAGAGCTAGGCTATGAAGGCGCCGGTGAATTGGCCCGGCTGATATCCAGGCATGCGGACAAGATAAAGGCTGGGATCCGCGCAAGCAGCATCGCAGGCAAAATAACGCCGGCGGACGGAGCGCTCAGGAAGGAGCTTGACATTGATGGCGAACTGATCACGGTTTCCGTCAGGAAGCTCTGAACGTTCGGCGCGACATCTCCGTCATTCCAGCAAAAGTGGCGACCATGCGTCCCAATGTGTACAGATTCACGGTAAGGCACCACGGCATACTCATAAACATGGCCTATCAGGGGCCGAACAGGCCGAGGAAGGCGGTCATCCTGGCTCACGGCCTCCCGTCATCGCCCCCGAAGCCACTCGACCACGAATTTTCCGGCCTGCTCAGGAGCGGCTTCATGATAGCAATACCTCAGTACATAGGCACGTTCGACAGCTATGGCAGGTCCAACATCGAGAACTGCGTTGACACCATACTAGACACTATATCATTGATTAAGCGCGGCCGGGCCACGGAATTGTTCGGCTTGAGGAGGATAGGCTGGAGGGCGACCGAGATAGTGCTCATAGGGGGCAGTTTCGGCGGCAGCGTGGTGCTTGTGGCCGGGGCGAAATCCAGGTACGCAAGCAAGATAATCGCCATAGCGCCGCCAACCGACTACAGGGACCAAGGAAAGCGGTCGGAATACGCCGAGGAGAGGATAAGCGATGAAAGGTGCATAATGAAAAGGGTGCAGCCGTTCACGTGGAGGCTGAGCGATGGCACTTGGCGCAGATTAGAAAACGGCTCGCTGGACATAAACGCAGTAGACTACGCGGGCCGGCTGAGCTCTAAGCGGGTGCTGCTAATACACGGCAAGGAGGACGATGCCGTTAACTTCAACAGGTCTGTCGATCTTTACGAAAGGATCAAGGGCGGCGGGGCCGCGAAGCTCATGTTGATAAAAAACGAGGGCCACATGAACCTGAAAGCGCTAGACAAGCCAGAGGTTTACCGCCAGGTCATCGAATGGATAAAAAGCGATTGAGGCTAATGGCGCCGTTTTAGGAACGTGCCCTCAATGCGCTTTATCTTCTCTATCCTCCTGACGTGCCTGGCCGCGTTGCTGAAGCGCAGGCCCAGCCACGTGTACGCTATCTCCTTGGCCGCAGCTGGCTTCGTCAGTTTCCCTGCCATGCACAGGACGTTCACGTTGTCATGCTCCTTGGCCACTGCAGCGCTCTCCTTGTTCCACGCTATTGACGCGTAGATTCCTGGCACCTTGTTGGCCGCTATGTCCATCCCCTGACCGCTGCCGCACAATAGGATCCCCTTGGCTTTGTGCTTTAGCACCTGCGCGCACACCTTGACCGCATAGTCCGGATAGTCATCGTCAGGGTCCAGGGATGCAGCGCCCTCGTCGTGCACCTCAAATCCCTTACTCTTGAGGTACGCCGATAGCATCTGCTTCATCCTGAAGCCTGCATGGTCGCTCCCTATGTAGACAATGTCCTTGCGCATGTAAAATACCTATAAGCTTGTGCCGCTCCAGCCAGATCCGGACTCGGCAAGCCGGCCGCCTCGCTGCCGCGCGCTATTCATGCCGCTTCCGGTATTAGGCCGTTGCGCCTAATTATCGGGGTTAGCCAACCGCTCAATGCCGGGAATATCAGCAGCAGAAGGGCGTCCCCTACAACCCAAGCGCCGAACGCGGTGAAGTATTGGCCGGTCCCTATGACGTTCAGCTCCAGGAGCGCGGTTACGCCTATGAGCCCGCCGATTATGTTTGTAACCACTATCACCCATGCGAAGAACCAGGCTGCGGCGATCCTGTTGCCGTAGATGTCATCCCCGTACCTGCTTACGCCCCTGTCCCGCAGCATGCGGCTGTTATACACTATGTATATCAACAATGCTGCGATCAGGTCCCCTGTGCTGAACAGTATAGATACGGTAGGCGAAAGGCCAGTGAACATTCCGGCCCCTATGACGCTGCCCAGATAAGCACCGGCTATACCCCATATCCCCCAATACAGGGTGAAAAGCACGAAGAACGGGTAAGCCCAATAAAAGAGCGAAACCCCGCCGGCCATCTGCCCGCCCATCACTATACCCAGGTATGATAGCACTATGATTATCAGTATCTGTATAACGTATACAGAATACTTCAAATCAGCGCTTGCCTTTGTAGCTGTTTTTTTTGGCATGCAATGCACCGATTTAATATACAAAAGGAGGTCTTTTATGCCTTTTTAATCTGATGCCAATCCCGTACAAATCTGCAGGGCAACGATTATAAAGTTTGGCGGATAACCTTATCACATCGCGATTGAAATGGCATCGTACTACAGAAGGCTGCCCCAGCCGTCAACAATATTAATCAGGAATCCGAGGTTCATAATAACGGAATACGGCGTGGCCACAAACAGCTCGATTCTGGTAGAGGACCGGAGGATAAGGATGATAGCCAGCGAGGGCGAGATAAGGAAGATATGCAAGGAGCGGCTGGAGACCATAGACGCCAGCGGATGTCTCGTGATACCCGGCCTTGTGGACACGCATTCCCATCTGGCCATGAGCCTGCTGAGGGGCTACGCAGAGGACCTGCCGCTGATGAGCTGGCTGAAGGAGAGGATATGGCCAGCCGAAGCGAAACTCAGGCCCGAGCACATAGAGCTCGGCGCGACTCTTGGCGCCGCAGAGATGGCGACTTCAGGCATCACGTCCGCAGTCTCGATGTACTTCTACGACAAGGCAGGCAGCGAGGCTTCCGCCATGTACAGGGTCGGCATCAGGGGCATAGCTACGCATTCGGTTTTCGAATGGACCAAGGGGGACGCACTGCAAAAGACCGAGGCGATGGTGAAGGAGTGGCACGGGAGGGACGAAGGCAGGATAAGGGTGGCGACGTCCCCTCATGCGCCGTATACATGCGGTCCGCAACTGCTGAAGGACATCGAGGCCAAGAGGCAGGAGCTAAACGAAAAGTACGGCTCGGAATACCGCATATTGAACACCACGCATGTAGCGGAAACCTCCACTGAAGCGGACGAGATAAAGGCGACGTACGGGGTTTCGGCCAAGGACGGAATAGCGGTTTACCTGGACGGGTTGGGCGCAATCAATAATGAGACGATAGCGGCCCATGCGGTCCATCTGAGCGATTTGGACATGAAGGTTTTCAAGAGGCGCTCAGCATCGATAGCCTCGTGCCCGCTCTCTAACCTCAAACTGGGCGCCGGCATAGCAGGCATCTCCAAGTGCATGGCAGCAGGCATAAACGTCAGCCTGGGCACCGACGGTGCCGCGTCAAGCAACCTCCTGGACATGTTCGAAGCGATGAAGATCGCGTCGCTGCTTCAGAAGGACGCGAGCGGAGATCTGACCGTGATGAACGCCAAGCAGAGCTTCGAATCCGCAACGATCAACGGAGCAAAAGCGATGCACCAAGAGAGCGCCATCGGAGGCCTTAAAGAGGGCAAAAGGGCTGACATTGTGATAATGGCCCTTAAAAGCCCCAATGCCATACCTGTGTACAACCCGTACAGCTATCTCGCATTCTCGGCAAAGTCAGGCGATGTGAGGGATGTGATCGTCGATGGCAGGGTAATAGTCAGGGACGGCGTCCTGCTCACCGTCGACATTGATAAGCTCGGCCTAGAGGTAGAGTCCGCTGCAGAGGAGCTGGGCCTCAAACCGAAGGCTACAGGCCGGAAAGCGAGGTCCAAGGATTAATTTTTATGGGGTTTTGAAATGCCTGCGATCATACACGCAAAGAGGAGCGACGTAGCCGATAGCGCGGTAATCTGCGGCGACCCGGCCAGGGTCAAGTCGCTGGCTGGCCTGCTAGACGGCGCAAGAGTGATAAACACCAACCGCGGGTTCCTGGCGTATACCGGCAGATTCAGGGGCAGGCCGATGACGGTTGCAGCGCACGGCATAGGCCAGCCATCGGTAGCGATAGTCATAGAAGAGCTGGCGCAGTTGGGCGCCAAGTCGATTATAAGGCTGGGAACAGCAGGCGCGCTGAGCTCAGGCATAATGACTGGGGAATTTGCTGTAATCTCTGGCGCGTCCTACGCGGACGGCAGCACTGTAACGCAGTACGAAGGCAGAGCGTTGAACGGCATTTCGATCGCCCAGACCCCTGACTTCGGGCTGACAATCAAGCTTGCAGAAGCGCTAAAGTCCCGGCGCATGAAGTTCAGGTTCACCAACACCTTCAGTTCAGACTCATTTTATTCTTTTAGCAAGGAATTCGCGCGGAGCCTGGCAGCCTATGGCAATGATGTAGTCGACATGGAGGTGTCCACGCTTTTCATGCTCGGCAAAATCAAAAAATTGAGGACCGCATCGCTGCTCGTAGTCAGCAACAATGTTATTAAGGACACTGAAATGCTCTCTCACGAACGGCTAGAGAAGGTAATGCTGCTCGCAGGCGAGGTAGCTTTCACTGCGCTCATAAAATAATCACGCGCTTCCGAGCGCGAGTTCAATGATTCTTATCTTTGCCATGTACTCTATGTCGATTAGCTTGTTCAGCGCCTCCCTGGCCGCTGCCTCGGCGTCCCCATTCGAGCTTATGGCCACAGTGCCATGGTATTCGCCCGTCGACCCAAGCATCATCACTACCTGCGCGCCCTCATTGAACGCCCTTGCAACCGATTTGGCCAGTTCCGCGCTCCCTGACTTGCCGTTTACCTGCACGACCTTCCCGCGTTTGCCTCCCCTTCCTATGTAATAGTCCGATTCCGCAAAGCCCTCCACATCCAGCGCTTTGATGCCTTTTGCCCTGGCCAGGGGCAGGGAAAAGCAGCCGTGAAGATGTATCCCCGCTTTCGTGCCGGGCAGCGACTTCAGGATTTCGATGTACATCCGGTACTCGCTCGTCTGCCTGATCCCATTCGCCAGCCTGCCAGTGGCCGTCTCCAGCAATGAAACGTGGGCAGAATCAATCATGGATTTATCGCCTGTGGGCGTCATCACGGCGAAATCATCGTCTACCTTCACGAACGCGTTTCCCATCCTGGCGTCCCCCGAGAAAAGTCCGTGTAGGGAGTACGCGTTCTTGACCAATCCCGATAATGCATAGGATGCCGCCCTGACCTTATTCGGGTCCGGCCTGCGCCCGTATCCGGCCTTCAAGCGTGCGTTTACCATATGCCATCACCATAGAAGTACTACAATTTCCTGTAAGCGTAATACGCCACTGCAGCTATTATGAACGAGATGAAATAGCTGAAGTCAGCATAACCGAAAATCCCGGCCATCGAGCTTATTATCGGGCTAGCCAACGGTATGGCGACACAATTCGTGGACGCCGTCGCGGTGCATATGCCGCTGGGCACCATGAACGGCGCCGACAGGATTACGGCAAATACGTATATGCCGACGGTTGGTATGTCGATGATGTTGCCCTTCCTGCCCAGATATGAAGCGGTCCTCCTGGCCAAGAAGAAGTCTACGAGCATTATGGCTACCCACGGCGTTATCCAGTAATCCAGTATGAGCAGGAAGTTCTCAAAATCGGTCACGAAATTGGCGCCCACGGCCAGGGCGAGCGCGAAGCCTATGAAGCCGCCCACTGCCACAGTGATCCAGCGCTTCGCCTTTATGTCCATCACCAGCGCGGACAGCGAGTTGGAGTATATGTTAAGCGCATTTGCCGTTATGACCCCGACTGCAAGCGCGACCAGCATCACCACGCCCATCCAACCAAAGGTAGAGGCTATGCCAGCGAAAAGTATGGTGTTCTGCGTCCCCGCGGCAGGATTCTGTATTACTGCTGCCACTACGGCCCCGAGCAGTTCCACGCCGAAGGATGCCAGTGCTCCTCCTGCCATCGCTGCCAAAGCGACGCTGCGCTTCGAGATCCGCTTGGGGAAATACCGCGAGTAATCAGAGGCGTACGGCGACCATGCTATTATGTATGAGAACGCGACCGCTATGGTTGCTCCTATCGCGCCGAACGAAGCCGCCAGAGCGTTGCCACCGACAGGCACGTAGGAGAATGCAACCCCTAGATTCGGCGAGGCCACTATAAGTATAGCGAGCGCAAGGAACACCAGCCCGAGCACGATCGACATCACCTTCTCGAAAACATGTATGATATCGTGTCCGAATATGGCTATCACTACCTGTATTAGCATAAGGGCTATTATGCCCAGATCGAGGTTCAAGGCGGGATAGATGGCCTGCATGGCCAGAACCCCGAGTATGGTGTTGAAGGTGAACCAGCCTATCGTGCTTATCCAGTTGAAGGCCGCAGGCAGGTAGTTGCCCTTCCTTCCGAATGCGCTCCTTGAGCTTAGCATCTGCGGGACGCCCAGCTCCGGCCCCATGGAAGCGGTGAGGCCCAGCACAAAACCGCCTACCAGGTTGCTTGCCAGCAGCACTGGGATGGCCTGCGCCAGAGTTAGGCCGAACACGTACACCGCCAGCACGCCTATGGCGAAACCCGCAGCGCCGAGGTTGGCTGCGAACCAGACCGTGAATGCCCTTACCGAGGTGCCATGCCTTTTGCCATCGGGCACATGCTCTATGCCTATCGTCTCGATGGATGCTGCATTCGCCTTGGATTTTGAACCCATCAAATGACCTGCCACAGATTAATGAATATTGCAGAATAAAAAGTTGTTGGTTGCCGTATAATCGCGCTAAACAAAAGCTGATAGCGGCTTTATCTATGCGTTGCAGTCCCTATGCCATGTACGTATAGCAGCGTCATTGCGCTGATCCGAAAGTCACTGGTGGTTGTACATTGTCCGGCGGCGTTCTGGTCCTCACATATTGCAATACCGTAGCCCCAGATGCATAACTCTTGACAAGCACTGAAGATTGAAGAGAGACAGGTATAATAAATTTGACAGAAAAACTGTGCAAGAATCCTAACGTCAAAAATTTCAAGTTACTCAAAAAATACCTTGGAAATTTGACACTTACGGTCATTTATCCCAAAAACGGGTTCAAAATCAGGGTCGTGAGCAATCTTTCACCCCCATCCATGCGATTTTGGGCGAGTTTCCACTGAAATGCGGAGATAAACGATACCGTTTGTGGTGACAAAACTTCAAGTGGCGAATTGGATTAGACCCAAAATATAGTGGAACCTACGTTCCATGTGGCGAAGTCAAGTTAATAAAGTTATTGATGGGCAACTGCAATCCAGAGCCGCCGCATTTGGGCCGGGCTTTAGATAGCGCGGCTGCCGCTCCTTGATCATGAATGCTATCGTATTCCTGCCAGGTCGATGACGTCCACCTCGACCCTACCGGCGCCGTTCGCCAAGTAAGTGTGCGTAGCTTCGACGTAGAAAAATTTCGATTTGGAAGATTCCATGTAATAATCCTTTAGGCGCAGCCTCTCCAACTGCTTTGCGTTGGCGTTCGGGAAAATCCGTTTCGAGTAGAGGTTGAACGCGAGGTCGAGTTTGTCTTTCCCGACTAGATGTGCATTGCCCTCTACCTGTATCCCTTTATACTCTCCTATAGGCGACCCCGCGTTGAATATTGTGAGGGAGACCCTTGGGTTTTCGATTATATTCCTGGAATGCAGAGATTCCAGATCGGAAAAGAAAAAGAACAGCTCGCTTTCTTCGTCGTATACATAAAGCACTGTGGCGCCCCATGGCCCGCCATCTTTATCGCTCGTGGATACTACCATGTACTTGTTGCCGTCTATTATTTCCTTCGCCTTCCTGTTCAATTGTATATTGCCCTCCATCGTTATAATTGACTCAGGCTAGATTTATAGCGTTTTCTGTAAGCCATGGCCCGGACGCGCGCTAGGCTGGCCTTTCCCGATGCGACGCCAGCGCCGTGGCTGACCATTATGGAAGATAAAAAGCGCCCGACAGGATCGGGCGTGGCATTCAGGAACTCTTGGACTTCTTCTTGTCGTCGCTGAGAGGCACGTCGTTGTACTTCTCCCAGAACTCGTTGTACAGCGGGTTGTCCTCTAGCATTCCCCTGTTTATGAGGGTCTGCCTGAGCACCGGATGGGACTCCACCTTTATGACCTTGCCCTTCGCGTCCCTCTCGATGTCGAAGTACCCCCATCCGTTCAGGCCCTTGCCTATCGGCACGCCGAACGTCTGCACGTAGGAACTCTCGGACTTCTGCATGTGGAACATCTTCAATATGAAGCTTGAACCGACCTGGCGCTCCTCGTAGTCGTGCTCGTGGCCGACCACCAGTATGTCCGCATGGTTGCCCTGCTTCTCCACGTTGACGGGCTTGTGCGCAGCGAATATCTCGGTCTTACCTATAGACATCTCGCCTGCCCCTGTCTCGCCCCCATGTATGAGCTTTATGTGGCTCTCCCAGTCCTTTGGAACGGAGTCCTTGTTCTCGGAGGCCATCCCCATGAAGTAAGGCCTTATAACAGACGCGAGCCTTTCTGCCTCGTCATGCTCATTGTCCTGAGGCGGGGTCTTGTTGTAGTGGTTTCCTGATACGACAATTATTGAGCCGCCCCTGCTTATGACGTCCTTTATAAGGGGTATCATCCTCTTTATCAACTCTTCGGCCTGCACCTCTGTGCTGCTTGAGAGGTTGTTTATGTAAGTGCGGTAGAACTTGTTCATCTCGCCCGAAATCTTGGAGTCGCTAAGTCCCTTTCCTTGCAGGAACTTCTGGTATGCGTCCGCTATCTCTGGCTTCTTGTTCTCCCTCAATTCTCTCTTGAAGTTTCCAAGTGCGCCCTCAATCATGTCACCGTCTAGCACAAGCAGGTTTATCTTCTTGTCCATCGCGTCCTTGACCGCCGCCTCGAGCAGAGGCACGTCGCAGTCGCTGCCGTAGTGGACGTCGCTGAACACTCCTAGCCTGAATCCGTCTGTCTCGCCCAGGCCCTTTGTGCCATTCTTGTACTTTATGAACTGCGCAAGATCCTCCTTTGTTATGCTGCCTATGTCCCTGGCATTGAGTTCGGACGGCCTCTTGGCCATCGCTATGCCCTCGTTGAGCACCGCCTTGGTCACGTCTATCGTGGCGTCGTCGCCCGAAACTGACGAGCGCATCGCCTTGGATACTGAGGGTATGAACTTCGCCTCCCTCTCGTCGTTCTCCGCGCGCTTGCGCAGCAGGTACTTGTGGGTCAGCGCCTCCCTGGTGACCTGGCCGTCCTTGTCGAAGGTGAGTATGCTTACCCCGGAGTCCACGCTCCCGCGCGACTGGGCCTCTGTCTTCTCGGTCTTCCTTCCTGCGTTGGCCTCATTGAATATCTTGGTTACGTCCCACAGCGGGCCCTGGTTCAGCACGTACATGACCTTTTTGGAGTTGTGCTCGAGGGGCTTTATGCCGAACGTGGTGGCGAAGTTGTGCGCAGTTATTACTATGTTTGGCTCGAAGTTCAGGTTCTGCAGCATCCTGGATACCATCTGCGCCACGCTCCCGCTGCTCTGCTTGGAGAAGTTTGGCGACGTGTTGGTCAGCTTGTGCGATATCAGCAGGTTCAGCGTGACGTCCTGCTTTGATACAGTGACCCTGTTGGCGTTGAGCGCCATTATCTTGATGTTGTTCTTCCTGCCGAAAGCGTCGCCTAATGAGCGCCTGTACAGCGCCTCGCCCAGCTCGTCTATCTTCTTGGCCGCCTCTGGATCTACCGGTATGGTCGTGCCAAGTCGCGCTCCTGGCGTCTTCTTGTACTCGTCGGTCTTGGCCTCCTCGCTGGCATCGCCAAGGCGCTTTGAAATCGCCCTCAGCCTTGACCCTATGGCCTTGGCCTTGGCGTCTAGCAGCTCGAACTCGGGCTCGGAATCCTTGCCCGCCTTCTGCATCGCGTCCATCGCAACCCTTATCCCCTGGAGCTCCTTCCTGGCCTCTATGGCCATCTTGCTCAACTCCTTGGTGTCTATGCTCTCCGTGCGCATGGTCTGCAGGTCATTGAAAAGCGATATTATGTTCTTGAGCTCCTGGACTTCGGACTTGGTCCTGCCCAGGTCCAGCTCCCTCTCGTTGAGCGCATCGAGCTTGTTCTCGTATTGCCGTGACTTCTTGCCGTAGCCCGACTTCGCCGCCTTGAGCTCCTTCTCTGCCTTGTTTATCGCAAGCCTCTGCGTCTTTATTATCTCTTCCTTGTCCACCACGTCCTTCAGATACAGGTAATATGTCTCCTCGAGCTTCTTGGACGGGTAAGCGTATTCATAACGCAAATCCTTCTTCATGCCCTCTATGTTCCTCCAGTCGTCCTCCCCGTATGTGTAGAAGACCTGCGAGTTTTCCGGCAGGTTGCCGAGTATCCTCTGTATGTGCGGCTTTATCAGCGCGCTCGCGTCAGACAGGTTGTCTATCCCCTCCTTGAGCGTGGTGAGCTTGTTGTCGTTTGATGCGGTGCTGAACTTGGGTATGAACGGCAGCACGTTGTTTAGCACGACTATGTCAGGGCTCTCGCCCCTCTCCTTCCTCTGCCTCAATTCCTCCGCCAGGCCTATTACCGAGTCCTCGCTGAATTCCTCGGAGCCGGCGCCCAGTTCCCCCATCACAAGTATGCTGACTGCCTTCTTTTTCTGCGCTGGCGAAGTCCTTATCTTCGTCTTGTAAATCTCATCAGAGGTATCTACCTGGGTGATTATACCGCCAGGTTGACCAGTTGCCATCTCATACTCACCGATAAATATTGAGCCATAACTAGATATTTAATACCTTCTAACAAACTGCTATGGCGAAGACCGGATATTTCGACGACAAACCAAAGTCGCGAAATAGGCCTCCGCATTTTAGAAAATTATGGGAGATCAGCTGCTCCTGTCGGCATGGAACAGCTTGTGCCTTTTTGGCCTCAGCACCGATACTAGGTAATCGAACGCCGCATACGGATCGCTCTGCGCGCCGCAGGTGTATATGTCAACCGTAGCGTATCCATATTCCCGCCATGTGTGCAGCATTATATGGCTCTCACTTACCAGGGCCATCACGGATATGCCGCCCTTGCCTCCGCCGAAAGACCACGACCTATGCTCTACCAGCCTCATTTTCGCGATCCTTACGGCTTCCAGCACTGCCCTTGACAGCAGCCGCCTGTCGGCCAATACGCTCTGGTCTATGCCGTACAGGTTGCCGAAGACGTGCAGACCTATTATCTTGCCGCGTCTCCCTGGGGCGCTTTTATACTTGGTATGGTTCATGGAGCTTACCTTTGCCGGTGCACGTGATGCAGAGGGTAGATTTGCATTCACTGATTCTTATAGTTTTCTTTGGTAATGAAGGTCTTTTGCCATCCCATAGCAATTAGTCTATAGTGTGGCATTGGATGGCATTTGGGGCAGAGGCATGCGACAGATGTTTGCGAATTTGTTTGGGCCGCTTCTATCTGGCTTGGCTAGTAATCAATATGGCGTGAATATTATGTGCGCCCCCTCGAACTTCTTGTTGAACTCTTCCTCAACCCCCATTTCCTCCGGCGGCGTGACCAGGTGCTCGAAGCCCGTCCATATGGTGAACCAGCTGGCCGGGGTCAGCACGATGCCTATCGCGTCTTCTAGTATCGCATCCAGATTGAGCGTGGACAGCAGCAGCGCGTCGGCCATGCCTATTACCACGCCTGCCAGTATCAGCGCGATGGCCTGTCTCCTGTACCTTATGCGCTCCTTCCTCACGAGCCTGTAATGCCTCCTGAAGTGCTCCTTTAGGCGCTGCTTTATGAGCTCCTCGCTCCCTGTGCTCCTGACCGCCTTCGGTATGAGCAGGCGCAGCTCTATGCCCTCCCTCTTGTCGCGCGCCGCATGCCGCGCGGCGTCCAGGAAGTCTCCGGACAGGGCGCGCTGGTCGTATGGCCTTGGATCGAAGTCTGAGAATATGTCATCGTAGGTGTCGAGCACCAGGCTCACCTGGGCCTTGTCGATTATGTCCTTTATGTCGCTCTCGC
>JAJZOR010000010.1 GCA_021811435.1 Microcaldota archaeon | reverse complement strand
AACAAGGATTACATGGTCAATTACGCCGACGAGCCGAACCCGCACGTGGTCATAGTGGGCGGCTCAGGCTCAGGCAAGACAGTAACCACGAAAGCCTTCGCCACCAGGTCTGCGCTGAAATACGGGCTGAAGCTTCTGGTCATAGACTGGAACGGCGAGTACGAGAGCTACGCCGATTCCATCGGGGCTACGACTTGGCACGTGCCAAAGGAACTCAAGATAAATCCTTTCGCGCTCAGGGGCGCCGACATCGCAGACAGGGCGAGCAGCATCATAGATTTGCTGGTGTTTGGCGCGAGGCTGACGCCTTTGCAGGCCAACACCGTCAGGAGCGCGGTGCTTGAGTTCTACGCTAAGGACAGGGAGCCTACGCTTATCGAGATAGACAAGGCTATCCTCGCCATGCGCTCCGACAGGAAGCAGTCGGACCTGACGCGCCAGCAGGCCGACCTCATAGACCAGCGGTTCAGGAGCGTGCAGCGCGTCGTGGGCTACGAGCCGGACGACTTCTACAAGCGCATGCTAAGCTCCAACAACGTCATAAACTTAGTAGGGCTGAACGACTATGAGAAAGGCTTGGTGAGCTACGCCATAATGCAGCGTATCTACGAAGAGTTCAACAGGCAGCCGCAGTTGAACGCTCAGGTGAGGCTTATCATAGTCTTGGATGAGGCTTGGCAGATACTACAGACGCGTCTGGGCGACGAGGCTCTCGAATCGCTGCCGAGCAGGATAGTAAGGCTCGGCAGGAAGTACGGATTCGGCATACTCGTCAGCACACAGCAGATAGAGGACGTGCCTAACACTTTCATAAACTCAAGCGCAGTGAAGGTGGTGCATAGCTACCACGGAGCCAGCGTCTTCGGCAGCACAAAGGACGTGTTCGGTTTCGGGGACTTCGAGAACGCTTATATCAAGACCGCAGAGAGAGGCGAGGCGCTCATACTTGACAAGGGAAGGGCCATGCAGGGCCAGCTATGGCCTGATTACGTAAAGGTGGACAAGCTAACCGATAAGGAGATAGAGGCACTCCGCAAGAAGGCGGAGGTGTTCAAGCCAGAGACGATAGACGAACCAGAGCTACCGCTGGACATGGGCGCTAAGGCTAAGCCGCCGCAAAAGAGCAGCGTCGAGTCGTTCAAGCCGCCGGAAGACAGGCCAACACCGTCTTCTCATGCGGCTTTGCTGGCCATCTACGACAACGAGGGTGCAAAGCTGGCCGACTTGGCCAAATACGTCAAGGCCAAGGGCTGGATAAGCGGCGACCCTACAATATACGGGAGCAAGGGCAGGAAGGGCATATTCGAGAACCTCATAAGCTTAGGCTTGGCAAAGAAAGAGGGCGACACATACACGCTTACGGACAAAGGCGAGAAATGGGTAAATCCTGAATCAATACTCGAAACCGAGTCCGAGATAGGCTCGGACTTGCACAAGCAGCTTCTGGTCAAGACCATCGGATACCTGCACGAAAAGAACATGTTCGTAGTGGCTACGCCACAGCCAGAGTCATTCGATCTGATAGCATACCCGATAGACGCCAAGAAGAAATTCATGTGGGATGATAAAAATAGAAGAGCCTACGAGATACAGACCTCGGCTAGGAAGGACTCTGTTTTGGCCAATGCAGATAAGAAACAGAAGTACAATATACCTATAACGTGGGTAACTTATGATGAAAGTTTAATGGAGGAAATAAAGAGGATTACAGAAAATAAAGATGAATACTTGTTGATAAAGGTGCAATAATATGGTAAATGTAGAAGCTGAAATACTAATAAAGGAATTTAACAATAATAAAAATCAATATGAGTTTGTAGAGATAAGGGGCTGCATTTTTAATAATAAAGGCATCTGGGAAAATCTCATAACTTTAGTAATACCCAAAAATATTGAGACAAAAGAAAACCAATATACATATGACTATGGCGAAATTGTATTTTTTGTTAGACGTATAAATACCGATGCTTTTTTGGAATTAGTTAAAAAATTAAAAGAGGAGCACAAGATTACATTATTAGAATTACCAGAATACAAGGCCGCTTGCGATAATATAGATATGGCGCAAAATGGATATACCGATTTTATACCTAGTTATAGAAACTGGGCATTTTTCAATATCCCGTGGCCATGCAAGGAATACGACATCAAAGCAAATGCTGGAATGGGATGGCCACAACAAAAACTAACTTTTAAAAAAGACCTGCCAACTTATCCTACACTTAATCATGCAATTGAAGATGTACTCGGATTTAATTTTCAGAATCCGTCTTTTGGAGTAACATATATTTTGCTACCTGATTATAGGATAGGTACAAAATTAATTGCTCATTCTACAAAGGACATTGAAATTGTTGTTCAAAATAATACAAGTGAAAAAGAAGTGCTTTGTAAATATTATTGTAAAACTGAAGATGAGATAATTAATGCCGAAATAAAATGCGTTAAAGGTAGTAATCCCGAATTAAAATTCTCTAAAGAGATAAAAGAGCTGTGGTTATACTTTTTTGACGAGAGGGAGGAGGTAATCGATTCAAAACTTTACATCTATCCATCATATAATTTAGGCGGAGTCGAAGTTGCTAATGACTCTGAAGAGTACTGGAAGTCTGTGATTGCTTCTGGTGAAAACTATTATATTGAATTTAAGAATAGCTTGCATAGAAACGGTAAAAACCATGATGATTTTATAGAATCCGTCATATCATTCTCAAATAGTGATGGCGGAGTTATTATTATAGGAGTCGGAGATCACGGGGAAATGAACGGAATAGATGAGGAAGAAATCCCAATTGTGAACGGGCTAATAGAACAGCTATCTTATGGTTGCATTGGCAAACGAGTTGATATAAACTACAAAACAATCTCTATTGAAGGTAAAAAATACGTTGTATTAGAAGTCAATTCTGGTAAAGACAAACCGTATTTAATTAAAGGAAAGACAATTGGATATGTGAGATGTGGTAGCACAGACAAACTTATGGATGTGAACGAGCTTGAAAGAATATATAACGAAAAATACACAAAAACCAGTTATGGAAATGTGATAAGCTGATTTATGAAAAGAAGCGGTAATAATGAACTATAATATAGAAGAGATTATGGCAGAGGTTATAAAAGAAGCTGACCCAGCAAAAGAACACAACGATACTGTAAGCCAAATTGAACATGTGTTTAGAAGTCATGGATTTTACACAACAAGAGAGTATCCAATATACAAAATAAAAGACGGTGCAGGGAGGACGGGAAGGATTGACTTAGTAGCAAGAAAGGGAAAATTCAGGGTTGCAGTAGAATACGACCACCATGAAGTCATAAAGTGGAAAAGCTTTCAGAAGATAATTCAAATAAAGCCAGATGTGGCTATTGGAATTGCAGGGAAAGGAAATTTAGAACCAAATATAGAACGGGCAACAAAGTATATTAAAGCTCTTAGCTCACCATTATATGTCATATCATTAAAGGAAAAACGATACAGGATTTTTAATAAACAAAATACGGATTGATACCATGGAAGAAACTACCGATACAGAAAGCCAACAGGTTCTACTTGAAAAGAAGAAAGAAGTAGTAGAGAAAAAGAAAACAAAAGATAGCGGAGCGACGAAAAAGGTAGATGATGGGAAACCTATTATAGAATCCACTACCCTATGGGATTACCCAAAACAAAGCTACGGCAAAACACCAAAAGGAAATAATAAATATGCAGGTGTAACTCCGGCTTTTATAATTTATAATATGGTTATGAGATATACACAGCCCGGAGATTTAGTTGTAGACCCGATGTGCGGGAGCGGCACTACTATTGATGTGTGTAAAGAGGAAGGTAGGCGTTGCATAGGTTATGATATAGTGCCGACTAGGCCAGATATAATACAAAATGATGCACGGAAGTTGCCTTTGGAAAATGAGAGCGTGGATATGATATTCATTGATTCGCCCTATGGAGATAATATAAAATATAATGAACACCCTGCTAATTTTGGGGAAATTTCTGCGGAAGATGAAAATTTCTACAAAGAACTAGAAAAAACTATGGCCGAAAGTTATCGTGTGCTTAAACCGGGAAAGGTCATCGGCTGGTTAATTGGAGACCAATGGGTTAAAAAGAAATTTACACCTGTTGGGTTTAAGATTTGGGCTGGATTATCCAAATATTTTGAAACTGTTGATATTATATGTGTAACTAGGCGTAACCAGTCGTCTAATACTGGAGTATGGCATTATCGCGCGGTAAAATGGAATTTTTATCTTAGAGGTTTCAAATATTTATTCATAATGAGAAAACCGTTAGCCGCTGGTGGCGACCAGCCGACAAATGGCGATAAGGTAGCATGGACACGCTATGATAGGTGAATGAATAATGAACAGCGAAGACCTGATTAGGCTATATGATGAAATGAAAGGTAAATATGGTAAGGAAACTTATAGGCACGTATCAGAAGTGCTAAAGAAAGCTAAGGAAATTCATAGAAAGGATTTCATAAACAGCGTTACAGCGAAACGGGCTGAGAGCGAAGGAAGGACTCCGGATCACGAACAATCGTGGAGAGCATTTAAAGGGAAGAATTTGGAAAAACTTATTATGCATATAATCGAAGATGAAGTTAAAAGTATCGGACTTAAAATAATAAACGGAAACGCACTGGAAAGAACGAATAACGACAACTTATCAGAGGAACTAAATATCGTCAAGAGAAACCTGCTTGTTAATTATGGGGAATTTGGATATCATTTACCTGACGTAGATATGATAATTTACAAACCAAAAACACGGAAGATAATAGCCGTATTATCAAGCAAAGTTACGCTCAGAGAAAGAATTGCACAAACAGGTTATTGGAAAATAAAATTGGCGAGTGATAGCGCAACTAAGCACATCAAGGTATTTTTCGTAACGCCTGATGAAGACGGAACACTGACTCAGAGAAAACCCGCGAAGAAAGGTAGAGCAATCGTAGAGATAGATACTGACGGCAGCTACATACTAAGCGAAACTAAGGTTGAAGAAAGCAGCAAAGTAAAGATGCTTGATAAGTTTATAGAGGATTTAACTAAACTTGCAGAAAAAGCGTAAATAAGGCAAACCTTTTTACGAAAAGCTTTACCAAAAAGTCTGGGTGCGTAACCTTTTTAGGAAAAGGTTCATCAAAAACTCTGGGTGCGTAACCTTTTTGGAAAGGTTAATCGAAAACACTGGGTGCGGTTACAGCTAGAATTGCACCGTATCTGTTTATATTTCTAAATGCGGTATAATCTGTGTGCGAAGACACAGATGTTCGCATTTAACGAAAATAAAATCTACGGTGGCTATATGGGAACGAAAGCTAGACGGCAAATAGCTAGGGAGCGTCCGCTTTGCAAGCGGGAGGTTGCGGGTGCGATCCCCGCCGAGTCCACAAAACCCACTAGCAAAGGTTCCCATCGACAAACCGAGAGCAGGGTCTGGGTGCGGTTGCGGTTTCCGTAGCTGTCACAAAACTAACGTATCCTGTTTCGGATGTGAAAGAAGCACTTAGGCAGTAATTTACTTGAGCGGAAGCCGTGCTACCTGAGATTAAAAGGCTTGGTATGTAATAAGTTCCTGGCGTAAAACTACCACTAGGAAGGCTTACCATAGTTCCTGGAGAATTTTGATAAGAAAACGACCAATCAGAACTGCTTGGGGATGCTGATAATAAAAATATGCTGGCATATGTGTCACTGCTTGTTAAAGATGATGCTTCTGCGTTTTGTAAAGCAACCCCCACTCCCGTAAGTTTATTAAACTTTTACCCCCAAGCTTTTGTACGAGATACAAACCTATGCGTGGTATCAATGGCAATCTCTAAGTCAATAGGCTTGATAGTAGGAATCATAATAGTGGTGCTTGTAATCGCCGTTGCAATCGGTTCTCTGAGCAGGCCTGGCGCTGCGCCGAGCACGAGCATAACGCAATCCCAGAATGTTACAACCACGATAAGTGCACCACTGGCGCCCTCTCAGTTGTATGTCAGCACAGCAGGATCTGACTCGTCAAACGGAACACTCTCTGCCCCATTCAAGACAATAAACCGGGCAATAGCGCTAGCTAGGCCAGGCCAGGTCATAATAGTGGAGCCCGGAACCTACAATGAGCAGATAAACATAACATCAAGAGCCATAATCGAAGGCGAAGATGCTAATACGACAATAATAAACGCTTCCGGCCAGATGAACGGCATAAACATTATCGGACCTGGAGCTAATGGCACAGTGGTAAGCAATCTCACAATAGAAAATGCGGATAACCACGGGATATATGCCCAGGATGTAAGCAACTTAATGATAATACATAACATAGTAGAGCACAATGGCGTAAACGCTACAGTGTGCCCGACTCCTCCCGCTAAGCCGACAGGGCCATGCATAATAGAAGACAAGCCGATAGAATTGATAGGAACAAGCAATGTTACAGTTGAGAAGAATGTAGTCGTAAACAACCTCGCCGATGGCGGTATAGGGGTATCGGATCTCGGCCCTATAAACCCTGGAAGCTTGACGCAAACTCACATCTTTGCCAGTTCCATGGGCAACAAGATAATAGGAAACAAGGTCGCGTACAACAAAGGCGGTTGTGGTATAGTAATCTCATCGTATAACAAAGACGGGATAATAGGCAACCTAGTAGAGAACAATACCGTCAGCTTCGGGGTAGCCGGGATAGTTATAGGCGACGGGGCTCCAAACGCTACTGCGATGAACAATGTGGTTGTGAACAACACCGCATTTGACAATTTCTTACCAGGCATAATAGTGCATGCCACAACGCCTGGCGATGTACTATCCAATACTACCGCAGAATTCAACAGGGTGAGCGGCAACGGTGCAGACGCAGAAGTAGGGGATATGAACAAGACTGGCATAGTTGTTTCAGGAGATGTAATGCCGGTACTGAACGCCACAATAAAGGGCAACAACGTGAGCAACGAGTATTACGGGATATGGCTTAGGAATGCCCCGGGTGCGGCTATGCAGAACAATACCTTCGCGAATGTCACTGCTGAAAACTATACGAAGTGATTGCTTTGCCGCGCGCGGCGATGTTTTAATGCCAAAAGGACAAGATATACAAAACCATCCCGGCGGCTCTATGACCGCAGCTAAGATAGGATCAAACAAGCATGTCGGAGCAGAACAGGGCAGTTTCCCCGCCTACACGCACCGCCTTCTATTGCAGAGTTTCATGCTCGGGCTTGTACCGCCAATTGTTTTGTTGACCGCAATCATCCTAAAAAATCTGACCCTGCTGACCTATGCGCATGTCATGTCCGCGGTGATGTGGACTGGTTTTGACCTCTTCATGGCCCTGGTACTCGGGCGTGTGCTCAGGTCGCTTGACATAGCTGGCAGGGTTGAAGTGGCCAAAAGGCTTACTCCGTCTACCTTCTTCATATTGCCCTCCCTTGCCGCGACAACCATAACCGCCGGCATATACCTTGCAATGTCACTTGGCGTTTTTAATCTTTCATACATCTGGATAGTAGCCGCATTGTTGATAGTAACCATATTGACTGTCCAAGGCTTCGTCATTCTCATGCCTAACAGTATGAGAATCTTCATAGAGCTAGCTAAGCCGGATCCTAGCAAAGAGAGGATAGCGAAGCTCAACGGCATAAACATAAGGCTCGCCGGTGTCCAGGGTGCATTCCAGATCGCGATAATCTTCATAATGGTTAATATCTCAAATCTCCCTGGAGCTACAGCTCAGCTGAACCTTCCGGCAATCTTCTACTCCCTCATCGCCTTCGCCGCGATTTTCTTGGGAGCGTACCTATCGATATATCGTGGTGCGCTGGTAGGTTATAAGAAGGGTGAGCTGGACGAAAAGGCGATTAGCACGCTCAAGTTCGGATTATACGGTCACATAATCATATTCCTTATATTGGGGCTTACGTTACTATTTGCATGACCTCATGTGAGTTCAAAGTTCAGATTCTCCATAAACTCGAACGCTAGCTTCCCGTACGCCTTGCTGGCTTCTATCCTTGGACTTGGATTCACTTCAAATTCGAAAACACTGGGTGAGGTTACGGCTAGAATCGCACCGTATCTGTTTATATTTCTAAATGCGCTATAATCTGTGGGCGAAGACACAGATGTTCGCATCTTCGAAAATGACCTCCTCCACCGCGTTTACATCGCCAGTTTCTTCTGCCCTGAAATGTCCTGCCTTCTGATGTAGTTTTTGGTTATCGTTTCTACCCTTGGTCCAACACCCCCATTGCTGCATCCAGCACTCCAGAAATTTCCGCGCGGATACCTCAACCTATGGTTTGGAATCTCTCTGAAAGCCTCGTGTGAGTAAAATCCTTTCATATCAGGTCCATATGGGTCTGCGCATCGGCTAAGCTATAAGGATAAACCTAAGGGATATTAGATTCGAGAGCAGGGAATTAGTGGTAAAGACAGAGAAAGCCATGACTCTGGATACCTTGCTAATCCCTGCTCCGCTCTTCATGCTTCTCGTAAGCGCTTGCGTTATCTTTTGCACTATTCCTGAAGCAGCTATCAGGTCAGGTCTCCCGCCACCACGTGCGTTAGGCTGGTAATGTTCGCCGTGCTATCATTTGCTACAAACGCGAAGAGGTCATAGCGCCCCTGCCTGGCCAATAACCCGGCTTGGTGTTCGGTCTGGTTGTATGGCACCTCAAGGTATGACATGTTATCATACGTGCCAAAGTTGTAATTGGGATGATACTGCACATTTGCTGTCATTAAATTATACATGGCTTGCGCCTTGCTAGAATTAATTGCCTCTACAACAACCTCGCTGATAGTGGCGTTATGCGCACCTCTGTAGGTTACCGCCCACGCTGTGCTTGCATTTGCTACCAAGCTTTGACTGAATTTGGAGATTGCGGCGGAGGTGTTAAACACCTTTATGCTACTTGTCTGCACAGGGCCTATGAAGCCTTCGGCTTGGCTCTGAGTTATGTATGGTTGCGTTGGCGAAGGCAGCGCCGTTGTGCTCACGGCGCTGTTGTTCTGCGTTGATACCGTAGTCACAGGCGCGGAGGGCACCTGCTTTCCAGCGAAACCGCCCAAAATCAGGGCAACGAAAACTATCGCTATGACGGCCACCGCCGCTCCAATTATCTTGAATGCCACCATAAAACCACATTCACATCTTGCCCTTATAATGTTTTATATGTTTGCTTTTGCTAGAAATGGTCTTGTCCAATAATTTCACTAGTACTTGGGCATTTAACCCCTGGGGTGCATTTTGTCTTTGGCGACTAAATGCAGACTTATAATAGAGCTTGAAGCTGTGCCGCATAAATGATATGGATGGACGTCTGAACAACGATTTGTCATCAGAATTGATTAGTCAACTTGACTTTCCGATCTAGACAGATTTGTCGTCTATGATTGTGTAGCACCATCCTACTTTAATTAGACAAGTATCACCCTAAATCCAGCGCGGAGTATATCTTAATCTGTTCTGGTACCATTCTCTCAAACACCCTCTTCGCTGGAGTGGATAACTGTTCTTTTACAAATGCTAATGGCTGTGTTGAATGAATCCCAAATCATTACGTCGTAATATTATTATTGGCGCCTTACAATGTTTCCATTATTACAATGGTGGCGACCATGGTAAGACGACCTGCGATATACGGAAACTAAAGCATTAAGACTATAGGGATTGCACAGCGCAGATGGGCATTTAGTCAGGTACGGTGGTCTGGCGCCTTCTGCCGGGCCTAATGCGATTCGTGCCTGCGCTCCTTGCCGCGCAGCGCCGAAAGCAAAGCCGCTATGGCCAATATAATCGCAGACGTTATGAATACCGCCTTGACCCCGGAGAGGAACTCCGCAGATATGTTGCCGGTCAGATCGCTCGTGCCTATGAACACGCTGAAAGCCACGCTTCTCGATACCGCGAGCGAGGCGACGGTTATTGTTATTATGTAGCTACCCAATGTGCCTATGTTAGACATCATTCTGAGTATGCCGGAAGCCGCGCCGTACGCGTCCCCGTCTATGTTGGCCATGACCGCGCTGCTGTTGGCAGGGAAAAACATCGACGCGCCTATCCCTGATATTATAGTCGCCAGGACTATAAGGTAAAACGATGTACTCGCATTTAGGGAGAAGACGTAAATGAAGATGGTCACAAGCATCATCAGTATGCCAGCAGTGGCAAGCACCCTCGCGCCCAGCCGATCCGATAGCCTGCCCATGTAAGGGCCGGTAAATCCGCTAAGCACGTAACCTGGTATGAGCCAAATGGAAGCCTCCAACGGTGTCAACCCCCTGACTCCTTGCAGGTACATTATTATTACGAAAACCACGGACAGGTATCCGAGCCCTTGGAAGAACGCGGCCAGTATGGAGGCGGACACTATCCTGTTCCTGAACAGGCTGAAGTTCACGGTGGGGAACTTCGCCCTCCTTTCGGTGATTATAAACACAGGCAGAAGAAGCAACCCAGCCAATATCATCGCTGAATTGAAGTAGTTGCCGCCCTGTGACGCTATGTCTGTGCCGCCAAGCGTTATGAGCAGCAGCATTAAGCTCAGCACGGCCATGCCCCGTAGATCCAGCCTCTCGTTCTTCCGCTCTGCCTTTGTCTTTATGTGCTTGACGCCGTACCATACCGCGATCGCGCCTATGGGCAGGTTGATGTAGAATATGTAGGGCCATCCCGCGAAAGTGGTAAGCACCCCGCCAAGGACTATGCCTAGCATCGATCCTATGTTCCATCCGAGCGAAACGTAGCCGAACGCCTTACCCCTGTTGAACCTCTCGAACGTGTCCGCTATTATGGCGCCGCTGTTCGCCTGTATCAAAGCCCCGCCTACGCCCTGGAACACCCTGAATAGTATGAGAAGGTATATGCCTGCGGACGCGCCTATGGCGCCGCCTATGAAGCCCGATGCGCCGCACAGCACGGAACCGATGGTGAAGACGGCGAAGCCGAGATTGAACATCTTGCCCCTCCCGTATATGTCCCCTACCCTGCCCAGCTGCGTGGTGAGAATCGCTATGACCAGCAGGTATGCTATTATGACCCATATGCTTGTAGCGAGGTTGGTGCCTAGCGTACTGGTGATCTGCGGTATGGCCAGCAGCACTATCGTCGTGTCCACGGCCGACATCAGCGTGCCCAGCATCAACACGGCGAGGATGCGCTTCTGCGCGCCGCTCATCCCGGTTGAAACAGGACTGGCGGCTTGGGCTTCCATATCTAACCAACGCTAAACAAGAGACCATTATGCTGAGGCGTCAAGAATCTGGGGCGGCCGGCTTCCTGTGCTTCGGCCTCGTGGCCGTAGTGAAGGTTGGCGAGCCTCCGCTGTCTAGGTAATCCTTTATCCCTGCGACGCCGAACGGTATCGGCATGCTCAGTCCGTTGCTCTCGGTAGGTATGAACACCATAACGTTCTTGCCGGTCAGGCTTATCTCGTACATCATGTTGAGCGCCCTTAGCTGCATGGCCTTCGGATCCTTCCTGTACTTGCCCGCCGCCTCCAGCATCTTGTCCGCGGCAAGGGACTCGCTCTCGGCGAGGATGACTCTTGCCTGCTTCTCCCTGTCGGACGTCGCGACCCTGGCCATGGCGTTCTGCAGCTCGTTCGGTATGGTCACGTCCCTTATCTCGACGGATATCGCTTCTATGCCCCAGTCCTTGACCCTCTCCTCAATCAACCTCTTTATGTCCTCGCCTATTATGTCCCTTCCGGCCAGCATCGAGGCCAGGGCGCTCTTGCCTATGACGTCCCTCATCGCTGTCTGCGATGCCAGAAGGACCGCATCGTAATACGACTGCACGTTAAGGATGGCCTTATGCGGCGCCCTTACCTGCCAGAAGAGTATCGCGTCTACGTCAACTGGCACGTTGTCCTTGGTCAGCGTCTTTTCGGCCTTGAACGTGGTGCTTATCACCCTGATGTCTATGTTTATGGGTGTGGAATCGATAAGGGGTATTATGAAGTACATGCCGGGCCCTATTATGCCCACATACCTACCCAGCCTGAGCACGGCCATCCGGTTCCACTGGTTCAACACCCTTATTGAAAGGATCGCAACTATAATTGCGAAAAATATCAAAGCTAATACAGTGGCCTTTAAGCTCGCAGTCCCAGCCCACGCAAATAACGTAAGAAACGCTATTATGAGCAGGTCTATGAACACCGCAGTGCTTACCGAATAGTATTGCTGGGATCCGTCCTGTGTCTTCAAATCGTGCGCTTTGCCATCCGGTCCCCCTGCAGCCATATAATCAATTAGTATACTAATCTAATTTATTTAAACTTTTGGCAGCAGCGCGAACCAAATGCGGCCGTTTCATGGGATACTTGAGACATGGGCTTGATCTTCATCCCCTATGAAAGATTTACCAATGGTATAAAAACCTTCGTATCGATATAATTTAGGTGTTTCAATGGTAGTAGCGAAACAGATAGATTATGTCTCAGCTGGAATGGTATTCGCCGTATTCGGTGTGATAGGCGGCGTGATAGAAGGCTTGCTAGGGCTAGCATTAGGAGGCTTGTACGGCATAATAGTATTGGTTGGCGGGGTAATAGGAGGAGTGATTGGAGGGTTTATAGGAGGCATAATATTCGCCCTTATATACAACGTACTCTACGGTGCACTCTTCTCGAAGATCGGCGGCCTGAAGGTGCAATAAACAGCCGCATGTGCGGTAATGGCGTGGCTTTAGTACGCCATTACCGGTTTTTATTTTTCGTATTTTTCTTGTCCTAAATCATATACATACTATTGCTAGAGGCGTTGCAATGCCCAAAAAATTCGGCACCGGGCTATTTATAGGGCGGTTCCAGCCATTCCATAATGGCCACATGCACGCGATTAGGGACGCCGGTTCGCTCTGCAATGAACTAGTTGTAGGGGTAGGCAGCGCGCAGAAAAGCCGCACCACCGACAACCCGCTGCCCGCTTCAGTAAGAATCAGGATAATAAAATCCGCGCTAAAGGAATCGGCTGCCATAAAGGCGAAGATAATGTTCTTGGAGATACCGGATTTTCATGACAACGAGAGGTGGTTCGCGTATATACGCAAGAAGGTACCGAAATTGGACGTGGTGTTCTCCGGCAACCCTATCGTGAAAACGATATTCAGAGGACATGATATACAGGTGATAGCGCCTAAATGGTACAACAGGGCTGACCTTTCCGGAACAAAAGTAAGGGCTGTTATAAGGAGGTCTGGCAAGTGGGAAAGGATGGTCCCTAAAGGAGCCGTAAGCGTTATAAAGGCGAATGAGCGCGCCATAACTGCTGGACCCAAGCAGTGAAATGCTCAATTCATGAATTCGTTTAACAGGGCAGTGGCGTAGGCTCCGGCCGGCAGCGAGAACTTCAATACTGCATTGCCCGTTTCAATGGAAGACGAGAAGCCGATATAGGGCGCGAACAGCGCCCTATACGTGCCCTTCATGCTGAGTTCCGGCATAGTTTTTATCTTGAACTGCTCCTTGGATATGCCCAGCTCGTTTAGCAATGCATCCTGATACTGCGTCAGCCGTTCTGATTCGAAGCCGACTATGCTGCCCACCGCGAAGCGTTTCTTGCCTTCCGTCTTATGCTGGTCCGCCACGCTATTCATGTCAGGGAACCCAGAAGTGTCCGCAAGGCATGCAAGGTCGCCGTCTCTGGGGCTTGTCTCTCCCGCGGTCACCCTGGCTTCAAGCTCCATGTTGAATATGTGCGCCTCTACGGAGTGCACGAACATCAGCAGAAGCTGCCTGGGCAGCCTCCTAAGCGAATTCGCGTAGTCCGTAGGATACTGCGAAAGCCTGTCAAGGACCAGCCTCTCGTACTTGAGGTACGCTGGGAAGTAGCCGAGCGCAGAGGCGAAATCCCGCTCACAGCGCAGCCTGTTCCTTGCCTCCACCACGCCTGCGTTCTTCTCGTTCTCGGTGCCGGTCAGGAACTCCATGACTGCGCCTTCGAAATCGCCCTGCAATATTGAGACGCCTATCTTGACGTTGTTGCCTCTGACCCCAAAACGCTGTTCGCCGAAATAGTTTGGGAATACGCCGCACAGGCCATCGTTTATGCCTTGTATGGCACTGGCATCATATGGCGCAGTTATCCTTATCGTGAACCTGTTCCCGACAAGGTCGCCTAGCTTCACCCCCGCATCGCTGGCCCAGGACCCGTTTATGCTGATGTCCTTGATCCTTAGGCTGGCAAGGGCGTCGGGTTTTGCCCCGAAGATGCTGCAGAGCTGCGTCGACACGCTTGTCTTGTCCTTCGTTCCCGCAAAACCGACAGACTTGAATCCCCTCCCGCATTTCTTTGCTACGGCCCTTAGCGCCTGCATTGTGTTCCAATCCCGCTTTTGGAGCACGAACACGGAGAACTTGCCGGAGTCTGCGGCTTCCATGCCGAGGTCCGAGTGCACATATCTCCTGCCTGCCTCAAGGACAACTCCGCCGCGCTGTATCTCCTCTACCACGAAGTCCTCCGCCGCACCTTTTATGCTGCCGCCGCAGCCCCTTAATCCAGAAAGTTTCCTCATTGTACCATTAGATTTGCCTTGACTGGCAGTCATCGCGCCTAATTAGATGCTGGGCGCAGCATGCATTGCGGCACCGAGCCGCAGGACTTATCACTGGTAGGACGGTGCGCTCTGGTTGCCCGATACTGCCGCGGGCGCAGATGCGACAGTGCTACCCGGCATGCCGGACGGTAGGGATATCGATATGACAAGAAGCAGCGCATTTGATACCAAATTGTGGCTCATGCAGACCACAGTTAAAAGTTAGAAAACGCTATTTATATAAGTTTTGTCTAATGTTTCAGTTTACGGCATCATGCGCCCTGTCTTTGCGCGCCAGTCCTGTTCCCAAATCGACGGCCCCTGGGATTGCCGTGGCGGGCTCCGTAATTTCCCCTGCCTCTGAAGCTCCTGGGCTGCATGCCACGCCGCTCATCCGGCTTGTGTTCCGGCTCCGGGCTGCTCTTTATCCTCTCTACCGCTGCGTCAAGGCTCTTCTTCAGCCCTTCAGCTATGAACCTTTTCGAGTATACGTCGCCCTTGAGTCCTATGCTTATCTTGGTGGCGTAGACCCTTGCGATCCTGCCCCTCATGTACTTGGGCGCGGTTCCTATCGCAGGCAGCTTGAACAGTATCCCGTACTTGGGCGGCTTGCTGCCGAACTTTATGTGCTTGAATAGCGCCTTCTCAGCACCAAGCAGCTGCACAGTGCTGGCCGGCATCGTAGCAAGCTTGTCCAGCGATCCTGCCTTGCTCAGCAGCTCGGCGGCTATCGTCTCGTCAGTCAGGTATGAAGTGTTGGGGAGCATCCTTGTCGAGGCTGATTTTATGTACGCCTTTAGCTGCTCCAGCGCAGAGTCCATGCTCAGGCTCAGCTCCGCGAACCTTGTGACCGCATCGCGCTCCTCGGCGCCCATCTTCCTGCCCATGGTGCCCGATGCCTTCCTGTAGACCTCCTCAGCCTTGGAAGGGTCCTCAACGGCCTTTACGATTGCGTCCTTGTCCGGCGGATTCGCATTCAGCGCCAACGCCAGCTGCGCCAGCGTCTTGGGATTCCCTATCTTTATCTCTGGGAAGTATATTCCATACCACTCGCTCAGCCTCTCATAGGCGAGGTTGTAGGATTTGGAGAGCTCCCTGTAGGCGTTGCTCGCCTGCATCAGCGCGAACTCCTCGCTCTCGTAGGCGCTCCTTATGCCCTCCTTGGCGTTTTCCAGCATGCTCTTTCTTAGTTCATCGAACGAATCCAACAGAACACCGCAAATTCAGAGGATATGATGTTATTATGTTATTAGCAACAAAAGCATTTAATAGGATGGTGGTGCGAAATCATTAACGCGACCCAATCTGCTTTATAGCTTTTTTTATAGATAATATATGCACGCAGTGCATCCTATGAACATAGACGAGATACTTGCCTTCGCGAAGAGCAGGGGCATGTTCTGGCAGAGCGCCGAGATATACGGCTCAGCCGCCGGCCTCTACGACTACGGGCATATAGGAACGCTTATCAAGAGGCGCTTCGAGGACGTATGGATATCGTATTTCGTCGACACCAATGACTCGTACCACCTCATAGAAGGCTCGAACATGCTGCCCGAGAGGCCCCTGGTGGCTTCTGGCCACGCCGCGAGGTTCAACGACATAATAATAGGGTGCAGCAAGTGCGGCACTTACTACAGGGCGGACGTGCTCCTGGCCGATTTGGGCGTGACAGTGTCCGAGGGCGCCACGCCGGAAGAGCTGGACAAGGCCGTTGAGCAGAATGCCATAAAGTGCCCGAAGTGCAAGGGGGCGCTGCTCAAGTCCAAGCCGTTCAATATGATGCTAGATCTTTATCTCGGGCCGGAAAAGTCCGACAAGGGCTACCTCAGGCCGGAGACCGCGCAGTCGTCATACCTGAATTTTTACCGCGAGTTCAATATACTCAGGAAGACGCTGCCGTTCGGCCTCGCGATAATAGGCAGGGCGTACAGGAACGAAATCTCGCCTAGGCAAGGGCTGTACCGCATGCGCGAACTCACGCAGGCGGAGCTGCAGATATTCTTTGACCCACAGACGTGGAAAGTCGATATGGACAAGGTCAAGGACAGGAAAATCAACGTAGTAACGTACAGCAGGAAGACGATGGAGAACAAGACCATAGCGGAGCTTGTGCGCGATGACGGCATACCGGACTTCTACGCGTTCCACCTCGCTATGATAGACGCTTTTTACAGGGATGTTATAGGGGTACCCGCAGACAGGCTGCGCTTCCTGGAGAAGGGAGGCGACGAGAAGGCTTTCTACAACAAGGTGCACATGGACATCGAGGTCAACGTCGAGAGCTGGGGCGGCTTCAGGGAGGTGGGCGGACTGCACTACAGGGGCGATTACGACCTTACATCGCATTCCAAGGGATCGATGCAGGACCTCTCAGTCAATGTGGGCGACAGGAAGGTCATGCCTAACGTACTGGAACTTAGCTTCGGTGTCGACAGGAACATATGGATGCTGATAGACGTGTTCTACAGGAAGGACGGGGACAGATCGGTCCTGAGCCTTGCCCCGTACCTCGCGCCGTACAAGGCCGCTGTCTTCCCGCTGCAGAAGGACGAAAAAATAATGGGCGAAGCAAAATCGCTTTTCAGCGAACTCAGGCAGCGATTCAGGATGTGCACCGACGAGTCAGGCTCAATAGGGCGGAGATACGCCAGGGTGGACGAGATAGGTGTGCCTTTCGGGATCACCGTAGACTTCGACACGGTAACAGAGTCGTCCCCGAACTACAAGACTGTTACGGTAAGATATCGCGATGACAAAAGGCAGGCCAGGGTACATATCGACGAGCTGGCGCAGTTCATAGACAGCAACACGCGCTTCAACCCGTTCAAGGCTTTCGGTGGCTTCGCATGACATCACTGCTGTCAAGCACCACAATGCCAGTGAACCACTTCTACCTGAAGGACACTTTCGAGAGCGGGCAGCCGCTCACTTTCCATGCGCAGTACGACCAGTTCAGCGATACGCTGACCTACATGAGCGGTATGAACATAATAAACGTGAGGTTCTCCGGCACGAGGGCCGTGGGGAGCCTGACCGTGGTCGGCAGGGACATAAGGTTCGCATCCGCAGAGGTGCACAGCAGGTTCAGGCTGGCGGACGACATGGAACACTGCTATGACGAGATAGGGACTGACAGCTTCATGAAGAGCGCCATCGAGAAGTACAGCGGTATGAGGCTGACGCTGAACGACCCGTGGGAGACGACGCTGTGCTTCATAATATCGCAGTACAACAACATGAAACGCATACGCGGCATAGTCAGGAACCTGATAAACAGGTACGGCACGGCGATAAAGGACAACGACGACAAGATGGTGGCCAAGAGCTTCCCGCGAAGCGCGGACCTTATGTCGGCCAGCGAGAAGGATCTGATGGAGTGCGGCGCGGGCTTCCGAGCCAAGTATATAAAGGAAGCCGCGGAGTATTGCACCGAGAACATGGACCTGAACAAGCTTGGGAACAAGAAGTACGACGCGCTCAAGGAGGAGCTGCTCGCCATAACGGGCGTGGGCGACAAGGTAGCCGACTGCATAGCACTTATGGGCTACGGGAAGCTCGAGGCATTCCCGATAGACGTGTGGGTGGAGCGGACGCTGGAGAAGGCGTATTTCAAAGGGAAGAAGAAGACCATAAAGGAGCTGCACAAGTTCGCCGCAAAGAAATGGGGCGCATATGCAGGTTACGCACAGCAGTACATATTCTGGCACGGCATGCACCTCATCCCCGAATCTGAGGTGGAGGAGCTGCGGCCCCAGCCCGAGGACAAACCGGCCAAGCCGGCTAAAAAGCGATAAGATGGGCGGGATGGAAGAGGAAATAGACGGCGTGACCAGGTACCTGATCGGGAAGCAGTCGGCCTTCGATTCGGTGATGCAGATATCCAGGGAGATCATAAGGCTCTCGGCCCAGGCCATAACGTACATACACACCGGCAGGGACCCGGGTGGGCTGATGAAGGAGCTGGATTCCAAGGTGGGGGAGCTGAAGCGCATCGACGCCGACTTCAGATACAACTCCGTGCAGGCGTACCAAGAATACGCTGAGGCGGTGATACTTTACAGCATAAAGCGGGGCGACGGCATACCGGGCCACGGCGCGGTCGGCGTCGAGCAGGACGCTTACCTGATGGGCCTTATGGACGTGGTCGGCGAGCTCAAGAGGGAGATACTGGAATCGCTGCGCGAGGGCAAGGTGCAGGAAGCGGAATCGTACTTCGACAAGATGCGTACGATATACGATTCTACTAGGAGCATAAGGTTCGCCGAGGCGGTGCTGCAGGGCTTCAGGCACAAGCAGGACACCGCTAGGATACAGATAGAGAACGCCGGCAGCGAGATACTCTCATTCAAAAGCCGCGGCGCCAAATAGCTTCTTGGCTGCACTTATCGCGAGCTTGCCGGACGCGTACCTGTTTATGAGCTCTTGTATGGCAGGGTAGTCATTGGAGGATGCTGCTTCCTTGGCCAGCCCTTTGATGAGCGTTGTGGCGCCGAGCGCGGCGCTCAGCCTAGCTATATCACCGGAATACCTGCGGCTGAGATACTTGCTGACCGAGGCCTGGGTTATCCCGAGCCTGTCTGCTATTCCATCCTGCCCAATGCCGTACTTGTTAGTGAGAGCAGAGGCGAGCGCCACTCTTATCGCCGGCAGCGATACCTTTATCAGCTTCTCGCAGTTTACGTATTTCATTCCATCCCGAGCTCGTCCTTCAGCGCTCCCATCAGCCCCTTCTTCTTCACCTTGCTCGTGAAGCTGGGGCCGTCGTTCCTCCCGTCGGCGCTTTCATCTCCGTTGCGCTGCTCTTCATTCCAATGCTGCCTGGCCCTGCCGGCTATCATTCGCAGGCCTTCGCCTATGTCGGGCTTTTTCTTCTGGAACCTCGCGGCGGGCTCCTCCTCGGCGCCTTGTCCCTGCTCTCCGCCCTTGGGCGCGGTCAGCTCGCCTAAAATCTCCGAGAGGTCGCGCTTTGCTATTGCAGTTGAATCGATGACCACGATGTTGAACCTGCCGCTGGCCCTGATGCGCTCGATGTCCTTCTCGCTGTCGCACACCACTGCGCGCGCGGCCTCCATCTTGTTTATGTCGGCGCATGCGTCCAGCGGCTTCCTTGAGAAGAACACTATCATGTCATAGTCATCGGCCTTGGCGCCCACGTCGCTTATGAGGTTCCCGTAATCGGCCTTTTTGGCTTCGCTGACTATGCCGGAGTTGCCGCTGTTGTTCACCATGTTTGCAGCCGCTATGACCAGTTCGCTGCTGTCCCCAGCAATATATACCTTCATCGCATCTCCCTTGAAACACACTAATTTAGTCCAGCCAAAGCTTAAAAAGCGGATGCACGATGCCGCATCGGCCTTCCGCGCAGCGGGGCGGGGCACGCTCGCCACAGTAGTAATTATTAACTTTATTATCTAATAAACTCTATTCATGGTGTTACAATGCGCGGAAGCGAAACGACAACGACCTGCGAATCATGCGGTAGGAGCGTCCCTAGGGACAAGGCCATAATCTACGAGAGGGCGATAAGCTTCAGCACCGACATGCACACGACCAACGACGTCAGGTTCTTCGAGAGGAGGAAGACTTATTACTGCATAAGCTGCGCCAAGCACAGGGGCATATTCGAAAAGAAGAAACGGCAAGCCATAGAACGTGCCAGACGCCTGTGATCTAAATGCCGCTGGATCCGGATGACCTCCTAATATTCAAGGTGCGACGCAAGGGGGCGCCGGAGCAGCCAGCACAGCAGCCTACGCCAGCACCGAATGGGAGCAAGCCGGAACAGCAGAAACCTCAGCCTGAGATACAGCTTCCAAAAGCCGAGCCTAAATCGCCCCAGGTGCTGCTCAAGCTTTTCCCGCAGGAAAGACCGAAACCGCAGCAGCAGAAACCTCAGCCCAGCATTGCGGGCAGCGCGGCTGGCGCGGCGCAGACACAGAAGGCCGTAGCGGCGCCTGCACAGAAGGAGATGCCGAGGGTCGAGGTACCGGTGCCGAAAACCGCTCCGCAGGTAGTGGTGCCGGCTTCGTACGGCGATGTGGAGGAGGCGATAAGGGCAGCGCTCGGCACCGGAGCCAAGAGCATGATTTCACAGACAACAAAGAGGGAATCGAAGGCCGGCGCGGACAGCAGGTCGGCGGTCTACGGCCTTTTCTGCGTATGGCATCCGTGGAGGCCGGCGTACGCGGCGTGCGGCTACTGCCACAGGGCGTTCTGTTTCGAGGACATCACCGACTTCGAGGGTAACTACTACTGCCTGGAGGACATAGACAAGGTTGCATCCAAGCCGGTAGTCGCGGTCAGCGGCCAGTACAACATGCTGAGCATGGTATCTGCGCTGCTGCTGTTCTGCTCATTCTTCGCATTCCTGTACTACAACGGCAGCCCGCTGGGCATAATATTATCAACGGTTTTCGGACAGGCGGCGAAGAACGGCATTATTGGGGCATTGCTGTCCCTTAGCGCTTCCGATATGGCAACCATAGCAGGCACCATCCTGACGGCGCTCGGCGTGGTAGGGGGCGCGCTTATACTAATGAGGTCGCGCTTCAGCTTCATGTTCGGGCTCATCGCAAGCTTCGCCATAATAGTGTTCTTCAGCTACGTCTACGCAACGTCATACGACACATACGAGCTGATATATCCCGCGGTTACGCTGATGGCCCTGGTGGTGCTCATAGTGTCGAAGAATTTCATTGCTGGCAGGGAGGAGGCTCCGGCGCATTCCGCAGAGCAGCTCGGATGGAGCAACACCGGCAGGTTCTGACCGCTCACCCCTTGGCGACCAGCGTCCTTGTCTTGTAGCGGCCCCGCGTTTCAATCTCTTTTAGCCTGGCCAGGACCGCGGCGGCTTCTCTACAGCTTCTCCTGTAGCCTGCCGCGAATGATGCATACTGCCTGGCGCTGAGAGACCGCTTCATAAGCAGCAGGTCTATGGCCTTGGATTCCGTCGAATGCGTAATTTCGGAGAGGCCGAAGTCTATCACGGAAGGCGCGCCGGAGGGCCCCACCATTATGTTTGCAGGCGTGTAATCGCCGTGGGCTATGCCGGCGTTGTGCAGAAGCCCCAGGTAGATCCCGACCGTCTCCAGCAGCCTCGCCTTCACTCCGGAGCCCCCGATGAGCCTGCCCATACCGATGCCGTTCACCCTGCTCATATAGATATCGTACGTGTCCACCAGAAGCACGCTGGGCGCGTTTACACCTAGCGAGGAAGCCATGCCGGTTATCCTGGCCTCGGATTTGGTGCGATCGCTTCGCAACTGCAGATCAAGCTGCCTCTCCCTATATGGCTTGCTCTCCCTCCTCTTTATGACTGCGTCGATTCCCATGAGTTTAACATTGTACACTTTGGCCTCCGCCCCTTCGGCTATCGGGCTTCCTAAGCTCACCATGTTATCCTCACCGCATCAGGCCTGCTCCTCTGGTCTATCGCAGGGGGTTCGGGCTCGGAGCCGGAGCGCAGCATCTCCTCGGCCACCACTGCGATCATGGCACCGTTGTCCGCGTTGAATTCGTCTGGCGCGGCGCCGAATCTCACCCCGTGCGCCCTGGCCATGGCGCCCAGCATAGCCTTGAGCCTGGAGCTCTGGGCTACGCCGCCGCACGCCAGCAGCTCCATCTTGCCGCTGAGCATGAGCGCGCGCTCCGTTGCCTCGCACAGCATTGCAAACGAGGTCTCCTGAAGCGAGTAGGCTACGTCGCTGACGCCGGAACCGCTGAGCGCCTTTATCGAATGCGTCAATATGCCGGTGAAGGCGAAGTCCATGCCCTTCACAGTATATGGCATTCGGATGTACGAGCCTCCTTTCGCGACCTCGGCGACTTTGGAGCCCCATGCGGGCACCAGACCCGCGGCCCTGGCGAAATTGTCGAGCATGTTGCCTACGCCTATGTCAAGCGTTTCGCCGTACACCTTGTAGTGGCGGAAGGGCTCCTCGGCGATCGCCAGTATCTGCGAGTTCCCGCCGCTCACGTAAAGCACCAGCGGGTCTTTCATGCCGAACGACTGCCTAGTTATCTCTATGTGCCCTATGCAATGGTTGACCGGGAAGAGCGGCGCACCGACAGAATCAGCTAGCGTCTTCGCGGAAAGCTGTCCTACCCTGAGGCAGGGCCCGAGGCCTGGGCCCTTGGTGTAACCGATGGCCTCTATGTCGCCTTCGCATATGCAGGATTTTGTTATCGCATCCTGTATTACCTTGCGGGCATTGCGAGCATGGAAGTCCGCCACCTTCATAGGTATCATGCCGGTGCCGCCTATCTTGTACATGCTCTTGCAGTTGGCGAGGATTTTGCCGCGCTCGGTCACGCCTGCGCCGAACGTGTGCGCGCTGCTCTCTATCCCTAAAACTGCCATAGGATTATATTAGAGGCGACAGCCTTTTTATCCTTGTTATGGGCAACTCCATGGACCGGCAGGCGAATCTTGCAGTCCAGACAGATGCTGCGCCAATCTACGTCTTGCCCAGGTCTATGCGCTTCGCGCCCAGCTGCGCGAATTCGTTGCTTATGGCCCTGAGTATGGCCGGGCTGGCCCTGCTCCTCTTCAAGGCCTCGGGCAGCAGGTCGGCTGCGTTGCTCATCGCATGATACTCGGTGCCCATCGAAGCTAGCGTGTCCTTTACGCTCTTGCCGTACACGCTCCTCTCGTCCCTGTCAGTGAGCGCTATGGTGCCTATGACAGGCACTTGTATCGACTTGAGCATGTTCACGACGTTTATCAGGGACTCGCCCATCACGGTGACATCTTCTATGACCAGCGTTGGGCCCCTAGGTTCGCCGACGAAGAAGCGGTCCTTCGGCACGCCGTGCTCCTTCGGCTTGCTCCTGCCCATTGGCACAGGATACTTGCCCTTGCCGAAGTCCGGCCTGGACTTAGCCCATTTCATCTGCGAGACGACCGCCCACTTGGTCGCTCCGTCCGGGACCCCGTATATGCACCTGGGCTTTGCACCGATGTAACCTATGAAGTCTATTATGTAATCGGTGACCTTGTCGAGCATGAAGGAGTCGCTTGCCAGCGTGCGCCAGTTGACGTACCAGTTGGAGAACATGCCGCGCTTTATCTCAACGGGCTTGTCGAAGAAGCCTATTATGCCTGAAGATATCACCAACTCGTTGAACTCTGCCTGCTTGCCCCACTCTCCCGTGCCTGCCATTGATAACACCGACAAAGGCAACGCGCATTCCATCTTGGCGCTTTGACAATAACTATTGCATTGGATAGAATAAGAAACTTTTGGAAGCTGGCTCAAATCAGGCTGAGCGCATTGCCGACGAGCGTCTGGTAGGCCTCGCAAGAGGACCATTGCGGCGGCCAATGATAGCATGGATACGGCACATCGACAGAGTATACCACTGAATCGTTGGATGTTGATATGATTGAAACGAGGGCAGCAATGGCCACGTATGCGTATTTACCATATGGACTTACCACAATTCCGGAAGGCAAGTAACCTACTTCTATAACGCCTAGCACTGAATTATTAGACGTTGAGATTTATATATTTTCGAATTTAGAAGGTCTTCATGCTTTTCCAACTAGTAGGACTGCACACAGACTTCAAGCATTAGCAGGGTTATAGGATGCGGTGCGGTATCTAAAAGGCGTAAATTCGCATTTGGATGCTGATAACAATGACCAAAAAACTCAAACTTAATCCCAATGTAAGTTACCTGTTAGGGCTGTACCAGTGCAGCCCTGACAAGGAGGTCGGCATAGCCACGGAAAGCCAGGAACTTGTGCAGAAGTTCGTGAAACTGCTAATAGATGAGTTCGGCATAGCGCCCAACAAGATCCTGATTAACGAGTCTGACAAAGGCACAGCAGTAATGACGTATAACTCCGGCCTGAAGAAGCTATTTAATGCGGCGCTTGAAAGGAAGCTCAAGATATTCAAGTGGAAGAACGCGTACTCGGCCAACTACATAGCGGGCATCTTCGACTGCGACGGAGGCGTTGACGCCCAAGGCCTTTACATAAAACATCTTAGCGAGAGCGACGGCATGCTGCTTGAATTGCTGGGCATACACACGTTCAAGAAGGGCAGCAAGAGCTATTTCGTCAACCAGAATGCGCTAGTTGCTTTCATAAAAGGCTACAGCCTCAGGTTCTGAAGCGCCATCTGACGGTGCTTGCACGCGCCCCGGCCTAAATGCCACAGCCATTATATATAGTTTTTTGTTTCAATAGATTCCGTGAATTTGATGGGCATACTAGATAGGGTATTCAACGGCGGCGAGTATAGAGTCATGGAAGAGATAGTGGTAATAGCCGAGATAGCCAAGAAGGCCAACATGGAGCTACGGAACATCAACGATTCGAACGTAATCAGCATCGAAAAAGTGAAGGCGCTGGAGCAGGAATCCGATGAAAAGGTATTCCAGCTTTCCAACATGATCTCTTCCGGTGCGATCTCGCCTAATGTGCTTTCTGACATGCTCGCCTTGGTGGAGAATGAAGATAGCATAGTGGACTCGATATTCAACCTCGCTAGGGAGATAAAAAGATACAAGGTGCCTAACAGTAAGATAGCCGCAATGGTAAAAAAAGACATAATCACGACGACACGGCTTGTCGACGGCGCGCTGGACGAACTCGTCAAAATGGAGAGGAGCAGCGACCTTGTCAGTATAAAGAAGTATAGGAAGACGATAGAGAAATTGGAGAGCGAGGAGGACGATATAAAGGACGGGTTACTGGACTACATATACAAGAACGAGGTGGATTTCAAGACGTTCAACTACATAAATGAGATAGCGCATAAGTGCGATGACATACTAGACAACTGCGAGGACTCGGCTGACATGTTCATGTCAATAATGGTTTCGATTACGACGTGAACGGCTCCTCCGCATCGCGATTCTGCTGGTACATGTGCTTTATATAGGGACCTTAGAATGATGTTGGCATGCTCGACCTGATTACCTACGTACTGGGCTTCGTATTGATTGCGTTAGTCTCCGGGAACAATCTCTCTGTATGCTTCGGCAGCGTGATAGCAAGCAGGGTAATCAGCAGGACGACAGCAGTTATGCTGACCATAATAGGATACGCTTTAGGGTTGCTGCTGCAGGGGAACCTCCTTGGTCATACTATTTCAGTATTACTGCCATCAACAAGTGCGCTATATATCGATACTGCTCTTGGCGTATCTATAGCCATATTTGTGGTATCGCAACTGAAGAGCATACCCCAATCGCTCTCGATAACTTTGACTGCTGCGCTTGTAGGGATAGACGCTGCCGCAGGCATTGCACTTAAGCTGGACTTCATAGCTTATGTAATGCTCTTCTGGATTATGATGCCTGTGATATGCTCTGTATTCGTTCTCGTGCTGATGAGACTGATCAAGAGGAAGGTGATAACAAGCCATGTGTGGGGCTATGTAGGCATCGTCAAGCTCATCCTCATAGTGAGCTCCTTCTTCGTGGCATTTACCCTGGGAGGTAACACTATAGGCTTGGTAGTCGATCTTATGTCAGGAGGTCCTGCAGCCACAATAGTAGCTATAGTGGCGATAGTGGCCGGCGCGGTCGCGTTCAACTCTGGGCCGTTGAAGCGTGTAGGCAACGAGATAATACCGCTGCGCTACCTCAACGCTGCCAGCGCGCAGATAATATCGGCACTGATGGTAGAGGTCGCGACTCTTTATGGCATCCCTTTATCCAATACCCAGACGTTTGTCGCAAGCGTTTACGGCGCCGGGGTAAGTTATAAGCACAGGCTGATAATGAGGCACCCGTTCTTCGCTATGGTCAGCATGTGGATAGCCACTGCCATAGCGGCTTTGATAGCCGGGTTCGTTGTTATAAGTATATTAGTATGAGCGCGGAGCGCTATTCGGGCCACAACTTCATACCTAGCGTTCTCAGATCAATTGGTAATGGATATGGTATGGTAGTATCAGACTCTCCTTCCCCTTCTGCCGCCCGGCCTTTTCGTCGTGTCTGTTGGTATTGGGGTGACGTCTTCTATCCTGTTTATCCTGAGGCCGCTTCTGGCCAGCACCCTTACCACGGCCTGCGCGCCCGGGCCGGGGGTCTTGGCTCCGTGGCCTCCTGGCGCCCTGACGAGTATATTTATGTTGGTGACGCCCTTGTCCTTTGCTGCTGCAGCGACCTTGTATGCGGCCTGCATAGCTGCGTATGGGGAGCCCTCCTGTGAATCTGCGCTAACCATCATGCCTCCGCTGCCTATCGCTATGGTCTCCGCGCCGCTCATGTCGGTAAGCGTTATTATCGTGTCGTTCTTGGAGGAATACACGTGCGCGACCGCCCAGCGCTCTTCCTTAGGCTTTATCTTGGCCTCCTCGAGAGCCTTTGCCTCGTAAGATACTATCTCCTTCGGCTTCTCCTCCGGCCCTGCTGCAGCGGGTGCGGTCTTTTTCTTGCCAGGTTTCTTTTCCACCATATGAACACCAATCAACTTGCTCCCTGAGCGGCTTCGGCGCTGCTCGGCGCAGCGGCCTCTGGAACAACCTCGACTGCCTCTACCGGCTTCACCTTGGGGGCTACGTCTATCTGCTTGTAATAGCCTATGTGCTTCTCCTCCTCCGCCTTGACCATGTAGCCCGGCCTGTTCATCCTTATGCCGTTCACTGATATGAAGCCATGGGAGATTATCTGCCTCGACTGCTTCATGCTCGTGGCGAGGCCCTTCCTGAACACTAATGACTGCAGCCTTCTCTCGAGCAATGCGTTCTCCTTTATATCGAGCAGGCTGTCCAGCGTGGCGTCATTCTGTGCTATGCCGAGCCTAGCTAGCCTGCCTATCAAATCGCGCTCCATCTGGGACGAACCGGCGCTGCCTGAGAGCAGGCCCCTCACGTTGCCCCTTATCCTGCTTATCTCGGTCTGGACCTTCCAGAGCTCCTTCATGTTCCTTAGGCCGTACTCGTTTATGAGCGACCTGTCGGCTGAAATCCTCTGGATGTTCCACATGTTCTTGGGCTTGTTATACTTCTTCCTGTTCCTCCTAGGTGCTCCCATCTAATCACTTCATTTCGGCGCAGGCGCAGGCTTCGCCGCTGCAGGCGCTGCGGGCTTCGCTTCGCCGCCCTTGGCCGCGGCGGCCAACTGCTCCTTCGCCGCTTTCTTCATGACTCCAACGGTTGCGCCAGTCCTGCCGGTAGAGCGCGTGCGCTGTCCGCGCACCCTCTGGCCGTATTGGTGCCTGAAGCCGCGCCATGTCCTTAGGGCTACGGCCCTGTTAACATCCTGCCTTGTGATGAGTAGCAAGTCATTGCTCACGAAATGCGTGTCCTTGCCTGACTCGAAGTACTTCCTGTGGTTTACCATGAAATTCGGTATACCGTAAGAGAGCGGATCCTTTATCACGCCTTCCACTGCGACTATCTGCTCCTCGCTCAGGGAGCCTATGTTGGTGTTCCTAGGTATGTTTAGCTTTGTCTCTATGGCGCACGATAGCGAATTGGACAGGTTCATGCCTACCCCTTTTATCTGGGACAGGGCGCGCTGGATGCTGAGGGCGCCGTTCACGTCTCGCCCGGCTAACCTCACTATAGACGAGGCGCCCTTTTCGCCCTTTTCCTTGTCATCCCTCTTTTGGGACTGCTTTTGCTCTGCCATTTCAACACCATACGCCGGGGTTGGGATTTTCAGCTCTGAGGCGTTTGAACCCAAAAGGCCGTGAGGCCATGCGCTTGCCGTGTCTTATTCCAGGCGCACGCGATACCGGATTCCGCCACCCCGGCATTTCAGAGAATATCTGTAACAACGTTATTTAGATATTTGCTATATCACTTAGATAAAGCGCTGAAAGCACTATATATTAATGAACAATATTTAAAAACCTATGCGGAGGCGCACCGATGAAGGCCTTGCGGGGTGTTGCGCTTGACATCTGGCATCTATCAACCGGGCGGGTTAGGGGGCGGACTTCTAATGAAAACGCTATTTATAATGCAACGCCATAAAATCCGTCTATGGTTAAACGTGCAGTCAGAAAGGGCACAGTCCTCATAATCATAATAGGCATAGTGAGCCTCTTTTCCGACTTTGTTTATGAGGGCGGGAGGAGCATAATACCGCAGTTCTTCACGACCGTGCTAGGCGGCTCGGTCTTCCTGCTCGGTATCGTCATAGGGATTGGGGACTTCGTCGGCTATTCCATAAGGCTACTCAGCGGCAGATTGGCCGACAGGACCCGCAATTATTGGGCCCTCACTTTCGTCGGCTATTCCATAAACATGGTCGCGCTGCCCATGCTGGCGTTCACAGGCAACTATGTAGCAGCAGCCGTTCTGATAGTTGCGGAGAGGGCAGGCAAAGGCATCAGATCGCCCCCGAAGGATTACATAGTCTCCACAGCCGCAAAGGAAGGTGCAGTCGGAAGGGCTTTCGCGATAAACCAGGCGCTTGACCAGACAGGGGCCATAATAGGCCCTATTGTGATGTCCCTGATAATATTTTACAAGAGCGACTATAGGCTGGCCTTCGGGTTCCTCTTCCTGCCTGCGATACTCTCAATCGCCACCCTTGTGATCGCTTACAAGTTCCACAAAGGCCTACCTAAAAGGAAGCGCAGGCCGAATCCGGGCGGTATCATGTCGTTCAGGCGTTTCTTCGTTTATTCGGTGGCGGTGGCAGTTAGTGCGGCCGGGCTGTACAACGTTTCGTTTGTGTTGGTGGGAGCGCAGTCGGAGATAAGCACATACCTAATCCCGCTAATATTCCTAACTGCAATGGTGGGCGAAGGCTTCTTCGGAGTGGTCTTTGGACTGCTTTATGATAGGATCGGGAAAGACCTTGTGTACGTCGGGCTTTTAGCCGCGGCTGCGATGCCTTTTGCGCTTATGGGACCCATGCCATTCGCATTATTCGCGAGCGCACTCATCTTCGGCGCGGTAACCGGTATACAGGATACGGTGATGAAATCTGTGGTTGGTAGCATGATCCCCGAATCTGGCAGGGGCAACGCTTACGGCGTATTCAACAGCTTGTACGGATTCGGATTAATGACGTCAAGCATAGTCGTAGGCTACCTGTTCTACTCGCTTGGAACGGTGATAGTGTACATACTAACGGCCCAGGCAATCGCAATTATATTGCTGCACCTTTCATTCAGAAAAACAGGCAACCATTTCTAGAAGCGCCATGCGATGGGGCGGTGATTTGTTAGATATGTGTTAGGGCTGACGCCCCACTTCGCAGTCGGGCACAAATTCCGGATCAATACCAATGCCTCCTTTTAGCGGCCTCATTAAACATAATTATTATCTTTGAAGATGCATACGCAAGAGCGAAATCGTAAGGCAACGAAAAAATAAAATATCTTATCCACTGCTGTGCATTGTAAGAGAGCAGAATCCCGAAGGGCGACCAGAGAGTTATCCAAACCAGCTCTGTGAAAATTGTTAAAATGACCACCTCTTTCGTGAATCTTCTTAGCGTAACTTTTTCTTCTCTGGCATGCTTGTCACCGTAAAAAGGAGGCGGGCTCGGTGGGATTTGGACCCACGACTTAAAGGTTAAAAGCCTTCCACTCCTAGCTTTCTTGTAGCCGTTTTTAGCGCCCATTTAAAACACCAAAATTTCATAGCGTTTATTTCCTCCAAGC
>JAJZOR010000020.1 GCA_021811435.1 Microcaldota archaeon | reverse complement strand
TAGCCCTTCCTGAGCTGAACAGGGTGTCGAGCTACCTCGGCTTGCCTGACAATATCAGGGAGAGCGCCGCGCTGCTGTACAGGAAGTGCGTGCAGAACAACCTCATAAGAGGAAGACCGATAGAGACTGTGGTGCAGGCAGTCATATACGCCGCTTGCAGGGAAGCCGGCATGCCCAGGACGCTTGATGAGATAGCTAACATATCTGGCCTGCCTAAGAAGGAGATAGGCAGGGCCTACAGGGTCATATCGCATGAGCTCAACCTCAAGATACCGTTGACCGACCCGATAAGCTACGTGCCTAGATACGTCAGCGCGCTGAAGCTCAGCGGCGAGGCGCAGGAGAAGGCGATCGAGTTGCTCAAGGAGGCGATGAAGAAAGGCCTCGTATCAGGAAGGAGCCCCACAGGGGTGAGCGCGGCCGCGGTCTACATAGCCGGCGCGCTTGCAGGGGAGCGCAGGACCCAGAAGGAGGTCGCAGACGTTGCCGGCGTCACCGAAGTGACCATAAGGAACAGATACAGGGAGCTAAAGGAGCAGCTGCAGATAGACGTAAACCTTTGAGTTGTCGCTATGGGCGTTGCTCAGGGAAGGCATGGCCTGTTGAAGCCTTTGGTTTTTTTGGCTTTTATGCTTTATTCGGCTTCATGCGCGCAAAGCGCATGGGCCCAGACGGCCGCCCAGAACTCCAGCGTGGCAAACGAGATAAACTACACCTATTCCTACATACGGATGGTAAACGAGAGCGCTTACCTTGTGTTCTACCCCAACCTGACGCAGGCCTATAACCTTGCCAAGGACGCCAACGCATCGGCCAGGCGCGGCAACACGACCTACGCGCTGGAACTCCTCAAGGATGCGCGCGACAGCGCGCTGAGGCAATACGGCATTATGGAGCAGGGAGCCGGGGACGCGGTCTACGTGATGTTGGCGCTCATAGCGGCTACCGCACTGCTGATGTATTTCATAATGCTGCCGAGGAAGCGGCCCAGGAAGGCGGCATGACGAAAAGTTCTGATATTGTCAAAGGCTAGAGAATAGGTTTAATAAGCTTGCCTTTGTGTGTATAGAATTGTAATACAGGGGCCTGAAAGGCGAAGGCGGGTATTGCTTTGGATTGACCACAGGACGTTTGCGACCAGGACAGGTCTTTAGCGATTGCCAATGCAGAGCATGCGCTTTAGGCAATAACATTAAACATTGGTGGAAACATGGCAGCAGATGAGAACGTAGAGGAAGGCGAAGTGTACGAACTGAAAGTTGACGCCAAGGGAGCGCACGGCGAGGGCATAGGCAGGGTAGGAAACGCCATAGTCTTCGTCAACAACGCGAGGACCAGGATAGGTAACATATACGCCATAAAGGTGACAAAGGTCCACAGGACGTTCGCCCTTGCCGAGCTGCTGAAGAATAAGAAGCAGTTCATAGGGAACGGGAGCGCGCTGGAGCTCTGAATGCGGACAGGACGCGGGCGGCACGGCATTTGGGAAGCCTTATATATTTAATGGAGCAAATAGGTTATGATTCGATTTATTTGCACGCAGACATAAGGCGGATCGGCCGCTCCGCAGTGCTGTTTTAAGTGTTTAGCTTAAAATGTGGTTTAATGGATTGCCCTATTCGTCTTAGTATATTGCCGGGCTTCAATGCGGACATGGTGTAATTTTATGTATAACGAATCCAACTACAGGGAACACATGAAGGGCACGACGACCGTGGGCCTTATATGCAGCGACGGCATAGTGATAGGCGCGGACACTCGCGCCACTATGGACACATTCATCGCTAGCCCGGAAGCGAAGAAGGTATGGAGGATAGACGAGAACCTCGGGCTGACGATAGCCGGCTCTGTCGGCGACGCCCAGGAGCTTATAAGGATAATAAAGGCGCAGAACGAACTGTACAAGATGAACGAGGGGAGACCGCTGTCTCCGAAGAGCGCGTGCTCCCTGCTGTCTATCATACTGCAGGAGAACAAGATGGTGCCGTTCTACGTGCAGCTCATAGTTGCTGGACTGGACGGCGAAACGCCGCAATTGTACAACATAGATGCCATAGGAGGCTACACTGAAGAGAGCAAGTTCACCGCAAGCGGCAGCGGTTCGCTCACCGCGCTGGGCTACGTGGAAGACGCGTACAAGAAGGGCGTCACCACCAAGGACGCGATAAAGAACGTGGCCAAGGCGCTAGGCATAGCTATGAAGCGGGACTCGGCGACTGGAGACAACATGATAATAGCCACGATAACGAAGTCCGGCTACACGGAATACCAGGGCAAGGACCTGGACAGGGCGCTGGGCCAGAAGTGAGTGCTGACGCGCTTTTGGGTTGATTGTTTTTATTTCACTCCTCTAACTTTAGCGGACATCAAGGACCTGGCAGACGGTATAATACTTTGAATTGTGATTTGTTTGGAAGAGAAAAAGGTCAGCAGCGAAGAGCAGATAGCGAAACAGAGGACCGACGAGCTTTCATCCAGGATACGGGACATGCTGCCCGGGGAGGCCGGCTACGAGCGTATAGAGTTCGAAGGGCCGGACATAATAGTCTACCTTAAGAACCCGAGGATAATATACCAGGACGACACCGTAATAAGGAACATCGCCTCCTCGATAAAGAAGAAGCTCATAGTGAGGAGCGACAGCTCCGCGCTAATGAACCCGGAGAAGGCGCAGGAGATCATAAAGGGCGTAGTGCCGGCGGAGGCCGTGATCTCCAACGTAAAGTTCATGCCGGATTTCAGCGAGGTCTACATAGAGGCGCTCAAGCCGGGCCTTGTGATAGGCAAGAACGGGATGACGCTCAAGAACATCGCAATGCAGACCAACTGGTCGCCGAAGGTCCTGAGGACGCCGACTATGAACAGCGACACTATAACAGGCGTCAGGCAGCTCATGTTCAACGAGGGCGCGTTCAGGAAGAAGTTCCTCACCAAGATAGGCAAATCCATAAACCAGCCGATAAGCAAGAGCGAGTGGCTCAAGGTAACGTCGCTCGGCGGCTTCAGGGAGGTCGGGAGGAGCAGCCTGCTGCTCGAGACCCCGCACTCCAAAGTGCTTATAGACTGCGGCATAAGCCCCGAACCCGGCATAAAGGGACTCGACGCCAACGCAGGCTCGGACACCAACAAGGCCTTCCCGTACCTGGACAGCGCGAACTTCACGATAAACGAGCTCGATGCGGTCATACTGACGCACGCCCACATGGACCATGCCGGATTCGTGCCGTACCTATTCAAGTACGGTTACGAGGGGCCGGTGTACGCCACGCCGCCGACCAGGGACCTGATGGCGCTGCTGCTCAACGACTACACAAAGCTGGTGGTGAGGAGCGGCGGAACGCCGCTGTACGACGAGAAGGACATAAAGAAGATGCTCATGCACATGATATGCAGGGACTACGGCGAGGTGACGAACATAACGGACGAGCTGAAGCTGACGTATCACAACGCCGGGCACATACTCGGCAGCGCCACGGTGCACCTGCACGTGGGCGAGGGCATGTACAACATAGTGCACACCGGGGACATGAAGTACGGCTTCACGAGGCTGTTCGATCCGGCCAGCGTCAAGTATCCGAGGATAGACGCGCTTTTCATAGAAAGCACCTACGGCGGGCAGAACGACATAACGCCCAACAGGCACGACGCGGAGCGGGACCTCGTGGACATAATAAAGCGCACGGTGACAAATGGCGGCAAGGTGCTCATACCTGCTTTCTCCGTTGGCAGGAGCCAGGAGATACAGGTGGTGCTCGAGAACTACATAGGGCCCAACAGCCAGTACGGCATAAACGTGCCGGTGTACCTGGACGGCATGATACTCGAGGCGAGCGCCATACACACCGCATATCCTGAGTACCTTAAGGAGAGCCTAAAGAACAGGATACTCAGCAACATGTCGCCGTTCGAGAGCCAGATTTTCGAGATAATAAAGGGCGAGAGGGAAGAAGCGCTTGAGAGGGGGCCGGCGGTGATAATAGCGAGCAGCGGCATGCTGAACGGGGGCGCAAGCGTGGATTATTTCAGGCGGCTGGCAGAAGATCCCAAGAACGCCCTGGTTTTCGTCGGATACAACAGCCCCAACTCTCTGGGCAGGAGGGTGCAGAATGGGGTGAGCGAGGTCGCGCTGCCGGATCAGGACGGCAAGCTCGTGCCGGTGAAGGTCAACATGAGCATAAGGACGGTGGACGGATTCTCCGGGCACAGCGACAGGAGGCAGCTGATGAGCTTCGTAGAGAACCTCAGGCCGAGGCCCAAGACGCTCTTCACGATGCACGGGGAGGAGCAGAAGTGCGAGGACCTGGCTAGGGCGCTGGGCAGGGCGATACACGCCGATTCCAGGGCGCCCATGAATCTGGACACTACGCGCCTCAAATGAGGGCGGCGAAAGCATGTTTTGACTGATTCTTGAGAAAACCGGGGGTGCGGCCGCAGTCGCTGCTATTAGTATGGTTCATCCATCGGCCATCTGGTATCCCATTGCTATTGACATTTCTGCTTGTTCGCTTTTTTTATTTGTCATAATTTTTATTGCCTTTATTTGGGGTTTATTGGACTCCTCCGAAGTTTGCCGCAGGCATTGCGCCTCCGGGCGGATAAGTGAATACGCCTACCACTGTTAGACGCTCGTCAGACGCCCCCCCCTGCCATGGCACCATAAGCCAACGTTTGCAGTGGGTTTGCCGCTAGAGACTGATGCAGAAGATGATGCGCTTATCGATGAAGGTATGGTAGGATTTGCCACGGATTGCGAGAGCACGGATATCGAAGCGCTCTGCTCACTGGCACCGATGTACCATGCGGCGTCTATATCGCAGGCGTCATTAGGCCCGCTGCCGCTGGAAGAGCCGGTATATGCGGCGCTCAAGAAGTTAACGTATGGGCTGAAACCACTGTCTCGAATCCCGAAAATGTTTTGGTCGCTAACCGGCACAAGCTGGGACGCGTGGTCGCCATTTGATGGATTGTACAGCTCGGATAAGTTTGCCACGAGTTGATCCGGAAAAGTTGTCATTGAAGTTAAACACACTGCCGCCATCGTCATGCTGACCGTAGCTTGCCTGCATGCACCCGCTAGCGCACCAGAGCTGCGGCGCATATCCGGTGAATCCGCTGGTCACTGGAAGAGTGTTCGACTGCGGCAGGAAGTTCATGTACACCGTGTTTCCAGGCGCGGCGGTTGTCTCCCGCAGGGCAAGTCAACCCATATCGACGCGCTCGTTGCGGTGAGGGCGGAACGAAATCATTAGTAAAGCCCAGGCTGATTATGGCATGGAAACAGATTAAGCAGCAAAACTGCGATGGCGGTCGCTTACCTTACGGAAAGATTTGAGACCTCTTCGGCGTTGTCGTGCTTTTGGCCCTGGCCAACCGCGGATACGAGGACTACGTCTCCTATGTTCTTTATGTTCTTGAAAAGTATGCTCTTCTGCTGCAGGATTCTCTTGACTTCTTCCTTGTCTGCATTCTTCCACTCTTCCATCAGAAGCCTGCTGACTTCGCCACGTTCGAGGTCGACTATAGCGTCCCTAACCTCGCCCAGATACTGGCCCGCATCGCTGTATATATCCATGTTGTAAACTTCAGAGATCTTCATTGGTACACCCGGTATTATATTCAGTAGCACATTTAAATAACTTATGTTGCAAGCATTCATATTGGAGGGCCGGAAGCCGGGAAATTATTCCGGCGTGAGCAATCACTTTAAATAACTTTAAAGAGAAATGATAGTTTAAGGGGTGTGGTGAAATTGCCAGAGCATCAGGTTGACCCTGAAGCGAAAGAGCATTGGAAAAGAGGCAACGAGCTATTCGAAGAAAGCAAGTTCGACGAGGCGCTCAAGGAGTACGGCGAGGCAGTCGAAGTTGACAAGGAATACGGCGACGCCTACTTCAACAGGGCGCTGACCGAAAGGATATTGCACGACTACGAGGGGGCGCGCAGGGACCTCGAAACCGTCATAGAGCTGCAGCCCAACAGCTCTGACGCGCTGCTGCTTATAGGCGACATCGCCGAAACCAACAACGACCTGCTGGGCGCCAAGTTCTGGTACGAGAAATCGCTGGCCTCCAACCCTGATTACACCGAGGCTAAGAACAGGCTCGAGCACATAGACTCGCTGATGCACGCGGAGAAGGCGCCGCAGCAGCAGAGCCAGGCAAGCAGCAGCAAGCCAAACGGCCCGAAGCAGATAGAAGTGCAGCAGTACAAGCCCAAAGCGCAGGAGGAGCAGAAGGAAGTGATAGAGGAGGGGCAGATAAAGAAGCTCGCGTTCTACAAGTCTACGACTAAGTTCGACAAGGTCATAGGCCTTGAGAAGGTTAAGAGATACCTGATGGACAACGTCGTGCTGGCCATACAGAGGCCTGACCTTTTCAGCAAGTACGGCAAGAAGATGGGAATCGGATTGCTGCTCTACGGTCCGCCAGGAGTGGGCAAGACGTATATAGCAAACGCGATAGCCGGAGAGGCGGGCGCCAATGTCATAGTAGCTAGGATAAATCAGATAGTAGACATGTATACCGGCAACACGGAGAAGAACCTGCACGCGATTTTCGAGCAGGGCAGGAAGAACACGCCGTGCCTTATAGTGTTCGACGAGGTCGACGCGCTGGGAGTCAAGCGAAGCGGCGGCGGAGAGGGAGGCGAGAGCTCCGCCATGAGGCTGGCGGTGAACCAGTTCCTGGTCGAGATGAACGGGGTGGAGGCGAATCCGGAGGGCATATTCGTAATAGGCATGACGAACCAGCCGTGGGATATGGATCCCGCGCTGAAGAGGAGCGGCAGGTTCGGCGACAGCCAGTACCTCGCCCCGCCGAAATTCGGCGACAGGAAGAAGCTTTTCGAGCTTTATACAAGAAATGCCCCGAGAGGCAGGATGCATTACGGCAGGCTGGCGAGGGCCACGATGGGTTACAGTCCGGCGGACATAGAGAGGATATGCGACAAGGCCAAGATGAGGCCGCTGCTGCACGAGTATTCCGCCAAGTCGAGCAGGAAGCTGACCATGGGCGATATGCTCTCGGTCCTAAAGGATAAGGACACGAGCGGCAGCTCGTTGGACGAATGGTACCTGATGGTCAAGAAGGACGTGATAAGCAAGACCGAGACGCAGATAGTGGACGGCAAGAAGCAGGAGATAGTGAAGGAAGGCAAGCTAGACGCGCAGGAGAAGATCCTCTACAAGGCCATGATAAGGGACATAAAGAAGAACACCAACAGCATCAGGATAGCGTCCAAGAAGGGCATAAGGTGGTTCGCCCTCCACGTGTACTGAAAGCACATCACGCACATTATATCGGCCTAGCCATCAGAGTCCCATGCGCCGGTGGTTTTGTTCACTGCTGCGGACCTTCAGAAACCGTGCCGTGTGAATTTCTCGAATTTGAGTTTGATTGTTGCAGTATGAAAGCGCAGACACCCTAATGGCTGCGTGGCGCATTAAGTTTCAGCCGCCTATTGGCTCTGTATATGCTGTCGATTATCAATTTCTGGCGTTTGCTCCAGTCTTTGTTGCTCTTCCGTTTCAGCCATTCTGCACGAAGGATAACGAACTTCAGATTGTCTTCAAAATTCCTCTTTTTTTCCTCTGCCAATTGCTTAAGCAGTTTGTCGCTACCTTTCATAGATTCTCCCTTAATACCATTTTTACAAGGCGTGCTTTTATATGCAGCCTTTCTAAGAAACGCTTGAGCTCCACTTTGTCTATATCGTTTTTGAATATTGCGTACATATGGGCTGCGTCTTCGTAGTCCTTTTCACTACCCAAGTACAGCTTGTACGCCAACTGCAGTTCTATCGGGCTTATCCTTATCTCCTTGTGACCTCCCAATTTGACTTTTATGGCATTGTCTATTGAGTACTTGTTCAACTCGTTTTGTGGGAACTTTATTTCGAAATTTGGGTCGAATGTACCCTTTTCTGCAAATCTTATCGAACTTTTTTCTTGTAATATTTCATATGCATCGTCAGCATTGTCCGCATTTATGCAGTAGTATCTCCCAGAACAGATAATTCTTTTATAGAGTCTGGAGAACGCTGCATGGCTAATTGTTCTGATGAACATGTCTATATCTTCGGTATGTCTATCCCTGCCAAAAAGAATGGCGATGTAGCCGCTAACTATCACATAGTCAACATTGATACGGGACAAAAAATCAATGACAAGTTTATCTAAGACGGTAAGTTCCTTGTTAGGATATACTATCTCGCCTTTTCCGAAAATGTATTCCATATGAGCCGTTTATCTAGCGCGTGCAACTTATAAATAGGATTTGCTCCGGTTAGTATTAGGACATTAACACCTCGACGACAGATTCAAGTGGGCCTGGAGAGATTTGAACTCTCGACCTCCCGATTTCAGAAAGTTTATCAGTCGGGCGCTCCAACCAGGCTAAGCTACAAGCCCACTGATTAGATATTACAGCCCATGTTTAATAAGTTTTTCTAGGAAGCGTGCCGGACAAGCTACACTGTTGGATTCTGGGTCCGCATCATAAGAACAGGGAGGACGCTATGGCACGATAGCAGCAAGCTATGGAGCGTGCATGCAATCTCATGAAGTGCGCTTACTGCACGGAACTGGGGAAGGCAGTTGGCATGAAGTCGTTGGGTGGGTAGGCCCTCAGGCGTGCGTAATTGAGGTACATGTGAGAGGAACCACCGTTGTTTGTGAAGGTTACGTATAGATTACTAGCCGAGGCGAGGTTGTCCGGAGGCGCAGAACCACCATTGCATGCACTGCCAGGATTGAACGTGAAGCCTGTCGCGCCCCAGCCTCCGACACTGGAATAAAACTGCGGAGCTATATAAGCGCTGAACGATGTGGCCCCTGTGACATACATGAGTGTGCCATAGCGCCAATTCGTGGTTGTCGTGCCGCCGCGGTCACAGCCATCGTAAAATCCAGCAGAGCCGAGCGATCCGAAGCCGGCATCGAAGTACTGGCTAAAGAATTGGGTGCCCATATCTATGGCACCATACCCTGATGCGTCGGATGTGGTGCTGGACAGGCCGCCAGCACCTAGCCTATTGCCTCCCCCATCGCTTTGGAACACGGTTTCTAGGATATAACCGCCGGTAGCTGGCACTCCGTTGCTAAAAGTCTCGGCGGGTATGCAAGAGCACGCGTTGCTGCCGCTCTGCGCAAACTCCAATGCGTTTATGTTTTCTGAACCGAACGGGATGTCAGTAACTTTGGAAACGCTGAAACCCGTATTACTGCCATCTGCAATGAAATTCGAAATTGACGTATCGCCATCTATGTAGATTGGGAATACCTTTGCGCCGTTGTCGTACTGGGCGTAGCTGGACTGAGCATAACTTCCCCCGAAAAGCTGCGGCGCCTCCCCCGTATATGCAGTATCGGATGTCATTACATTGCTAGGCATGAAGTTCATGTAAATTGTCAGTGTGTTGCTTCCGCCCCCGGCGGCCCCTATGGTATTAGTCCCTAGATTGACCCATACCACAGTGCTCGTTGAAGCGCCGGTGCATCCAGACTCGCACCATGCGTAAAGCGGAACGTTCCCATTCGCCGGGGCATTCGCGGGAGCCACTGCCGTGAATTCAACGTTTGTCCATCCGGAGTTTATCTCGTTGGCGCCGTTGTAGTTTGCGCTGTCTAACGTAAGCATCTGCTGGAAGTTAGATGATGTGCCTGAACTCTGCTGGTTTGACAGGAGTATCGAAACATAATGTATTGTGGTGGTGCTGGAAGCGCTGATGGTGCTCGTAGTAGATGTAGAAGTGGACGAGGTGGATTGGCCAGACACTGTGGTGGTCGTGCCGCCTGCGAACGTTCCGCCGGACGCCTTCACGCTTATCGCACCGACCTTGGCGAAGTTGGTCGGGCTGTTGCAGTTTATCACCGTACAGTACCCCAGCCATACATATCCGTTGAACTGGCTCCCTATCGGGACGTTGCCATTTGGAATCTCTCCTGCCGCAGTATAAGCTCTTCCACCATAGTCGAACGAGACAGTCTGGCCCGGGGTCATCAGCCCAAGAGGCACCATGTTGTTAACGTTTGATTCGGAGAAGTTCTGCGGGAGCCCTGAATTGCCGTTAGGTTCGCTCGATGATACGACGAACGCCCACGCTCCGTAGTAATCCTGCCCGGAGTTCTGCCCTATCGTAACCGATATCCCGTTCGCTGTGTAGACTGGATTCGAGCATATGAAATTTGACTGCGCGCTGCAACCGGTGGGTGAACTTGACGAGGATTGGCCGAAAAGGCCGAGCGCGAAAAGTAGCGCGGCTACGATGGCTATGATGAGTATGGCCCATCCGTAGGTCATCAGGTACTCCATTGAGGATTGCGCTTTTGATCTTGATTCACGCGGTTTCGTGTGCATCGATTCACTGATGGGATTGACTTGAAATACATTGGGGCAGTAATTTTAATAACTTGACTTCGCCACATGGAACGTAGGTTCCACTATATTTTGGGTCTAATCCAATTCGCCACTTGAAGTTTTGTCACCACAAATGGTATCGTTTATCTCAGTATTTCAGTGGAAACTCTCCCAAAATCGCATGAATTGGGGGTGAAAGATTGCTCACGACCCTGATTTTGAACCCGTTTTTGGGATAAATGACCGTAAGTGTCAAATTCCCAAGGTATTTTTTGAGTAACTTGAAATTTTTGACGT
>JAJZOR010000005.1 GCA_021811435.1 Microcaldota archaeon | reverse complement strand
GCTTGGAGGAAATAAACGCTATGAAATTTTGGTGTTTTAAATGGGCGCTAAAAACGGCTACAAGAAAGCTAGGAGTGGAAGGCTTTTAACCTTTAAGTCGTGGGTCCAAATCCCACCGAGCCCGCCTTATCCTTATTGCGTCGCGTCTGATTTCCGGCGCGCGGCTTACTAGTGATCAAATGTCGGAGGCAGACTTGAAGCACAAGATAAAGTCCTATTATACAGAATCTGTGAAAGAGGAGTGGCGAAGGCTTGCCAAAGGGCCCATAAGCAGGCTTGAATTCGAGACCACTATAAGATTCCTTAATGAGTACCTGCCGAAAAGCGGCAGTATTCTTGATGCAGGAAGCGGCCCCGGTAGATATGCGTTCACACTAGCCAAAAAGTGCTATAAACTTACGTTATTCGACTTTACCCCGGCTAATCTGGATTTCGCGAGGCGCAAAATAAAGCGCGACAACATGCAAGACCGTATAATTGGAACTGTCGAAGGCACGTTGGATGACCTTTCCGCATTTGAGTCGAATTCTTTCGATGCAGTTATATGCTTGGGAGGCCCGTTGTCGCATGTGATGAGCGAAAAGAAAAGGCGCAAGGCTGCAAAGGAGTTGATAAGGGTGGCCAAGCACGGCGCCCCAATATTCGTCTCTGTGATGAACAAGATGTCCGCGATGATGGGCTTTGTGAGACTGTTCCAGAAGGAGCTTGCGGCGCAGTACTTCGAAGGATACCTCAAAAACGGTGACTATCCCGGTGGCTACGGTTTCACCGCATATCATGGCTTCCAACCGGAGGAGTTGCGGGGCCTGTTTGCCAAAGCCGGCACTAAAATAGTATTGACCGCAGCTCTCGAAGGGTTCGGTTCCTACTCAGAAAAGGATTTGAAGAAATTATACAGGAACAAAAAGCGCTGGAAGATATGGGTGCGCGCCCACAATAGCACAGTGACACATCCAAGCAGCGTAGGCATAAGTCAGCACATACTGCTCATATGCAGGAAACCCTGACCTATCATTTAGCGCCTTTATTTTTTGAGTTGGGCACGGGCGAAACGCGTTGCATCTGAAATTTCTGAATAACACTGTTGTACATTGGTGATTAGGCGTAATCAGTGTCATCCAAACTGGCCAATGTGCTGCCAGAATCATGGAAAAAATAAAATAAAAAAAAGGCTCAATTGTTCTTCTTGAGGTCCTTTATAGCCTCTTCCACACCCTTCGCTTCCTGCTCAAGCCTCTCCTTGTATCCTTCCAGCATCTCTATCCTCTCCTGCTTCGTGAAGAAGCATCTTCCTACGTCCATATCCCCGCACATAGTTTTCAACCGGCATCCATATATAGGATGTCATATATATAGCGAAACTAGAATATTTAAATATATAGCATGTCCTATGTTCATTTGAATGGGTCAAATGGAGGATTATGGCTGCGACATGAGGGGGATGCTCTCGTTCCAGATACTCTGGCTGTTGTCCAAGCGCGTCATGAACGGCGAGGAGCTGGCGGAGGAGATAGAGAAGCGGCGTGGCGAAAAGCCAAAGGCAGGCACCATATATCCGGCGCTAAAGAGCCTAAGCGAGAAGAACCTCGTAAAAGGGAGCAGGAAGGGCAAGGCCGTCTATTATGCATTGACCCCTGCAGGGAGTCGGGTGCTTGGGCATGCTGTCGACCATTTCTGCAGCTCGTTCGGCGAGATACTCAGAGACCGCCGGAAAGTTTAACGCCTGCCAATCCGCTAGGCTTTGCGCCTCACCAGCCTAGCCGAATGACGGCCATGCAATAGTGCTCTGTCATCGTAGCCATCATTTCCAATTAGCGGAACGCCGTAGATTACATTTAAATACTTATACGGCCGTAAGCAGTAATGTGGATGGGTTGATAATGTGACCGTAATCGCCGCGATTCCGTACAAGGGTGGCATAGTGATGGTAGCCGATAGCAGGGCTACTATCGAGGGCAGCGGTGATACACTGCTTACGGAAAAGCTGACCAAGCTCTCAAAGGGCGTGATTTCCGCTCAGGCCGGCTCCTCGAGTCTGATAGAACTAGCAAAGGCAGTCGTGCAAAAATACGCAGGTGACCTGGAGCAGGGCAAGGATGTAAAGGATGCCATTCGGAAGGAATTGATTACCCTTGCGCTTAAGGAAGGAAGCACCGGCCATGGCGATTCCATAGCGGAATTGCTTATAGCGATTAAGCAGGACAACGGGACTATAAAGCTCATGTCAGCAGGTGTCTTCACCGGACATGCGCCATATACGGATCCAAGTGCGGCTCCGGACGCCGATGTCGGTGACATACCAAATGTTTATTTCAACAGGGTAGCTTATCAGAGGCCTACTGCCGGAGGCGTGGACGGCTCGCCGCAGCAGGTCTTAAATTTCATCATAGAGGAGCACGTAGCAGACCCGTCCAATATGACAGAGAAAGAAGCGGAGGGCGCCGCATACATGCTGGAGCATTACTACATCCTGCATAATGCTTATGTAGGCGGACCGATAAGGATGTCGGTAATAGACAAGGAAGGCATCAGAGATATAAGCGACGATGAGATGAAACAGGCGGCTGAGGAGTTGAAGAAGGCCGTGCAACCACAGAAGGAAGCCGGGCAAAACGCCACGCCGCCTCTGGTTCCGGTGAAGGGCGCAAATCTCTTGCCGGTACCTGTCCCAGAAAAGCCCGCGCCGCTCATAGCGATTCCAAAATCAGAGTCCGAGATGCTGCGTAGCGGCCACGAAGCGAAGCGTACGCGCAAGAGCAAGAGCACTGGCTGAATCAATTGCGTTTTCTTTATCTTTCGTCATTATTCAGCCGTGCCGTTACACTAGGCTCAAAAAGCATAGCTGCAATGCGGAAATCTGATTTGGCAGCAGCATTTAGGCGTATTCAAGTTCCCTTTAACTGGCTATGTTTTGCAGCCGCATAAGCACGATAATCCTGCCGTCGATAAAACATCAAAAACCCCCCACCAAAAAGGTATTTAAGCTTAAAATGACAATTATCTGTGCTACTCGTCAATGATTCTCATGGCTGATAATGATTATACCGGAAAGGACATAGTCGTCCTTTCCGGCCCCCAGGGCGTCAGGAAGCGCCCTGCTATGTACATAGGCTCCACGGCCAGTTCCGGCTTCATACACCTGCTCTACGAGGTGCTCGACAATGCCATAGACGAGGCGATAGCTGGCTACTGTAGGAACATCACGATAAGGCTGTCCAAAGAAGACAATCAGGACGTCGCCGAAGTGGGCGATGACGGGCGCGGCATACCGATTGACCTGATACCAAAGGTCGGCAAGCCTGCGCTCGAAGTGATAATGACCTCGCTGCATTCAGGCGCAAAGTTCGACAACAAGATATACCAAGTTTCAGGCGGATTGCACGGAGTGGGGCTCACGGTCGTAAACTCGCTCTCAGAGTACACCGAAGTGATAGTAAAGAAGGGCGGCGCCAAGTACAGGCAGAGATTCAGCAGGGGAAGCCCTACCACGGAGCTGGAAACTATAGACAAGGTAAGCGAAAAGGATACCGGCACGAACATAAAGTTCAAACCTGACGGGGAGATATTCTCAGTAAATAGCTTCGACACCATAGCGCTGCAGGAAAGGATAAGGGATCTTTCATTCCTCAACCCCAAAATCAAGATAACGCTAATAGACGGCAGGGAGGGCCCCGAGAAAACGGAGGTGTTCATCTCGCAAAACGGGGCCTCTGATTTCATAAACTACCTGCGCGGCCAGAAGCAGGAGGTGTCAAAGCCCATACTAGTCTCAAAAGTGCAGAATAATGTGAAGATAGAAGCGATATTCCAGTACGTCAACGCCTACACCGAAGAACTGCTTTCATTCGTGAATAACATAAGGACCGCGGAGGGTGGCATGCACGTGATCGGCTTCCATACTGCACTTACGCGCGCCATAACGAACTACCTGCAGAAAAACACGAAGCAAGCCAGCAAGCAGGAGACTTCGATAGAGGGTGATGACACTAGAGAGGGCCTCATAGGTATAATATCCATAATGATGCAGAATCCCGAGTTTGAGGGCCAAACGAAGGAAAAGCTCGGCAACAGCGCGATAAAAACACTTGTCGATAGCGTCTCATACTCAATAATCTCGACATATTTTGAGGAGAACCCATCAGAGGCGTCCAAGATAATGGCAAAAGTCATGACTGCTGCCGAAGCGCGCGAATCTGCCCGTCGCGCAAGGGAACTGGCCAGAAAGAAGAATATGTTCGAGGGCGCTGTGCTGCCAGGAAAGCTAGCAGATTGCACAGAGAACGACCCTGAAAAGGCAGAGATATTCATAGTCGAAGGAGAGAGCGCAGCCGGGTCTAGCAAACAGGGAAGGGACAGGTTCTACCAAGCAATACTGCCGTTGAAAGGCAAGATTTTAAATGTAGAAAAGGCGTCCGACGAGAAGATATTCAACAATGCGGAGCTACACACCATGGTTACCGCTTTCGGTACCGGTATAAAGGAGACCTTCAATCCCGATAAGCTGCGATACAAAAAGATAATACTTTTGACAGATGCAGACGTAGATGGCAGCCACATAAGGACCCTCCTACTCACATTCTTCTACAGGTACATGCAACCGCTAATACAGCGCGGCAACATCTACATAGCCCAGCCGCCGCTTTACAAAATGACAAAAGGCAGGGAAGTCAAATATGCATACTCCGATTCCGAGATGAACAAAATAATGGAGGAGTACGACCACAAGGCCGGGCTCTCAAGGTACAAGGGTCTCGGTGAGATGAATCCAGAGCAGCTATGGGAAACAACAATGGATCCGCAGCACAGGGTGCTCAAGCAGGTAGCGATAAAAGACGTGGAGCGCGCAAACGCCATATTCACCGTGTTGATGGGACTCGATGTCGAGAACAGAAGGCGGTTCCTCGAAGAACACGCCAGCGAGGTTTCATTCTTAGATGTATAATAGTGTATTTTGATGGGCGAAGTTATAGAAGCACCAATAGAAAAGGAGATGCAGTCCAGCTACCTAGACTACGCCATGAGCGTCATAATAGGCAGGGCGCTTCCTGACGCAAGGGACGGGCTCAAGCCTGCTCAAAGGAGAATACTCTATGCGATGTACAAGCTTGGGAATTCGAGCGACCAACCGACCAAGAAAAGTGCAAGGATCGTGGGCGAGTGCATTGGAAAGTACCACCCCCACGGCGACATAGCTGCATACGAGACGCTTGTGCGCATGGCGCAAGACTTCTCAATGAATCACACGCTAGTTCAAGGTCAAGGCAATATGGGCTCGATCGATGGTGATCCTCCGGCCGCCCAAAGATACACTGAGGTAAGGCTGAACAAATTGGCAGAAGAAATGCTCTCAGATATAGAAAAGAAGCCAGTTACTTTTGTCCCCAACTTTGATAATACCGAAGAGGAACCATTGGTGCTTCCGGCCAAAGCCCCGAACCTCCTAATTAACGGCGCCTCTGGCATAGCAGTAGGCGTCGCTACAAACATAATGCCCCACAATCTGAACGAGGTCGCTGACGGGATAATAGCGTACATAGACAATTCTGAGATATCCATACAGGAACTTCTTGAGCACATAAAAGGTCCGGACTTCCCGACCGGAGGCACCATATTCTATAATAACAACCTCGTGAGCGCATACACGACAGGCAGGGGGGCAGTTACTGTTAGGGGCAAGTCGACAGTGGAGAAGCACAACAACAGGCACTCCATAATAATCACAGAAGTGCCATACGCATTGAACAAGGCACTGCTTGTCGAGAAGATAGCCGAGCTTGTAAAAGACAAAAAACTGGTGGATATCGCCGACTTGAGGGACGAAAGCGGCAAAGAAGGGCTAAGGATAGTCATAGACCTCAAGGCAGATGCGGATCCAAACCAGGTGCTAAACATGCTATACGCCCATACGCAACTTCAGGAGACAATCCACATATCAAACATAGCAGTGATAGGTAACAGATTAGTCACGCTGAACCTGAAGGAGTTCATAAAGATCTTCGTACAGCATAGGATCTCAGTAATCAGAAACAGGGTGCAGTACGACCTTGGAATAGCGTCCGATCGTTTGCACATAGTGGAAGGTCTGCTAGTCGCCATGGCAAACATAGAGAGCGTTATAGAAGTAATAAAAAAGAGCGCAGATTCAAAGGAGGCACGCATTTCGATAATGTCAAAGTACGGCATATCAGAAAAGCAGGCCAATGCGATACTAGACATGAAGCTGGGCAGGCTAACAAGTCTTGAGAGCGGCTCCCTAACCACGGAAAAGGCGCAGCTGCAGCAGAACATATCAGACTACAATGAAATTCTTGGCAATGAAAAGAAAATATACAGCATAATAAAGGATGAAATGAAGGACCTCAAGGCCAAGTTCGGCCGCAATCGCAGGACGCAGATCGAGGAAGGCGAGGACATCCAGCCGATAGAGCAGGAGGACCTCATAAGTGATGACGAGGCTACAGTGATACTCACAAGGAACAACTATGTGAAGAGGATGCCTATCGATGTTTATAAGCTCCAGTCGAGGGGCGGCAAGGGGATCATAACCATGGGCCTCAAGGAGAACGATTATCCGAAGACCCTGATTTCGTGCAAGCTCAAGGACTACCTGCTTGTAATATCGAGCCTGGGCAGGCTCTACTGGCTGAAGGCGTACATGGTGCCCGAGGCACAGCGGTACGGGGGCGGGAAGGCCATAGTCAACCTAGTCAAACTGCAGCAGGGCGAAGGTGTATCCGTCATAGTGAACACGAGGAACTTCTCCAAGAGCTATCTAGTATTCATAACAAAAAGGGGCAAGATAAAGAAGGTGATGGCCGAGAAGTTCTCAAATCCCAGATCAAATGGCGTGCGCGCAATACCACTGCTGTCAGGGGACGAGCTCTCCGATGTCATACTGACTGACGGGTCGTCAGAAATACTGATTGCAACAAAATGGGGCAAGGCGCTTAGGTTCAACGAAGGCAGGCTCAGATCCATGGGCAGGAACGCTGTCGGAGTGCGCGGGATAAGGCTGGCGCAGGGCGATGAGGTGGTCAATATGATAGCCGCAAAGGGCGCCGACCTAATAGTGTCCATAACGGAAAGAGGCTTCGGCAAGGCCACAAAAGTCGATGAATATCGCCTCCAGAACAGGGGCGGCAAGGGGGTTATAAACGTCAAGCTCAAGGACAAGACCGGCAAGGTGATAAAGGCCGTCAAGGCCTCCGAGAAGGACAACATCATACTAATGAACTCTAACGGCGTATCAATAATGTTCCCAGTATCATCGATAAGGATAACCGGGAGGAGCGCCAGCGGCGTGCATATGATGAGGCTTGACGCAGTCACCAAGGCAGTTGATGCAAGGGTATTGTCGGAGCACGAGACTGCGCAGCAGCCCGCGGCGACCGGATGAACCCGCGGTGCACATATTTATAATGTTTTAAAGAGAGCTATAAGACGGCGATTGATAAAATGGCCAAGAAAGCTATGAATCTGGAAGATAAGCAGGCCCCTGCGCAGGAAGCTAAGGCGGAGCAGACGGCTGAGGCCCAGTCCACAAAAGCAAAAACCGGCCGCAGCACCAAACTTCCTATACTTGTCATATTAGTCATAGCAATAGCGATAGCCCTCTATCTTCTTGCTCCGGCGTACTTGAACAATCATGCTCAAAATGGCGGCCAGCACTACGGCGCACAGCTCAGCACACAAGAACAGGAATTCGCAAACGCGATTGCGGTAAACAGGACAGACACAGTAGCACTTTTCAATATGATAGACAATAAGCTGAACTCAACCAACCAGATGGAGGTCTCGTACTCGGGCGATCTGTCCATAACGCTGCGGGCGCTTTACACAAACCTGACGTACCAATTGCCTTTCTATGCAAAATACGCGAAGTACGGTTCCGACTCCAGGGTGGATCTGTACGGCAACATGATATCGACTCTGCTGGGCGCGGGCCAGTCGGCCTACGGAGGATCAAATTCCAATATCACGCTCACCATGCTCAAGATAAACGGCACGTCCTACGTATGCGTGTCAGGCATATCAATACCAAATAGATCTGGCAATAAATGGTGCGAGACGGACTACTCAAACACCCCAGCAAACACGTCGTACAATGCATCGCTCAACATGTCGAACCAGAGCCAGTCTCAACTGCAGCAGTTCAATTCAACCTATACGAAAACGCTGCTTAATGCGCTGAATGAGACGAGCAGCAACGTCACCGAAGCCTCGTACATGGGCAATCCATGTGATTTCGTAAACGACAAATTTTCCACCAGCATAGAAAGGTTCTTCAGCGCATTGGGCGGCGGATTCCAGGCGCTGCAGCCGACTCCGGTGTCATCAAGCCTCAACTCAACGGGCGCCGCAGGGAATCTGGGCCTGTGCCTGTCCTACCAGTACTATGTTCCGCTGAACTTTTCAATGAACCTGCGCATAGTCAACAAGACCGCTAACCTGTATTTCGGATTCGACCTTAACGAGACCGCCATGAGCCAGAACTTCCCTCAAAGCTACGTGACCACGCTCCCTGCTCCATTGTTGGGCAACAGCTTTACCTGAATAGCGCAACTGCGCGGATGATTGAATGGCCAAACGCCACCGAAAATCAAAAGTGCCGCCTGCTCCGCAACCGGAGACGCTTTCGAAGGTCAAGCCAATTTTCGCAATCATGATCACACTTGTCGGAGGCATCCTAATAGCAATTTCTAGCCTGATAGGCGTTGCGTTCTTCTCTACCGCTCCGCCGGCAGTGTTGCGAGGTAACATGACCACTCTGGATCAGTTGTGCAGCAGCGAGGGCATAAACCTGACGCAGAACTTCACTTCTTCGATGTCGGCATGCATCTCAGGCGTAAACCTTGTTTATTCTACTGGGCTGATATGCGGGGTTATAGTGATCCTGGCCGGGATTAAGATGAATTCATACTCACTCAAAACGATAAATAAGATGGGAGGCATAGCGCTCGCATTCTCCCTAGCCAGCATATTCTCAAGCGGCGGATTCCTCATCGGCCTTATAATGGGCTTTACCGGAGGGCTTATCGCGCTGCTGTACAAGGGCTGAGTTCATTCAAGCTTGTAGCCTATCCTCTTCAGTAGCCCCCTGCGCCGCTTTCTATCATCGTCCTTTTCTATGCCTGCCGCATCGCTGCCGTCAACAACGCCTATAATAGCCGATCCAAGGTTGCTCTTGGCCAGCACAACCTGCACATGGTTGGCGGTCGCGCAGAATATAGTTGACACCTCTGCTACGCTCTTAACGGCATTCGAGACGTTTATAGGATAGGCCTCCTCAAACATTATCACGAAGCTGTGCCCAGCGCCTATAGCCAGCGCGTTCCTGCCTGCAAGTCGCTTGAGCCCCGCATCGTTTCCCTCCACCCTGACGAGCCTGGGTCCACTCGCCTCATTGAACGCCACACCAAATCTTATTTTTGGCACAGAACTTATGAGAGCCTCATAGAGATCCTCCGCAGTTTTTATGAAACCAGCGTGGCCTATGATGATCTGCGTTTGCTCCGGCTTGTCCATGTCAACGAGCGAGATTTCTGCTCCTGCCATAATACCATCCACTGCCATTATTGATAAGCCTGCACAAAATAAATAATGTACCTAGCCGTAAGGCATTATGCAGCAGCCACCAACATATTTAAGCCTGGAAAATAAACTGAGATAAGCAATGCGTAGTGGTTAGCTTGAAACAGATCCTGTTTGCGACATCGAATAAGGAGAAGCTGCGCGAGTTCAGAGAGATATTGAAAACTAACGTAGTCCAAATCGAGCTTGAGCTTTTGGAACCACAGGCAATCGATGTGGATGAAGTAGCTAGGGAGAAGGCCATGCAGGCATACAGGGTGCTCAGGAAGCCAGTGCTGGTCGAGGACACCGGGCTTTTCATACATGCATGGAACGGTTTCCCCGGCGCGCTGGTGAAATTGGTCATAAAAAGCGCAGGGCTGAACGGCCTGCTTGGCATGTTGGGCGCGCAAAAGGACCGGTACGCGACTGCCAAGACGGCAATAGCGTTTTATGACGGCAAGAAGGTCCACGTCTTCTCCGGCAGCATCGACGGTGTCATATCAAACGAGGCGAGAGGGGCGAGCGGATTCGGCTGGGATCCTATATTCATACCAAAGGGCTATGAAAAGAGCTTCGCTGAACTCAGCGGCGACAGCAAGAACAGAATATCAATGCGCAGCATAGCCCTCCTGAAGCTGAAGGAATACATGCAGGAGCATGATGCGGATTAAGTGTGCAGCGCGGGGTGCAGGGAATGAAAAAGGATTACACAATAAGAGACTTGAGGTTCGAGGACGGGCCTGACCTGATAAATGCATATTTCAGCTACTACAAGGAGCTCGAGAGCGGCAACGCTGAACTCGGCTTAGTCCTTTTCAAGAAAAAGCCGGGCTATGAAAGCGAGGTTAGTTGGTTCGCCGAGACCTACAAGGGCGTATTGAGAGGCGATAGGATAGCCAAGGTCGCGGAAGTGGGCGGCAAAGCGGTAGGATTATGCGAGATATCGAAGTCCCGGCCAGGATCCGAGACGGACCACATCGGCGCGCTTGGCATAGCCATAATGGACGGTTACAGGGACATGGGGATAGGCACTGCGCTGATAAGCGCAGCGCTTGCGGACGGCAGGGCGCGGTTCGAGGCAGTGAAGCTGACCGTTTTCACCACGAACAAGCGCGCTATAACTGTGTACAAGAAAATGGGATTTGTCGAGCTTTGCACTATACCAAAAGCGATAAAGAGAGGCAGCAGGTATTTCGATGAGTTTCTAATGTACCTGGATTTTGGCAAAATCAAGCGCTTACGCTGATCCGCCATTAAAAATATCAAAGCAGAAGGCCTCAGGCATCCTCGCTGAAATCTGTTGGCTCGTCATCGAACTCGGTAGGCTCGAAATCTATTTCGGTCGGTTCATAGTCTACGCTTGTGGATTCAGGCATTTCGGTTAACTTAATTCCTGACTCGGCGTTCTCCCTAGCCCTTTCGGCCGCATCCTCATGCTTGCGCTGATAGATGCTCATTACGGCATATACGCCCCCCAGGGCCACGGCCACCGGAAACGCTGCAGCTGCAATCGCCACTGTGGCTGCGCTTCCCGCTGCGCCTGCGGCAACAGCGAGCGCTCCAAGGCTTCCAAGTGCTATCTTCCATCTGCTGTCCTTGTAGAATGTAGCAGTGCGCTCCTCATCCTTTGCTATCGCGAGTTGTTCCTTCTTGTACCTCTTCCGATCGGCATTTTCATTGCGTGCTTTCTCCTTTGGTTCCGAGGCATTAAGCTCCATGTTTTCTTTGTTCTCACTAGCTCTCAATGATGTGCCATCCTTTGTTTTAAAGCTTTCCATCCATATCATCCATTGCCAAATTATATAAGCCAAAACAAGTATATAAAGGTTATTAATGCCGGCGACGGCGCCTTGAATCGCTCGGCTATCCATGCCGTATTCATATTCGGCGCAGGCCGATTGATTCCATAAAATCGGTAAAAATCACGTATAGGAAACCCTTATCTACTTATCCCCGCCTAATTACTAGTGGAGTCGTATGGCGACAAAGGACATGCCGGTAGAGGCGGGCCAGGAGGCCAGGAAGGTAATAGCCTTAGACGTAGACGGCACCATAGCCGATTTGGCCACTCAGATAATCAAGATAGTCAAGGATCGCTACAATGTGGAGCTCACGGTAGATCAGCTCACCAAGTACCATGTGGAGGAGCTCGTGCCATCGATGACAAGGGCTGAATTCGTAGGCATATTGAAGGAGATATGGGACAATTACAAGGAAATCGGCCTCGTAGACAAGCAGATTCCCAGGATACTAGAGGACGTGCATAAGGATTACGAGATACATGTGGTCACTGCTGCAGTAGGGACCGACGACCAGATAAGGGACTGGCTCAGGATCAACAACATAACGTACGACAAGTTCGTGCACGTGGCCCACCAGGCGGACAAGCAGAAGGAGGGCGCAGACATATACGTCGACGACTACTTCGAGGTAGCAAAGCAGGTCGCAGTGCTCGACAAGAACGTTATAATAATAAAGCAGCCTTGGAGCGAGATCGACGAGCAGGTAATACTCAACAGCCACAACAAGATAGTCGTGGCACAGAGCTGGGTCGAGGTCAGGGAGCTTTTGCTGCCCAGATTATTGAGGAGGGAGCAGGCGCAGTAAACGGCCCCTTCAGTTAGGGTGCAAACAGCAATCGATGCGTACCGTTCTAAAAACCGGCGATTAGCGTGGGCGATTGGGAGGCCATATTCCGGAAAGAGGGCATATGCTGGTACGGCACGCAGGAGGACATCCCAAAGATCGCCAGGGACTTCAAGAAGGCCGGAGTCAAGCGCATTTTGGACATTGGCTGCGGGACAGGCAGGCACACGGTCTATCTGGCCAGAAGGGGATTCGATGTATACGGGTTTGACATGTCAAAGACCGGCGTCGAATACACAAAAAGGCGCCTCAAGAAGCATGGGCTGAAGGCCAGGATCTTTGTGCACGACATGTCAAAGAAGCTGCCGTTCCGGGACAAATTCTTCGATGCTATAATATCCATACAGGTTATAGATCACAACACTATCCGACGCATTAGGCGGACCATAAGGGAAATGCGCAGGGTACTGAATAAAAACGGGCTAATATTCGTATCCGTACAGAGCAGGAAGGCTCTCGCAGGGAGCAAGCACAGGTTCCTCTCAGAATACACGTACATACCGCTGGACGGCAGCGAGGAAGGCCTGCTGCATCACTATTTCACCGCGAGGACGCTGCGCGATGAATTTGCGGCATTCAAGATAAAGGGCATACATATAGATTCTTACGGGCAGCTATGCGTATATGCGGCGCGCCCCTAGGAAAGTCAAACGCTTAGCAGCGGAAGGCGATCAAGCTTCGGCCGCATTCAGACCTTTATCGCTGCAGCGATCTGCCCCCCGATATCCAATATCTTAGCGCCTTCGTACGGCACCGTGTTGGTCCCAAAGATCTCAGATACGCCAGCGCCCTTGAGCCTGTCCTTCGCCCCGCCTGCCATCACCAAGTGGGTCGCCACGGCTATAACCTTCTCCGCGCCCTTGGAAAGCACTTCGCGCGAGGCCTGCGCTATCGTCTCTCCGGTGCTTATTATGTCGTCCACTATGACGACGTCCTTGCCCTTGAAAGAGCCTACCAGCGGGGCCTCTATCTTGACCTCCCAAGTAACGCTGTCGCGTACCTTGTCTATGTGCGAGAATTTGCAGCCGAGCAGGTCGGCCAGCTCCTTGGCCCTGCCTACCCCGCCCTTGTCCGGGGCCAGTACTATGGGCTCGGTGAGCAGCTTTGAAACCGCCTTCGCCTGCAACGGTATAGGGTCTACTAGGCTCACCTTGCCGTTGAACGCAGAGAACGGCGCATCCTTGTGGGGCTGCACCACCGCAAGAGACGACACGCCCGCGGCGTTTATGAACCTCAGCACAGCCTGCGAGCTCACTGCCTCGCCTTCCATGAACCTCCTGTCCTGCCTCAGGTAAGCCATGTAAGGCACCACAGCGGTTATGCTGCGCGCCTTGAACTCCCTAGCCGCGTCAGCCATCAGCAGGAGCTCCATTATATGCTTGTCCTGCGGGCTGTAAGTCGACTGCACCAGCACGACGTCCTCGCCTTCCATGCCGCCTGGCATCTTTATGTATGACTCGCCGTCAGGGAAAAGCTTCGCCGCCACCTTGGCGGACTTCTCGCGGAGCGCCTTGCCTATGCTCTCCTCCAAGCCGTTAGATGCAGGTCCGCCTATGATTATCATGGTGATTTATCTGTCTGCATACTTTTAAGTCTTTTCCCGGCACCGTGCCAGCAGCCTAAATGGCGCCCAGGAGGTGCCCTGGAGGCAGTGCCATGACGGCCATGTAGCCCGCAAGCAGGCTGGCTGCCACCATGAACAGCCAGAACAGCCCCAAGCAGAGGTGCCATCCTATCCATGGGTTCTTCCGGAGGCCCGGAAGCCTGTCCGCTATCAGCGATACTGGATAAGCCAGCACGCCGGATATGCCATATAAGAAATACAAGTAAAGCAGCGCGCCGGGCATGACAATGCCCGAACCATAGCTCTGTATCCCGTATAACATTATCATGACGCCGACCATCAGCGCTAAGAAACCTGTGTACTCCAATCTAACCTTGTAGATGGCAGAGAACACCAGCGCCAGCATGACAGAACCGAACGCAATCATAGGGTCGTAGAACAGTGTGTTGTAGCTGCCCGGAAGCGGCCACGTGAACTGGCCCCATAGGCCGCTTATGAAGAGGTAAAAGCCCACAATGCCAAGCGGCACTTTTGCATTAGAAAAACGGTCTATGTAGTCATTCCTCTTGTTCCTGTAAACGAAAAACATCGAAGTTACAGTGTAGGCCAGCAGCAGCCCTCCGAAGCTTATCCCAAACAGGTTGTACGCGAGGTTGTCTATGAATACCATGTTGCCCACCAATAATACAAACGATTAAATTAAAATAGCCTAACATCAGATAGGGTTGCAGCCTTTGCGCTTCAGAACAGCGCGCATCTGCTGCACCTGCTACCTATGCACCCCTTGTCCAACCCGTACCAGCATATGCCCAACTCCTTGGATTGGACTATTAACTTCTGGAACTCCTGGCCCATCTTCGTGATCCTGTATTCGCTGCCCGGCGCGCTGGCTTCGTAGCCTGTAATCCCCCCGTAAAGGATTTCGTCCCTCTCGACAAGCCCTGCCTCCACGAGCTCCTTGAGCCCGCCGCTCAGGTTTTTCGGCGTTATCGCGCCTATCTCCTCCTGGATGGCCCCGAATTGCATGCCCCTGTTGGCGGCGTAAAGCGCCTCCAGTATCGGAACGGTCCACCTCTTCCCTGCGACGTGGAGAAGCGACAGGGTCGGACATGAGGTCGCGCCTTTACCCCCCATTGCAATCAGTATAGTTGACCCTTATATAATATTTATTGCTTTTCGCTCCGACTGCATGCGTGCTGAAAATAAAAAATAGCGCTCTTCCCAAGTGAAAGCCTACTGCTCGGCTTCCTCGCGCCCGAACATCTCCCTCATGCGCTTCTTTGCTATCTCCCCTTTGAGCAGTTGTATCGCGAACGCCGGGTCAACAGACTTTGGGCATACTTTCGAGCATGATCCCGAGAATTCGCAGCCCCAGACGTTGTCCATCGAGTCCAGGTAGTCCAGCCTGCTGTCCCTCGCCTGATCCTTAGAGTCCGCGTAGTACCTGTAAGCCTGCGCCAGAGCCTGGGGCCCCTTGAAGTCCTTCCTTATGTTAGAAACCGGGCATGCGTCCACGCACAGGCCGCATTTTATGCACTCGGCGAATGGCAGGAAGGCGTCGCGCTGCTCTTCCGTCTGCGGGAATTCCTTGCCTACGCTGTACTTCTCCGCCGGGTCCTCCCTGATTATCCATGGCTTCACGCTCCTGTGGTGCTTGAAAAAGTCGTCGAAGTCGGTGACCAGACCCCTGAGTATCGGGTGTCCGCGCATGGGTTCTACAGTTATCGTGTCGCTCTGCTCCCTGAATATGTTCGTCTCGCATGCCAGCCTGGGCCTGCCGTTTATCACCATGGCGCACGAGCCGCAGATTCCCATCCTGCAGCTGTACCTCACAGGAACCTTCTTGCTCTCCCTCTCATTTATGCCTATAAGCGCTTCTAGCACTGTTGTAAGGTTGGTTACCTCAATGTTCCTGCTGGTGCTGACGAACGACTCGCTGTCCGGGTTGAACGCATCAATGACGAATTTTATCTTTTTAGTGTAGTTTGGATCATCCATTCATAAACACCTCCCAGAATCCTACGATCCCGAATGTCAGCGCCGCAATGCCCAACAGGAAAGTGAAGGCCTCTATGAGCACTGCGATCAAGTAAGACGGGAAGAACGCAGTGACGAGAAGAAGGACCGCCACGAGCCACAGCAATACCGGCATGCCTGCCATGGCGCCGTAGAAGAATCTTGCAGTGCCGAATCCGCTCATACGTTCCACCATACTAGCATTATGAGGAAGCCTAGCACCCAGAGCATCATCACGGCGTAGGGCATGACGTCGAAGAATGTGGTGTTTATGCCGTATTTCGACTTCTCTAGGAAAACGTGCTCCTGGCTGAAGTGGCCGAAGGAGAGGCCCTTGGTGCTCATCATTGAGACCAGCTTGGCGCTCTCGAAGAACTGCGGCGTTATGAGTATCCATACCACTACCGTGAAGAGCTTGACAAGCGTGGCAGGGATGTAGGTGACAAACGACAGGAGCAGGAGGGCTCCGTATATCGCCGAGGCGAAGATGAGTATCCTGAAGAAGAGCATGTGAATGAAGCCCTCTATGTCGAAGTTGACCAGCCTGTATATGCTGGCCTGACTCCCCCTCATATCATAAAGCTTTTTTGCCACGCGCAGCACCTAGTATTTCCTCTCTTCGGGCTTCCACTTCGTTATCTTTACCGGTATGTAGGACAGCTTGACCCCTCCATTCTTCAGCTTATATGCGACCGTATGCTTCAGCCACTGCTTGTCGTTCCTCTTCGGGTAGTCCCTCCTTGCATGGCCTCCCCTCGATTCGCGCCTCCCGAGCGCGCCAGCGACAACCACCGATGCGAGGTCCAGCATGTTCCTCAGTTCTATCGAGTCCCTGAGGTTTACGTTATAAACGAGGCTCTTGTCGTCTACGTATATTTTGTTGAACGCCTTCCTGAGCTTCGCTACATCCTTCTTGGCCTTGCCCAGGGCCTTGACATTCCTGTACGGCCCGACATTCAGGTCCATCGTGCGCCAGAGCGCCTTCCTGATGTCGTAGGGGTTCTCGCCTCCGTCGCTTTCCAGCAGTTTATGCAGTTTGTCCTCCTCGGCGTCTATGCGCTTCTTCGTCTTCGCCGACAGCTCTGTCGTGAGCCCGGCATCATGGAGGGACTGGAAGGCGGCGTTGCCTGCAATCTTTCCCCATATGACGCACTGACTCAGTGAATTGCTGCCCAGCCTGTTCGCGCCGTGCACGTTCACCGAGGCGCATTCGCCCACCGCCCAGAGGCCGGTTGTGGTTTTCCTCTCGTTTAGCATTACGTTCCCGTTTATGTTTGTGTGTATGCCACCCATAGTAAAATGCGCGACAGGCGCTACAGGCAGAGGCTCGTTGGCAGCGTCCACGCCTATCATCTTTAGCGCTATCTCCCTTACCATTGGCAGCCTCTCGTCTATCTTGGTCTCGCCCAGGTGCCTGAGGTCCAGGTGCACGAACTTCATGTCCCCGAACCTCTTCTCTGAGAGTCCCCTGCCGGCCTCTATCTCAGTCACGATTGCGCGCGATACTATGTCGCGCGGCGCCAGCTCCATCTTGTTCTTGGCATAGCGCTCCATGAAGCGCTCCCCATTGGAGTTTGTAAGGTACGCTCCCTCCCCCCTGGTCGCTTCCGTTATCAGTATGCCGCTTGGTATCAGCCCGGTGGGATGGAACTGGACGAACTCCATGTCCTTGAGCGGCAACCCTGCGTTGTACGTCAGCGCTGCGCCGTCGCCTGTGCTAGAATATGCAGTGGTGGTGAACCCGTACATCCTGGCGAAACCTCCCGTGGCTATTATCCCCGCCTTGCCAACGAACGCCTTCATCTCCCCGGTTGCCATGTCTAGCGCCGTTATCGCAGCGAACCTTCCCTTGTCGAGTATCAGCCCAGTAGCCATGTGCTCATGGAATACCTGTATGTTATCGAATTCTATCAGATTGTCGTAAAGCGCGCTCAGCATGAAGAAGCCGGTCTTGTCCGAGGCGAACGCGGTCCTCGGTATGCTCATGCCGCCGAATGCGCGCAGTACTATCTTGCCGCCGGCGTCCCTGTTCCATGGCACGCCCAGATGGTCGAAAAGCTTTATCTCCTCAGGCGCATGCTTGACCAGCAGTTCTATGGAGTCCTGATCGCCCAGGAAGTCGCCGCCCTTCGCCGTGTCGTAGCCGTGCAGGTCCTCGCTGTCTCCATGCTCCCCCGGATACAAGACCCCTGAGATCCCGCCCTCGGCCGAAACTGAATGGCTTCGCATCGCGTGCAGCTTCGATATCATCGCTATCCTGGCCTTGCCGTCAGAAGCCCTGGCGGCCTGAAGAGCAGCGCGCATGCCAGCCAAGCCGCTTCCCAGTATTACAATATCATAATCGAGAACCTCCATAAACTAACATTAGTTGGAACATGTTTAAAATACTAACGCAATGCAGCGCCAGGCAAGTAGAATTTGCGCTGCGAAATAGCTAAAGTCTAAAAGCCTTTGATGCCAATTCAATTATGCTGACAATGCTGGTTGGTTTTATGGAATTCAGAATAGAGAATGATGTACTCGGCGAAGTCAAAGTCCCGAAGGGCGCTTACTACGGATCGGAAACGCGAAGGGCGTTCGAGAATTTTCCTATATCCGGCATGCATCTGCAAAAGGCCATAATACGCAACTATGCGGTGCTGAAGAAAGCAGCGGCAGCTGCAAATGTGAGCGCAGGCAAGCTTGATGCCAAGCGTTTTTCCGCAATATCCCGGGCGTGCGACGAGGTGGCCGCAGGTAAATTCGACGACCAGTTCGTGGTGGACGCCTTCCAGGCCGGCGCAGGCACAAGCACCAACATGAACGTCAACGAGGTGGTGGCCAACAGGGCCATAGAGCTGCTGCACGGCAAGCGCGGGGATTACAAACTAGTGCACCCCAACGACCACGTCAACATGTCGCAGTCTACGAACGATACCTTCCATTGCGTGGAGCACATGGCCGCTTATGAAGGCATAATCAAGAATCTGATCCCTGCGCTGGAGGAACTAGAGGCCGCCCTTGACTCGAAGTCCAGAGAGTTCTCCAAGATAATAAAAGTGGGCAGGACGCACCTCCAGGACGCCGTCCCGATGACACTGGGCCAGGAGTTCTCTGGATACTCCGCGGCGATAAGTACTGCATCGCATCATCTTAAGGAGTCCTCCGAGTCATTGCTCGAGATACCGCTAGGCGGCACCGCGCTCGGCACAGGCATAAACACACCAAAGAACTACTCAAAGTACGCTATAGAGGAGCTTGATAAGGCGACAGGGTTCGATTTCGCGCTTTCACATAACCTTTTCGGCTCGATGCAGAACCAGACAGATGAATTGCGCACTGCAGGCGCGCTTAGGGAGGTCGCCGCCACACTCGGAAAGATCGCAAATGACATGAGGCTGCTAAGCTCAGGTCCGCGCACCGGTATAGCAGAGTTGGTGCTGCCTGCGGTACAGCCAGGCTCGTCAATAATGCCCGGAAAGATAAACCCCAGCATGGCGGAGATGCTAAATCAGGTCTGCTTCCATGCGATGGGCAACTGCCACGCGGTGGAGACTGCGGCCGCGTCAGGCCAGCTTGAGCTGAACGTGTTCATGCCGGTGATAGCGTACAACCTGGTATTCGCGATAGACATACTGTCCAATGGCACAAGGGCGTTCACCAAAAGGTGCGTATCCGGGATAAAGGCCAGCGCCGCAGTCATAAGCCGGTACGTTACGATGAATATATCTACCGCGACTGCGCTCAGCCCATACATAGGCTACAGCAAGGCAGCCGAGATTGCGAGGAAGGCTTATCTGGAGGAAAAGAGCGTAATGCAAGTCTGCTTAGAGATGAAGGTACTGCCAAAGGAAAAGCTGGAGCAAATACTAGATCCTAGCAAGCAGATATGAATCCGCATATCATTACGGCGGCAGCAGCGCGGCGGCACCACGGATGCCAAGGCGTTTCATATCCAAATCCGCGCTTTTCTTATGCGGCCGCATGACGCCAAACCGGCAAAATGAGGGCGATTCCACATGCGACTAAAATATACACGTGACCGCGCAGCGAAATGGCTGTACATGATGCTGCCATACCAGATAGCATACGGTCCGATATCCAATCTTGTTATACTATATATACTGGACCTGAACGGCACAGTGATAGACGCGTCATATGCCGTCGCATTTTCGAACGCGATGTGGATAGTGGCAAGCATATTCTGGGGAAGGATGATAGAGATATACGATAGGAGGAAGGCATTCGTTGCCATATCGTTCCTCGGCCTTTCCGCGTCCATTGTAGGGCTCTTCTTGGTAAAGGATGTGCTCGGCGTGATAGTGATTTACGGCATCCTCACATTTGTCACAATAGCAAACAGTATGCCGCTGAACATGCTTGTAATGGAAACAAACCCAAAGGACAGGTGGGGCCACGGCTTTTCAAGGCTACAGATGCTGTCTACAGTCGGCGTTGTATTCGGCTATGTGATCACATCGTTCCTCTCTGGGTTCCTGCCCATAAGCTACGTCATACTTATGCTCGCGCCGTTCGCGATAACTGCGCTGGCGTTCACGAAGTTCATCCAGGAGCCAAAATCCACGTTCCCAAGGCTCTCGATACTCAACAGCATGCTGGCGTTCAGGAGTAGGCTCCTGTCAAATCCTCTGATATTCCTAAGGATACCAAAGATAGTTTTTATAGAAAACAGGATTTCCAAGCTTTTATCCGGAAGGATGCTCATCCTCAAAAAGGTCGGCTACATAAAACTGCTCTACGCAAGTGCATTCGTGTTCTTCATAGGCACCACGATATTCAACACTGCATATCCCGCCGGGCTTAGGGCCCATGGCTTCAGCGATTTCGAGGTCCTCTCCGTGCTGCTTGTAGGTAACATAGTGCAGGCGATAATGTTTTACAGGTCCGGCGCGCTTATGGAGAAGAGGGCAAAGGCAAAGGTCGCTGCAACGGCCCTTGTATTCAGGGGCGTCGGTTACGTCATAATAGGCATTTCATTCGTGCTTCTCACAAATCTCAACCTGCTTGGCGCAAACGTAATCCTTTACGCGATGGCTGCCGGCATAGCTTATGCGCTTTTCTATGCCGCATTCAACACGATGATATTCGAGGCCATAGGCACAGAAAAACGCGGCACTAAGCTAGGCATCTACAGCGGCTTCGTCGGCCTGGGCGCGCTGGTTGGCGCGCCGCTAGCAGGTTACCTATCATATTACCTAGGTTACTGGTTCGCCTTCCTAGTTGCCGGAGCATTGATACTGGCTACGGCAGTCATCATAGCGAATGCCAGGCGGCATGCCGCCTGACCGGCCGTATCACCGCTTCCCTCCTTCCCTAGCGGGCATTTCATGCGCTATGCCCGCCGCAGTGCTTTTCCCTCCGTCGTCCAATGCTCTGAGCGTCATCAACCAAAAATCGAAATTGAGAGGCAGCGCAAACAAAACCATTATAAAATTTAAACAACACAATATTGTGAAAAGGACCAAATATAAAAATTTTCGATGTCTCGCTCTTTAACTGCAATACAAAGTTACGGACTAACCAATTTTATATTTTAACCTTTCTAAATCTGTACTGCTTGATGCATATGGTAAGGATTACGTGGGTGATCGGGGGCCCGCAAGGAACAGGCGTGGATACTGCCGCCAACCTGTTCGGCGACGCAATTGCCAAGGCTGGTTACTACATATATGGCAACAGGGAATACTACTCCAACATAAAGGGCAAACACAGCTACTTCACTATAACAATAAGCGATGCCCCTACCTCGAGCATATCGGATGACATAGATGTATTAGCGACCTTCGAGCCGGAGACCGTATTCCAGCATTTCAGGCAGGTAAAAGGCACGCTGCTGTACGATAAGAACATGGAGGGCGCTAAGCTGGAGAACGCGCTGCTCATGGAGAACGAGATAAAGCACGATGTGGCCCAGGTCCTGTCATCGCACGGCCTTGACGAGACGGTAGGCGGCGCGCTCAACTATCTTAAGAACAACGGGATAACAGTCATACCGATAGACTTCGATTCAACCCTGACAATGATAATGAACGAGGTCAACCAGTCATCAACCGTGGTAGGCAGGGCCAAGAACGTAATCGCAGTAGCTGCTTCATACGGCATGCTCGGCCTCGACAAAAAGTTCCTGCTCGCAGCAGTATCATCGGTTTTCAAGAAGGAAGAATACCGCAAGATAAATTCGCTTGCCGTGGAATACGGCATCATACAGGTGCAACCTAAGTACAGTCTGGAGGCACTGCCTACCAATGGCAGCAGGTTACGCGTAGACGGCAATTATATGTCTGCAATGGGCAAGATTTTCGGCGGACTCAGGCTGCAGACCTATTATCCGATAACGCCTGCATCAGACGAGAGCGATTTCATAGAGGCAAACCAGTTGCTTGACGTCGAAAGCGAAAAACAGGAGTTAAGGAAAGCCGGTGCAGTTGTATTGCAGATGGAGGACGAAATCGCGGCGGTCAACACCGCCATAGCGGCATGCCTTACCGGGGTCAGGGCCTCCACAGCGACATCAGGACCCGGGTTCTCCCTAATGCCAGAAGGCATAGGCTGGGCGGGCATGAATGAGGTCCCCTTGGTCGTTACTTATTACATGCGCGGTGGCCCCTCCACTGGCCTTCCAACCAGGAGTGGGCAGACCGACCTAAAGTTCGCGCTCAACGTGGGGCATGGCGAGTTTCCTAGGATAGTGCTGGCGTCGGGCGACCACATGGAGGTCTTCAGGGACGCATTCTGGGCGCTCAACTTGGCGGAAAAGTACCAGACTCCGGTGATACACCTGATAGAGAAGACGCTGGCAAATTCCTACAGCATAATAGACGAGGGCCCATTCAACTATAACGCCCTTAGGATATCAAGGGGCAAGATGGTGAAGGCGTCGGAATCCTACAGGCGCTTCGAATTCAGTGATGACGGGATTTCGCCCAGAGCCGCATTGGGCTCTGGTCCGGGCAGGATAATACACGAAGGCGACGAGCACAACGAATATGGCCACATAACAGAGGAAGTCAATATGAGGTTCAAGATGTACGAAAAGAGGATGAAAAAGCTTGAAACTGCTGACAGGGAGATACCGGAGCGTGATAGGCTAAACGTTTACGGTGACATGGATTCCGACACCATAGTCGTAACGTGGGGCTCTTCAAAGCTGCCAATAATTGACGCGCTTGACATGCTGAAGACGGACGGCATCAGCATCGGCGTTATTCAGATAAAGATGTTCAGCCCATTCCCTAAGAACATGGTGCGCAAGCTGCTGGAGAACAAGCAGACCATAATCACTGTAGAGAGCAGTTATACTGCGCAGGCGGCGCAGGTGATGACGGAGAACACCGGCATAGCGCCCACGCACTACATATTGAAATGGAACGGCAGAATGATTACAAGGGAGGAGATATACAAATCGGTCAGGCGCATAAAGTCAGGCGCTACAAAGAGGATTGCGTTAAATGGCGGGGTCTGAGCTAATAATATCGGATTGGTGCCCCGGATGCGGGGATTTCGGCATATTGAGGGCAGAGGAATCGGTTCTCAAGGAGCTCGGTGTGCCGCTTCAGAACGTGGTCGTAGTCACTGGAATAGGCTGCTCAGGGAAAACAGGCCAGTTCATGAATTCTTCCATATCGACCGTGCACACGCTTCATGGCAGGGCGCTGCCATACGCCACCGGAATAAAGGTGGCAAATCCCAAACTTGAGGTCATTGTGAATGTCGGCGACGGCGACGGTCTGGGCATCGGAGCCGGCCATTTCGTAAATGCCGGGAGGAGGAATCTCGACATGGCCATAATGCTGCACGACAATGGCGTCTACGGCCTAACGAAGGGCCAGGCCGCTCCGACGCTGAAGCTAGGCGAGAAGGTCAAGTCGATGCCTAGGTCCAACATAAACGGCGAAGTGAACCCTATAATGCTGGCGCTGGCGTCCGGCTACACCTTCGTCGCACGCGCATACTCCTACGATGTGAATGGGACAAAGGAGCTGATAAAGGCGGCAATCCAGCATAAGGGCACCGCACTGATAGACATATTGCAGCCCTGCCCCACATACAACGACATCAACACTAAGGAGTGGTATGAAAAGAGGATCTACAAAATGACCGATATCGACCCGATCGTAAACGACCAGGCCGAGACGCACCAGAAGATCGCCAACGCCATAGTGAAGGCCGGCGAGTGGGATGACAAGATACCGCTGGGCGTTTTCTACAGGAACGAGACCGTATCGACCTACGGCGACAGGCTCGCAGCTAATATACCGAACTACCTTTCGTATCCGCCGGCGGAGCAGGAGATAGAGAGGGACGGCATACCTTCTACGCTTATAGAGAAGCTAGTGTCTACAAGAAGGGTACTAATAGAATGAGTCGCGTTACCTGATTAGCAGTACAACGAGCTCCTCGAAAAACATCCTCTTCCTGGCGACTATCTCTGCCTCGAATAGGTCGGCATCGTCCTTATAACCGTTTAGCGAACTCTCCAGCAATAGCACTGCATGGTCTCCCAGTATGTGCTTCCTGAAACCGCACAGAAAGCGGTCTATCAATTCCCTCCCGCCTGCGCCGCCGTCCAGGGCGCGATCCTCCAGCACGTTCTCCCGCCCGCGTGATGGGAGATACGGCGGGTTGAAGGCTATGGTATTGAACTTCCCGCCAACTTTTGAAAACATATCGCTTATTACGAAGCTGCCTGCCACGTTGTTGGCCGATGCGTTCTTCTTCGAGCATTCGATTGCCTCGCCGCTTATATCCGCGAATGTGACTTCGCAGCCCTTTAGCGCAGCCGTTATGCCGACAATTCCAGTCCCGCTGCCTAAGTCTAGCATCCTGCCTAAACCGTATTCGCCTACCGCATCCGCCAGAAGGAAAGAATCCTCCCGAGGTCCATAGACTCCTTCGCAGCCTGCTATTTTGGGATAACCGTGCATCGTCCACTCAAAAATCTGGCTCATCGCGTTATCATGTAACCGCTGACCTCCTTATAAAGCTCCCCCGCTCTCTTGTTCTTTTCAAAGTATCCCCTTGCAGGGCTTATCAGCTTTTCTAGCCCATCCGCCACGTATGCTTTGAGGTCGGCAGGGTGCAGTTTGCCCACTTTGTACTTCTCCACCATGTCCGCGTAGTTTGAGAACTCTATCGGCCCGCCGAATTTCTGCGGCCTGTCTATCGCTATCGGGATGGTCCTGTCTTCTATAATGACTAGTTCCAGATAATTGAATAGAGGATTGCCGTCCACCACCCTTTCAGGGCAGTAGGCGCCGTTTATCTTCTTCTTTATTGTTTCATACGAATCATGCACGTATATCGCGCTTTTGGGATTCGACTTCGACATTTTGTATTCTATGGCAGCGTCCTGCCGGTCATTCTCGCCTGCGCCCTGCTGCGGCATCCCCTGCAGCCCTAGCATCAGAGGGTGGTGCACTGCAACTGGCACGTGCCATTTCTCCTTCTGCGCTATCTCGCGCGCCAGTATGTTCGCTTTTCTCTGTTCCATCCCCATCTCGCATATGTCGATGTCCAGCTGGAAGACATCGGTCACCTGCATGGCAGGATAGAACAGTTGCGCTGCGGAAACGGCTTCGCCTTCCCTGCGGCCCATTATTGTTATCGCCCTCCTTATTCGGTCTATGGTTGTAGACCTCCCCACCCTTATGAAGCGGTCCCAGTAATCTATTCTGTCCATGAGGTCCTTGGCCCATATGACTTCGACCTTGCTCATGTCAATGCCGCATGCCCTCCAGACCTCTATGAAATACTCGCCAGTTTTCCTTATGTGATCCATGTTCCCTTCGAGCTTGTTGTTTATGAAAGCGTAATAGTCTGCCAGGAACAGCTTGAAATGCACCCCGATGTCCAGCATCTTCTTCAGGTTCTTCGCCCTGAGGAGGCCGAAGTGTATGGGGGCCATGCCGCCTGATGGCTCGAACCCGTCATAAACAATCGGATGGTCGTTCGTTTCGAAAAGGTGCTTCAAGTCTTCGGCAGTGACTATTTCCTGCGCGAAACTCCGGACTACAGCCAGCTTTGTCTCAACGTCCATTGTTCCACCGCATTAAAATGGCATTGTCGGTATAAAAATTTTCCCTGCAATACCGTGTAGGGGCGCCCAAAGCGCCGCTACTGCCTTGTTATTCACTGGCCCCTGAATAACCCATTCAGCTAGCATAAAATCGCATAAATTCAGTAAACCTTATAAATTTGTGCCCCTAAATAAATACGCCAAACGGTAATAGGAGCAGGGTAACGCCCGATCCCATTCCGAACTCGGAAGCTAAGACTGCTCACGATATGTGTGTACTGCCCTTGGGCGGGAAATCATATTGCTGTTTGGCATCTAATACTTAATCCATGAATATCAAAATCAGCGCGGCTGCCCCCAATACCGGTGCCGCAATCCCTGCACAAGCAAAAGTCTTATTAAGCGCATCCCAATTAAGAATATTGGCGATTTCATGCAGAAGGATTTATGCCTGATAAAACTGGGCGGCAGCGTAATAACAAATACAGCTGTGCATAAGGAGGCAAAGCCCGAAGTGATAACGCGCCTGTTGCGCGAGATATACGGTGCAAGCCAGGAACTTGGAATCGATGTGATAATAGGCCATGGCGGCGGCTCGTTCCCCCACATCATCGCCAACAAGTACGAGGTGCAGAAGGGGCTAGTTAAGAAGGACAGCATGAAAGGGTCCATCCTCACCCTGAGCGATGCCAGGGAGCTGAACTCGATATTCATAAAGTGCGGAGCAGAGATAGACATGCCGGTGTTCCCGTTCTCGCCATCCAGCTTCACGCTCTCAAGCAAATCAAAGATATCAGACGGATTCGTCTCCCAGATAAAGGAGGCCATGGAGCTCGGTTTCATACCTGTGGTTTATGGAGATGTTGGCATAGACACGATACAGGGGGTTTGCATAATATCAACAGAGGAAATCCTGCGCTTTCTTTCCGGGCATTTCAAGCCGTCAAAGGTGATCTTCGGCACCGATGTGGATGGGGTATTCAATGGCAACCCCTCAGCAGCAGGCGCCAAGTTGGTTACAGAGCTGAACCACGGCAACATCGAAGGCATAATATCTGCTGTAGGCACGACGAAGAAGGTGGACGTAACCGGGGGCATGAGGACTAAGGTGTCGCTGATGTACGAGATAGTGGATGCAACTGGGGCCACAGGCTACATAGCGAACGCCACAAAGCCCAATGTCATAAGGAATATACTCATGGGCAAGCCAGAGACATGCACTGTAGTCAGGAAATAGGAAGCTGCGCACCTACTGCGATAGCCGGGCCAATAGCATGAACCCAAAAAAGCCGCGCAAAGGCGTAATACTGCTGGAAAGGGTGACAAAGAGTTTCGGCAAGGTTCTTGCTGTTGATGACGTCAGCGTCTCCTTCTCCAAGGGCCTGACAATAGTGTTGGGGCCTAACGGAGCGGGCAAAAGTACCATGCTGCGGTGCATAGCCGGGCTGTACAAGCCCGACTTCGGATCTATCCGCGTTTTTGGGAAGGACCCATATGTTTCAAGCGAGCTCAAATACGGAATGTCCCTGCTCTCTGATAATTACGCGCTCTATGATCATCTTACTGTGAGAAGCAACCTGAAGTTCTTCGGCAGGCTCAATGGCTTAAAGGACTCCGACGCGATTGAAACGGCAAGTAGCTTCCTGGACGAGATCGGGGCATTGCAATACATCGACTCGAAGGTTTACCAACTGAGCCGTGGCACGAAGCAGAAAATCTCGTTCTGCCGCGCGCTACTCAATGACCCAAAAATATTGCTGCTTGATGAGCCTACCGCATTCCTGGACGCGCATTCTTCCGAATTCGTGCGCAACTTGATATTAAGGTACGAGGATGAGGGCCGCTCAGTCATACTTGTAACGCAGAAGCTTGACGAGGTAACAAGGTTCAACGGCCGCATAATCGTAATGAGGCAGGGGACTTTGGTGGAAGACACCAGAATAGAAGAGTTATACAAATCGGTCCTAAGCGGGGCAACAGTGAGCATAAGGCTTGCAAGGCCCATAAGCCTTGCAGTAGCCAGAGGGGTGCCAGGTTTCGAATGGGCCAACTCGGCCGTGCCGACTGTTCTTAAGGTGAAAATACGCGATTATAAAGGTATCAGCGCCGCGGCCTCATACTTGATCGGCAAAGGTGCATACATAACCGGCATAGATTACATAGAGCCCATATTATCGAACCTCTCAATAGGCGGGACAAAATGATTGGCATTGACATTGACATTGGCAAGGTCATCGCAATAGCGGTAAAGGACATCAAGGAGGTATTCAGCAGCATATCCATCTACGGCCCTATGATAGGCGTCCCCTCGTTTTTTGCGTTGGCGCTGCCTGTGCTTACATACTATGTTTCGGTCTATGCGGGCCCTACACTGGCCGGGAAGCTATCGTCCATCGCAGTTACCTCAAGCAGCATTGTCAGCACAAGCGGCCTGGTCTTCATAAGCTTCTTCACGGTAAACGTGCTAGGCCCGATATTCATGACCATGCCGATACTTACCGCTTCAGTAATAGCTGCCGACAGCTTCGCCGGCGAGAAAGAGCGCAAGACAGCCGAGGCACTTCTCTCTACCCCAGTCAAGGCGTCGGAGTTGCTCCTCGGCAAGATACTCGCCTCGTTCATACCTACCCTGTTGCTAACCATTTTCGTATTCGGCGTGTACGGCTTCGTTACCAACGCAATAGTGTACAATGGATTCGGAGCTTACATACTCCCGACTCTGCCATGGCTTATGATGCTCCTATCATCGCCTTTCCTCGCGCTTGCAACCATAGGATTCGTTGTCCTTGTGTCGGCCCATGTAAGGGGCACGAAGGAAGCCCAACAGATAAGCACGCTTCTTGTGCTGCCTATACTGGTAATACCTTTCATGTCGGTTCTCGGGATAGCAAATCTCGATGTAACGTTCTTTGCGTTGCTGATATTGGTTCTGGCTTTCCTCGACGTTATAATAATATACATAAGCGTCAAGACGTTCAGGAAAGAGGGCATACTCTGAAGTGCTGTGCAAATGGTTTTAAATTCCCCCTGAGAAAACGATACGATGGCGGCTGAAAGCGCTGGCACTAAATGCCGGGCGCGCACGAATGGTGCTGGCATGCCTGTGCGCATGCGTGCGCAGGTTGCAATGGAGTACTTAGCTACCTACGGATGGGCCATACTCATAGGAGTGGTAGCAATATCCCTAATATACTTCTACTTGGTTGCGCCCAACATAATAGCCCCAGAATCATGCGTTTTCCAGATAGGTGTATCATGTTCCGATATAACTGCAGTTGGAAACAGCATGGCTGGGAATACACAGCTTACAATATCTCTACAAAACGCGCAGCAATACCCGATAACAAACATAAAAATATTCTACAACATAAACGGCACCAATTCATCTGCCGTGAACTGCATTGCGCCCACTACGCTGTACAATCCGGGTAACACAATGATATGCCAGCTTAACCTGCCGGTTCAGACTTCGGTTGGCACGCTGATTTATGGCACGCTTTACGTGAATGCGTCATATTGCGGGCTTTTGCCGTCCTTCAACTTCACCGCGCCAAGCTGTGTAGGCGCGCCGGTGCAGACATACATAGGTACGTTCAATACCCACGCAGGATAGTAATATCCGCCCTAACAAGCCGATAACATTTTTAGATATTGCGCCCGTTAATTCAATTATTACTGTATCATGCTCCTCAATCGCAATCTGCTTCTGCGAGATTGCGGTTCACAAATTCAAACAGAGCCGCGCAGCAGTCGGTCCAAGATTGTAAATAAAATGTAAACCGGTGTTTCGAATGTCAGCCGAAGTATACCTTTTTGATGAAGCCGCGAAAAAGAACCTTACAAAGATGGAACTTGGTGGGAAGGGCTATGGGCTTGTTGAGATGACGAAACTGGGGCTTCCGGTTCCTTCGGGCATAATTATAACTACAGGTATGTGCAACGAGTTTTTCAGGAGGGGGAAGGAGATATGGCCGGAGCTGAGGGGCGAGATACTTACCAAGGTCGACGCGCTCCAGCGCCGCGTCGGGAAGAGGTTCAACGACACAGATAAGCCGCTGCTGGTCTCTGTAAGATCAGGCGCGCCGATGTCAATGCCAGGCATGATGGACACGGTCCTCAACCTGGGCATAAACGACAGCATAGTAGATGTGCTTTCAAAGAAGACCGGCGACGAACGCTTCGCCTACGACACGTACAGGAGGTTCATCCAGCTTTTCGGTAAGATAGTTATGGCAGTCCCAGGCGAAAAGTTCGATCACATAATAGATGCATACAAGGCCAAGGCCGGCGCGAAGAGCGACACAGAGGTGAGCGCCGCCGGTTGGCGCGAAGTGGTTGGCAGTTACAAGAAACTGATAAAGCATGATACAGGCAAGGAGCTGCCCCAGGAGCCGATAGACCAGCTTTTCATGGCCGTGGGCGCCGTCTTCAGCTCATGGTGGAACCAGAGGGCCATAGAGTACAGGAAGATATACAATATACCGGACTCGCTTGGCACTGCGGTCAACATAGTAATGATGGTTTACGGCAACCTTGACGACAAGTCCGGTACCGGAGTGGCTTTCACCAGGGATCCATCAACAGGTCAGAGGAGGGTCTATGGCGAATTCCTCATGAAGGCCCAAGGCGAGGATGTGGTTGCCGGAATAAGGACGCCATATCCGGTAAGCAAGATGAAGGAACTTGTGCCAAGCGCCTACAGGCAGCTTGAACAGATATTCAGCAAGCTGGAGAACCATTTCAGGGATATGCAGGACATAGAATTCACCGTGGAGAGCGGCAAGCTCTACATGCTGCAGACGAGAAACGGGAAGAGGACGGCAAGCGCTGCAGTAAAGATAGCTATCGAGATGGTAGGCGAGAAGCTCATTACTCCAGAAGAGGCCGTGCTCAGGGTTGAGCCGGACCAGGTGCAGCGCCTGCTTTACAAGCAGATAGATCCTAAATTTACCGGGGATTCGATAGCAAAGGGGCTGCCGGCCTCGCCGGGTGCCGCGGTCGGGAAGATTGTTTTCACAGTGAAGGAGGCGCAGGACGCAAGGCAAAGAGGCGAGAAAATAATACTCGTAAGGCCTGAAACCACCCCAGAGGACATAGCTGGCATTGCCGCTGCAGACGGCGTTCTGACCAGCAGGGGCGGAATGACGAGCCACGCCGCTGTTGTAACAAGGGGGATGGGCAAGCCGTGCATAGTGGGCGCTGAGGGCATGCAGATAAACATGGACAGAAGGGAGTTAACCGCTAGCGGCAAGAAGTTAAAATACGGTGACCTGGTAACTATTGACGGGGGCAACGGCTTGGTGTACATAGATGAGGTGCCCCTCGTCGAGCCAAAGCTCAACGCAGACATAGTCACCCTGCTCAAATGGGCCGACAAATTCAAGAGGCTCAGGATAAGGGCGAACGCAGACACCCCTGAGATGGCCTCAAAGGCCGTGGAAAACATGGTAGACGGAATAGGCTTGGTAAGGACAGAGAGGATGTTCAACGCGCCTGAGAGGCTTGAAATAGTGCAAAAAATGATACTTGCGGACAGTCTCGAGGAGCGTAAGAAGTTCCTGGCCAAGCTAAAGCCGATGCAGAAGGGCGATTTCAAGGAGATGTTCAAGATAATGAAGGACCTGCCCATGACGATACGGCTTATCGACCTGCCGCTGCACGAGTTCCTGCCAAAGCTCGAGGAGATACTGCCGCAGGTCGTCGAGCTCAGGGTGAGCGGGAAGAACAAGGGTAAGCTTGCGGAAAAGGAAAGGGTGCTGGACAAGGTGATGCAGCTTAGGGAGCACAACCCTATGATGGGCCAGAGGGGCGTGAGGCTCGCCCTGATGTACAATGAAATATACGAGATGCAGGTAAGCGCAATCTTCGAGGCTGCGGCCGAACTGCTAAAGGAGACCGGCAAGGCCCCGCGGGTGGAGGTGATGGTATCCCAAGTCGCCGAAGCGAACGAACTAAGGGACGCGAAGGCCATAGTCGACGCCGAGGCGCAGAAGGTGATGAAGGCGCATAGCGTTAAGATAAATTACGAAGTGGGCTCGATGATAGAGACGCCGAGGGCCGCACTGACGGCGCCCGACATGGCAAAATACGCGGCATTTTTCTCTTTCGGCACCAACGACTTGACACAGGCTACGTTCGCTTTCAGCAGGGACGACGTAGAGGCCAAGTTCATACCGTTCTACATAGAAAAGAAGGTGCTCGCTTCGAATCCTTTCGAGACGCTCGATTGGAACGGAGTGGGCAGGCTGGTTGGCATAGCGGCTTCAGAGGGCAAGAAGGCGAATCCGGAGCTCAAGGTGGGCATCTGCGGGGAGCATGGCGGCGACCCGAAATCCATAGAGTTCTTCAACGACGCCGGCCTAGACTACGTCAGCTGCTCGCCTTTCAGGGTGCCAGTCGCAAGGCTCGCCGCCGCGCAGGCAGAGCTAAAGAAGAAGTTCCGTGGTTCAAGCACGACATAAATTTAGCAATGCTCGCGTATCCGAAGGCGCTACATTTAAATAATTGCGATTGGATGATTAAAAAGTAAAAGGGTGGCTGCGCATGTCCGATTCTAAAATGTATGAAAAGGCAGTGCCTGATCCGGCGAAGGAGCTTCTGGAGATGTTCTCAAAGAGCATAGACCCGAAAGTACGGGCCGGAGTCGCCCAGAACCCAAACACACCAGAAGGCGTACTTGACCGTCTCTCCCACGATACAGACGCGGGAGTTAGGATCGGTGTGGCTTCTAATCCGAGTTCTTCGGTCAAAGTGCTCTGGCAGCTGGCCCACGATTGCGATCCATACGTAAGGTACCAGATTGCCAGGAATCCCGGCGTTACCGCAGAGATAAGCGGATTCCTGTCGGATGACGAGAGCGACGATGTCAGGATGGGCGTAGCGACAAACCCAAACACGCTCCAAGAGGTGCTGGAGAAATTATCAGAGGACAGAAGCGTGCTGGTCAAACTCGCAGCCAGGCACAACATAGAAATCAATGGTACTATGTAGTAGGTTTGACAATTGGCGAGCCCCCCCCCGCAGCATATTTAAGCGTTTACTGTGATGTACAGGCAGGCCAGCAGTAGGGTAAAAGCAACAAGTGCGAGGCAGTATCGTGAAAAATCAATCGGCCATTTTGATTGTAGTACTTGTGGCGGCAGCGGTAGCGTCAATTGCAATTACAGGATTGTTAGCCAACTATACTCAAAGCTTAAAAACTGTTGGTGGTAATGAGACCTCCGGTACCAATACTATTGAACTGTCGCCCGAAACACCAATCTTCGGTTGGTCGCCACTACCTGTCAGTTGCCCCTTGGTGAGTCCTCCGGTTTTCTCACAGCAAGTCGTAGGTGTGTCTGGCTTTGCAAGCCAAATCGTGGCTTCTAATAAGTCTAGCACTGAAATTCTTCCAGAGCCATACGGGCCACTAATAAATTTTGTGTTGCCTCCCGGCGGGACAGGTTTAATACACTATAAGTTAATGTACATAGAAACAAAAAGTGGAACGTTAAAGGTAAATAATTCACTTATAATAGAATTATTAAACAACACAAGTTCGTATAAGTACAAAAACATAAACACAATCGGTAATGAAGGATTAACGGCTTACTTCTCACCCGGTAGTGAATACGCCATGCAGAAGAATTCTACATATAATGTAACGCTTACCTTACACATTTCTCCAACTGCAACTTTAAACACTTATATAATCAATTTATTACCAGCACAATGTGATTCGCCTTCTGTGGCGTTTTTGTTAACAATAGGTCATGCGCCATACAATGGGACACTGCCACAAATCATACGCCCCGCATAAGGCTAAGAAGGTGCAATTATGAGTACGAAATTATACTTCGTTGTTGCAGTATTCCTATTGTTTGTTATTTCTAGTGTAAGCCTCGGTCAATCCGATGAACAGATGGCAGAAGTTTTTGCTACTAATATGATTGGAGGACCATACCACACTTTCAATACCTTGGCTTATAACGTTACCGCAATCCAACAAAGCGCACAAGACAATATCGGGCCAGCCTATCTACTAAATGGGTTGGTAAATGGTTCTAACAGTATCAAGTACTGGTATCAAGTTGGTGTATCTTGGAACTGGGTTAATAATACGGTTTCTGGCCCATTATTCCATGGGTTTAGAATGGTATACGAAGTCTTTAACACATCACTACCCTGTGGGAATCCATGCCCGGCGTCCATATATGGTCCTGCCAATGCAACATTTTCTGGCACTGTAAATAATGGAGATAAAGTACAGCTCCAACTGTACTTTTCAAATGGTAACGTGATAATGAGCGCAATAGATTTAAATAAAAGTAATGATAAAGCGCAGACAAGTTACTCTGCTTTTAATGCAAACAAATTCTTAGGTGAAAATTATAGCGGATATTTCACCGGCCTCATGACAGAGGAATATCACAACGCTGCATATTACGGAACTGAGCAGCCAGTTACATATACAAATGATACAATAAGCCTATCCACAATTCAACTTTGCAGCCGGGAATCAGGGGCATGGGGACTTCAATGCCAAGCCGAATCCCTTACAAATCAATTAACAAGTTATACAGTAAACGGATCAATACAACGTACCAGTTCAACAGAGTACCTAACAGGCAACTACCCGCTAGGTGTCAATGCACCTACACCATCTAGACAAAGTGTTTACCTTGGAAACACTGTATATGTAAATGATACTGGAGCTATCAACGGCACTGCGCCTTATACTTACCAGTGGCTTGAGAACAAGACTGGAGGAACTACATATTTCAACGCTACTGATTGTGGCTCTGGAAATTCGCATTCAACTTCCTTAGTAAATTGTACATTCTCAACAAATTCTGTGACAACGCAGACCGCATACTCTTTCGAACTCAGGATTAATGATAGCGCCAGCGCCTCGCAGAATTCAGGCGTTGCATTTTCACCTACTGCATATGTAGTAGTAAGCGCAACTCCATCCCTTAAACTAACACTTTCAAACAGCACTCTAGATTCAGGGCAATACGAAACGTTCACAATAATTGCTTACAACGGGATTGGTCCATTCAATGCAGAATTATACAACGTTTCAGGATTGAGGCAGCAGGGCAGCAACTTTACAATATCCTCACCATTCACCAGCAACTCTCTAACATTCAAGACGGGTTCAACTGGGACATTCACTTACAATGCAATTGCTACTGATCAGGGCATCACGCCGCACTATAAATTTATCTCGGCTTCAAATTCAATAGTCGTAAATACCGCAATGTCGACGCCTTCGATATCCCCGTCGTCCAGTCAAGCAATATTGATCAACACGAGCAGCAGCCAGTCAGTGGTGTTCAGTTCCTCATGGTCTGACGGCACGCCGGACTATACAGCCAAATTGTACTCCTCATCTACCTCAACGTGTAACTCAGGCAAGACATTGGTGCAGACGCTTTCCTCATTGTCCATTTCATCGGCAACTTTCAATGGAGTGTCGCCGACCAGCACAATGTGGTATTGCGTAGTTGTAAATGACAGCGCGTCCACACCTACTACAGTTACAAGCGCAGCGGCAGAGGTCGTCCCGTTCCTGCGCTACGTCAACATAACGATATCCAACTCGCAGGGCTCCGCGACTCCTTCGCCGTTCCAGCAGCAGATACAGGTGAACTCCAACAACTACAAATCATATGAATCGGGCAACCTCGGCAACATAGAGTTCTTCACGGTGAGCGGCCAGAACATAAACGTGATCCCCTCATGGCTCGAATCGGGCAATTCGAACACATCCACAGGCACCATATACTGGGTGAAACTCAGCAACGGGATCGGCGCGCACTCAGATCAGACTGTTTACATGGTCATGAAGTCCATCGGAACGAACCTGTTCAACGGAGGCAGCAGCGGCACGACCGGAGAGGCGCCGCAGCTGCCCGGCACCTACGGCCAGTACGACGACGGCGCGAACGTGTTCAACAGGTACACTAACTTCAGCGGCACCGCGCTTCCAAGCAGCATGTCTGTGCTTTCAGGAGTGAGCGGCACCAACAGCTTCAATAACTACGCGCAATTGCAGAACAACGCAGGTAGCACAGAGGGCATCTATTTTACCAGTGCTGTGAGCGCACCTGAGGTCGTGGATACGTTAGTTACATCATATACGAATACGGGAGGTGCTCCAGGCGTCAGCGTGGCAGAGGGAGAGAGCACGTCTGTCAGCGGTGCGGAACAGCCGCCGAGTTCCTACGGAGTCGGGGGGTCGACGGGAGGAACCGCGCAGACTCAACTGTTCTATGAGCCGTCAGGAGGCGGATCTTCGACAGTCCTCAACCAGACTTCGTTCCCCGCACGGCCGCTCCTGTGGAGCTTCGCATGGGGTGCCACGGGAAAGGAGACTGCGCTTCAGAACTACACCACGGTGCTCAATTCGACCAACAACGCGCTGTCCCTGCCCGGCACCTATTACCCGATAATAGAGGTCAACGGCGGCGCGTTCTCAGCAACTGCAAAGTACCAGTGGCTCAGGGTCAGGGCGTATCCGCCCAACGGCGTGATGCCGAGCGCATCCGCTTCGTCAGGAGGCATCGAGAACATAGTAGTGAAGTTGCCGTCAATCACTCCATGCATCGCCCCGCACACCCTGCCCGAGGCCAACGGCACGGTAATGACCTTGTGCTAGAGTCAATTTTTTAGGTTATGATTTCGAGTGTTTGATTGACATGCAGATAGCTTTGGACGGCAATATGGAGATAAGCGCGCCATCGTCGACTACGATGAGCTTCCTATCGAATACGCGCGATGTAGCTGCTTGCATACCTGACAGCGAGGGTTTTACCGATATAGACGGCAAGAAATTCACGATGAAGGTCAGGGTAGGTCTAGGCTTGGTGCGCGGCGTCTTCGACATGAAAGGGGCGATAGTGGACCGGCAGGGCAACCACATAGCCTATGAACTCAACGGGCGCGGGATAGGAAGCACGGCAAAAATCACCCTGGCGCTGGACGTGACCGAGAAAGCGCCCGGCGTTACAAGTGCTGCGTGGTCCTCAACTTTCGATTTAAGCGGGCTGATAAGCGGCGTTGGCGCAGGCATAATAAAGAAGGTAAGCGATTCAAAGATCGAGGAGATAATAATCAATTTAAAAGCCCACATAGAGAGTTCCACAAAGCAACCTAATCCGACAGAACGGCCTGCCTCATCTGCGCCTGCTAATGCTGCAGGGACCCAGAATACCGGCCAGCCAAAGTAAGATTGGCAGGAACGAAAAGTGTTTTAAATTGGGCTCGCATTACTAAACTAAACCTGACGATGGGCATCTCTGATCTAATGGCAAGTGATAAAAAGGAATCGCTCAGCGCCTCATATTGGGGCAAAAAGGCCAAGCTGCTCTCTGCGCGTGCGTCTAAATCCGGCAAGAAGTACGCGGAATGGGAAAGCAAAGTGCTCGCACCATGGATTGGTAGGAAGCCACCGAATGTAGGCAAAATAGTCTACACCGATGAAGACGCCTCCGGTATAGACGGCGAGATGCCGGGCGTCTACCCATTCACGCGCGGCATATACCCTAACATGTACGCGGGCAGGCCATGGACCATGCGCATGTTCTCCGGCTTCGGCACGCCAGAGGACACCAACGCCAGATTGAAATACCTACTCAAGCACGGCGAGACAGGGCTCAGCATAGCATTCGACGAGCCTACGCTCTACGGCGTGGACTGCGACAGCGAACGCGCCGAGGGCGAGATAGGAAAGTGCGGGGTCAATGTCACGTCGCTCAAGGACATGGAAGTCCTTTTCGATGGCATACCGCTGGACAGGGTCAGCACATCCATGACGATAAACGCGCCGGCCATAATACTGTTCTCAATGTACATCGTGGTAGCGCAAAAGCGCGGGATAAAGCCAGAATCGCTGTCTGGCACGCTGCAGGCCGACATACTGAAGGAATACATAGCGCAGAAGGAGTGGTTTTACCCGCCGGAGGCGCATCTCAGGATGATAAAGGACATGATGCTTTACTCCGTTGGCAAGATGCCGAAATGGAACTACATAAGCGTTTCAGGCTACCACATAAGGGAAGCCGGCTCCACGGCAGCGCAGGAGCTCGCCTTCACCCTAGCCGACGGCTTCCACTACGTCGACATTGGCATAGCGGCAGGGCTAGATGTCGATGATTTCGCGCCAAGGATATCATTCTTCTTCGACTCATCAATGGAGATGTTCGAGGAGATAGCGAAGTTCAGGGCGGCGCGCAGGATATGGGCCACTGTGATGAAAGAGAAATACGGTGCCAAGAACCCGAAGTCGCTGAAGCTCAGGTTCCACGCGCAGACGTCAGGCTACACGCTGACGTGGCAGCAGCCCCTGAACAACATATCCAGGACTGCATTGGAGGCGCTTTACACGGTCCTGGGCGGCGCTCAGAGCATACATACGAACTCTTACGACGAGGCGCTGGCGCTGCCGACCGAGGAGGCAGCCAAGGTCGCGCTCAGGACGCAGCAGATAATAGCAGAGGAGGCCAGCGTCAAGGACGTGGTCGACCCTCTTGGCGGATCATATTATCTGGAGAGCCTGACGGACAGGATGGAGCTCGAGGCATACGAATATTTCGACAGGATAGGGAAGATGGGCGGCGTGCTTGAGGCGATAAAGCGCGGATACCTCCAAAGCGAGATAGCTAACGCGTCCTATGAAAGGCAGATGAGGCTAGAGCATGGAGAGGAGGTAATGGTCGGGGTCAACAAGTACAGGGAGGAGAGCGAGAGGCAGATAAACACGCTAAAGGTCAGCATGGCGGCCCAGCGCACCCAGAGGCGCAGGCTCGCAGGCGTAAGGAAATCAAGGAGCACAAGCAGGGTGGCGGAGAGCCTGGCAAGGCTGCGCAAGGCCATGGTATCCGACACCGCGAACCTCATGCCTTACGTTATGGATGCGGTGAGCTCTTACGCTACGATAGGGGAGATAGTAAAAGTAGGGAGGGACGTATATGGCGAATGGAAAGAACCCAAAATCATCTGATAGGCCGATAAGGGTGCTGCTGGCGAAGCCCGCCATAGACGGCCATGACCGCGGCGTATACGTACTGGCCAGGGCCTTCAGGGACGCAGGGATGGAAGTCATATACCCGGGCCTTCTGCCCACTCCCGAAGAGATAATAAGAATAGCTATAGACGAGGACGTAGACGTCATAGCCATAAGCCTGCTTAACGGCTCGCACGTGACCATATTCAAGAAGGTGATGGAGCTGCTGAAGAAGAACCGCGTTCAAGGCATAGCCGTGGTCGGCGGCGGCATAATCCCGGATGCAGACAAGCCGCGCCTCGAGAAGATGGGCGTCAGCGGCAACTACGGCCCCGGCACGCCGATGTCAGAGATAATCGCGCATATAAGGAAGCGCGCCGGAGAGGCAAGGTCAAAGAGATGGTGACACAATCGAATTCCAGGGCCAAGGCGCTGGCCGAAGGCCTAAGGCGCGGCGACAGGGCGAGCATAGCGCGCTGCATAAGCATGGCCGAGGACCGGCCGGAAGAGTTTTCGGAACTCATAAGCGGCATCTACGACCCTAAGAAAATGCCGCGCGTGATAGGGGTCACAGGCCCTCCAGGCTGCGGCAAGAGCACCCTGATATCGCAGATAGCGCCCCTGCTGTCGGCTTCCGGCCACAGGCTAGGCATAATAGCCATAGACGCCTCCAGCCCGTTTACCGGAGGCTCGTTCCTGGGCAACAGGATACGGATGGAAGGGACCATCTCTTCCGGCGACATATTCATGCGGAGCATAGCGACAAGGGGCACCAAGGGCGGCCTTACGGCATCGATAATGGGAGCTCTTATAACGCTGTCCTGCGCCGGCTTCGACCTCGTAATAGTCGAATCGGTAGGTGCAGGGCAGGCGGATGTCGACATACTCGACATCTCGTCCACCGTGCTGCTGGTTCTAGCCCCGGGCCTAGGCGACGAGATACAGGCGATGAAGGCCGGAACGATGGAGATAGCCGACATCTTCGTAGTGAACAAGGCTGACCTGCCAGGGGCGGACCAGTCAAAAAGGGCGATCATGGCCTATCTCTCCACAATGCAGGGCCGAACACCAAAGAAGCTCGCAAGCACGAGCTGCACGACAAAGGGCGGCATAAAGGAGCTGGTAGGTCTAATAAAAGAGCACGAGGACCAGGTTGATACCGGACCCTTCATAGAGCGCGCGTTCAAGACAGAGGTCAACAGGATCGCAAAGGAAATTTTATCGAAGCGGGTTGACGAGCTTTCTGGAAACGAAAGCGGTAACCTGTCCAGCATGCTAAAAAGCGGCATAGACCCGTATTCGGCCGCGGTGAAGCTCCTGGGCCGCGCCAAAAGGCTCTAGCATTATTTCAAGCGCTTAGCCTTCTTATCCGCCATCAAATCGCCAAGAAATCCCACGAATTCCTCCACGTCTCCGGACGTGGTGTCAAAAGAAGGCATGAAGCGGACCTCGGCAAACTCGCCTTCCTCCCTCCAAACGTAGAAGAAGTACCTCCTTTGTATATCCTCTATGTACCCCTTCGGTATCAGCGCGAACACCGCGTTCGCCTCAACGCGCTGCGTTATCCTTATGCCCAGCGCGTCCTCCAGCCTAGATGCCAGCTTCCTGGCCATTCCGTTGGCGTTTTTGGCATTCCTCCTCCACAAGTCATTCGACAGGAGGGCCTCGAATTGCGCTGATATAAATCTCATCTTGGACGGCAACTGCGTGGCCTGCTTCTGTATGAACCTGACGTTCCGGGAAAGCGACTTGTCGAAGAATATAACTGCCTCGCCGTACATCATGCCGTTCTTAGTTCCGCTGAAAGATAGCGCGTCAACGCCTGCATCCGATGTGATGGACTTCAGCGAACTTCCCAGGCTGACCGCCGCGTTAGCCAGTCTCGCCCCGTCAACATGCAGCAGCATACCGTTGCTATGCGCGAAATCAGCTATGTCAGCAATCTCATCCTTTGTGTAAACCGTGCCGTACTCTGTTGCCTGGGTTATAGATACGACCCTGGGCTGCGAGTGGTGGGGGTTGCCCATCGCGTGCAGATGCCTCCTTATGCCATCTATGCCTATCTTGCCGTCGGTAGTCGGCACCGTAAGCAGCTTGCACCCGGTGAACTTCTCCGGTGCGCCCACCTCCTCAATGTTCATGTGCGCGGTTTCTGCGCATATTATCGCATTGAAGGAATCGGTCATCGACTTAAGGGCCACGACGTTGGCCCCTGTCCCGGCGAATACGAAATAGGCGTCTATGTCATCGCCGAAATTGGCGCGCATCCTCTTTATTGCGCGCATAGTGTAGTGGTCGTTGCCGTAGGCTATCGCGTGCCCTGCGTTTGCCTTTTCAATGGCTTTCATTATTGCAGGATGTACCCCGGAATTGTTGTCGCTGGCGAAGCCCTTCGAAGCGTGCATAGAACCGGGTCTATTTCTTATCGCAGCCTTTTAAAGCTACTCTACAAAAAGTTTATAAAGCAGCGCAATTAAACTATAAGCATGGGTCTGAGCGGAGATTTAGGGGCAACAGCTACAACATGCTAGTCGTAGCTAGTTGAATCTCCGAAAAATTTTATATACCGATTTCGTTTTTCTGGGATTCAGCCGTTACGGCAAACCGTGGTTCCCTGACCGTCGCCTCAATCAAAATGGCGCAGAATCGCATGCAAAAAAAGCGAATAGTGATAAGGATCGGCGGCAAAAGCCTTTCGTCAGGCGGACTGATAAGGAGCGCTGCAAAATTGATGGCCATAGGGCGGAAGGAAAAAGAGATCGCAGTGGCCGCATCCACACCCGTGAACAGCGCGGGCTTCATTGTCTGGATTAGGTGAGGAGATATGAAGAGAATAAGTGTTGCCGTGCTAGGTGCGACAGGCCTGGTAGGCCACAAGTTCATAGAGTTGCTTGCAGACCATCCGCTGTTCAGCGTAGCGGAGCTGGTTGCTTCGGAGCGCTCGAAGGGCAAGCGCTTCGGTGACGTCAGCAATGGAATAATGTCAGAGATCCGTGGCGACGCAAACGAAATAAGGGTAAAGGGCATTGATGACAAAATAGAATCAGACGTCGTTTTCTCTGCCTTGCCGTCAGACATGGCTAAGGAGGCCGAATGGAAACTCGCGGAGGAGGGCAAGCTCGTTATAAGCAAAGCCAGCGCGAACAGGATGGACAAAAGGGTGCCGCTCATGATACCTGAAATAAACGCCGAGCACCTTGCGCTGTTGGATGCCCAAAGAAGGTACGTTAAAGGCGGGTTGGTGTGCGATCCGAACTGTACTACAATAATACTGAGCCTATCGCTCAAACCTCTTGTTGACAAATTCGGGGTGAAAAAAGTCGTGGCGACTTCCATGCAGGCCCTGAGCGGCGCAGGTCATCCCGGAGTAGCCTCCGTAGAAGCGCTTGGAAATGTCATCCCATACATACATGATGAGGAAGAAAAACTTAGGGACGAGCCCAAAAAGATATTCGGGACGGTAAAGAATGGGGCGATAAAGAGCAGCGACATAAGCATCTTCGGCTCGTGCAACAGGGTGCCTGTGCTTAACGGCCACACGATTTCCGTATACATAGAGTTCGAGCGCAGCGTGGAGCTGGGCGACGTGAAGGAATCGATGAAGCGCTTCCCTGGATTGAAAGGGCTGCATTCGGCCCCGGAGAACCCGATATTGGTGAGGGATGAGTCGAACAGGCCCCAGCCGCGCCTGGATACGAACGGCATGTCCGTCACGGTCGGTAGGCTGAGGTACGGCCCTGACAGGAAGAGCATAGCGTATTCAGTGGTCGGGGACAACTTGGTGAGGGGCGCCGCGGGCGCCGGCATACTGGACGCAGAATTAGCGCGATCTAGAGGCTATATATGATGTTCAAGATAGCCGTCTCCGGCCTGGGCAACGTAGGCAGGGGCTTGCTCCGTATGTGGGACCAGGTCGCAGGCTGGGCGGATGCCAACGGCATCAAAATAGCCCTAGTAGCGGCGCTAGACAGCACAGGCGGCCTTGCCGATGTACATGGCCTAGATCCAAAGCGGGTGCTGCGCGAGAAGGAGCGGTACAAGAAGTTAGCCGAATCCCCAGCGTCAAAGAAGATCAACGCAAAGTACGTCATAGATGCGATGAAACCCGATGTCTTCATAGACATGACTCCGACAAATGTTGAAAGCGAGGCGCCCGGATTCAGGGACGTCCTGCATGCGTTAAGGAGCGGTTCAAACGTAGTGGTTTCATCGAAGAATCACCTAAGGTCCATAAGTGCGATGGAGCAGGTTGAGGCATTAGCCAATGAGGGGAACCTAGTGTTCCTTGACGGCGCCAGCGTTATGGGCGGCACCCCAGTGTTTGAGGCCCTGGGCGGCCTAAACGCCGATATAAAAGAGGCGCGGGCGATACTTAACGGCTCGACAAACTATATGCTAGGCAGGCTCGAGAGCGTTGATTTCGATGCGTCGCTCAGTGATGCGATAAGGCTCGGATACGCGGAGGCTGATTACAGATACGACACGCAAGGCTATGATTCCGCTTTGAAGGTGGTGGGGCTATGCAATCGCATATTCGGCAAAAAAATAGAAATGAGTTCCATAAAGATGTATGGCATAGATGGCAAGCATCTCGGGATAGAGGGCATAGCGGGCGCACAGGTCAGAATGCTGAAAGAACGGGGCAAGACGATAAAGCTTGTGTGCACAATAAGGAAAACGAATGGCAGGATTAGCGCCTCAGTGGGCCCTGAGATACTGGACGGCAATGACCCTCTGGCGGGCGTGGTGGGCATAGACAACGCCATAGAGATAAAGTGCATGGCGAACATGACCGAATTCAGGATTTTCATGGCAGGTCCGGGCAGCGGCGGCGATGTCACTGCAAGCAGGGTGGCCGGAAATCTAAAAATAGCGCTAGAGGGAATGAAGCGGTGTAGACGTGAAAAGCATAAGGATTAAGGTCCCTGCAACATCTGCGAACATGGGATCAGGTTTCGACATATGCGGAATAGCATTGGGCCTCCCGTTCGACGTGATGTCCGTTTCAGTGTCGGACGAGGATGCTTTGAAATCGTCCGGAAAATACCGCGTTCCTGAAAAGCTTGATGAAAACACGTGCGGCCCAGTCATAAAAAAGATGAGGGAGGACTTTGGCATTGGGCACCTCAGCGTATCGATGGATAAAGGGATAAGACCAAGCAGCGGGTTGGGCAGCAGCGCAGCGAGTGCCGCCGGGGTCGCGTATGCAGCCAACAAATTATTCGGCCTCGGTCTCACCGATGAAGAATTGGTGAGGTACGCTTCTCTGGGCGAGCAGATAGCCGCCGGCGCTCCGCACGTGGACAACGTCGCCCCTGCCATACTGGGCGGTTTCACAATAGCATTCTCAAAGAACCCGCTTAGGATAAAGAAGATAAGGGCGCCTAGCCGCTTAGAAGCCATAATATTGGCTCCGAAGGAGGGCAAAACTTCAACGAAGGCCGCGCGAAGCGTTCTGCCTGACAATGTAAGCAGGGCGTCGTCACAGCATAACCTCCAATGCCTGTCCGCGCTGATATGCTCCATGCTTGACGGCGACATAGAAGCCCTGACCAAGGCGATGGATGACAGGATAGCGGAACCCGCCAGGGCCAAGGCCGGGATACTAAGGCATTTCGAAGAGATAAAGGGCGCAGGGAGCGGCCTCGGTTACGGCGTGGCAGCGAGTGGCGCAGGGCCAGCCATATTGATTTTAGGCGACAGGTCAAATAAGAACAAGGCCCGCCTCCTGTCACGCATAGACAACATCTTTAAGGAAAAGCATGAAATCATACTTAGCCGGATATCGAATGACGGCATAAAAGTTTTGGGATGATCCGACGCCAAACTCACTCAGATGCATAGATTGCGGGGCCGAATACCGGCTGACCAGCATATGGCAGTGCGGATGCGGCGGGTTGCTAGAGGTCCATCTCGGTGAGGTCGACATCTCGCCCAAAGAACTCGACAAGAGGGCAGCGGCAAGGGAATTCCCGTACGACAGCGGCGTCTGGCTCTTCAAGGAACTGATACACGAGTCGATGCCAAGCAAGTGCATAGTCTCAAGGCGGGAAGGAAACACGAAATTGTATTCCCATAAGCGCGTTTCGGAATTCGCCGGTATAAGGGAATTATACCTCAAACACGAAGGGGAGAACCCCACCGGCTCATTCAAGGACAGGGGGATGACGGTGGGCGTTTCAGAAGCCGTGAGGCTTAAAGCTAAAATAGTCTGCTGCGCATCCACAGGAAACACATCCGCCTCGTTGGCATCATACGCGGCACTGGCGGGGCTGAAGGCGGTGGTCTTCATACCGTCAGGCGAGATCGCATACGGCAAGCTCGCGCAGTCAATCGCATACGGCGCCAAGGTGGTGCAGATAAAGGGCAACTTCGACGACTCGATGCGGCTTATCCAGGAGGCCGCTGCGCACCTCAACATGTACATCCTGAATTCCGTGAATCCATGGAGGATAGAGGGGCAGAAAGCCATAACTTTCGAGCTGATGCAGCAAATGGGGTGGGATGGCCCCGATTGGATCGCGCTGCCCGCAGGGAACCTTGGCAATACCTCGGCAATGGGCAAGGCGTTTTCCGAACTCAAGGAGCTGGGCTTCATAGAGAAGATACCAAGAATCGCTGCCATACAATCGGAGGGCGCGAACCCATTCTACCTGATGTGGAAGGCCGGCGCCTCGGAATTGGTGCGGGTAAAGCATCCCGATACAATAGCGAGCGCGATAAAGATAGGGAATCCGGTTAGCTGGAAGAAAGCGCTAAAGGCGATGAAGATAAGCAATGGCGTAGTGGAGCAGGTCTCGGACAACCAGATACTTGACGCAAAGGCCATAATAGACGCCAGCGGGATAGGCTGCGAACCTGCTTCAGCGGCATCATTGGCCGGAGTAAAGAAGCTCAGGGAGAAGGGCGTAATAAAGGCCGGCCAGAAAGTCGTGTGCATACTCACCGGAAATATACTGAAGGACCCGAATACCACGGTGAGCTACCATACAAATAAACTAGATAGCATAAAGCCGTCGTACATGAATCCGCCGGTCGAGGTGGACGGCAATTTGGACGCTATAATGAAAGCATTGAAGGCTTGAATGCCGGCCCTTATTGTGAGGCCCAGTTCAACGCACCGGGCGCCTCTGCAGATTATAGCTGCGTACCATGCACCATTTCGTAGTCATCTTACCGAAATGCTGTCAGCGAACGTGAGTTCCTTGAGTTTCTTAATCACCCCCGCCTCAAGCTTCCCGTCTATTATTATCGTCAGCACGGGCTCAGGGAAAAGGTCAGGGTCGTCGCTTATTATCTGGCGTATTGCAATGCCCTCGCCCGCTAGGACCTTAGTCACTCCGGCGACAATCCCCTTCTTCCTGGGGTCTGCGTGTATCTCTATAGTATCAAAGCCCAACGCCTTCGCTGCATTGCCTATAAAGGCGCGCGGCTCCAGCCTGTAAAAAATAGGCAGCAGCCCGTCGTCATGCGCAATGGCTTTGGCGGTCTCTATCACTACCCGCCTGTCAACGCCCAGCGCCCTCCCTATCTTCGCCGGCTGGATCTCTACCTTTCCGAAGTAAATCTTCCCCAATCCGTCGACCCTTAATCCTAGGCGCAAAAACTCCATTGCAACAAGTTTCCTGCCCCTGGCCTTCTCAAAAAATGATTCCAGCAGTTTCAGCATATGTATAATTATATACACTTAAGTTTAAATATGTATATCTATATTGTATACTTTTATACATGATAGTTTAAATATATCCAAAACTATAACATACCTGAGTAAAAATAGCAACGTGGTCAAGATGGAGAAAACGATGTATCGAAGCGAGCGAATGGAAATCGATGTGCCCAAGGATTACAGGGCCAAGATTGAAAAAGTAACGACAATGATAAAGAAATACAACGGGAAGGATCTGTACAACGGGACAGATCTAATCGGAGTGCTGCGCATGGATGTCTTATGCTCTCTTGCGACCATCGGATATGGGCCGGTGGCCGAAAGGAACGAGGCCGTACCGGAGCACAGACTGGATGCGGACGAAGATAACGGGGAGCCGTTATTTGTTGTCACCCCGGATAAAATTGCACTTGGCGTGTCTGAAGGGCTTATGTCCTATATCAGGAAATACAAAGAAACAGATCTGGACAAATGCGTCCTGGAAGCTCTTATCCGTGCAGCCCAGAGCGAAATGAATTACATACGCAGCGGCTAGTAAAGCTTTTGCAGGTGTTAAAATGGAAATGCGCAAGATAATTGATTCTAAAGCCGAAGGCGTCAGGAAGGACGAAGTGCTGGCAGAACTGTCGAATAACAGGGAAGGCAGAATGACCTTCGCAGACTTAGACCACATCCGATGCATCTCTTCGGAGTTCAGCCTTTACCTCAAATCCGATACAAGACTGCCAGGATACGACAGCCGCGTAGGATGCATCTCAGTAAATGGCATGTATTTCAAGGTCAGAGAGTCGACAGTGATCACGCCGAACATGTTCCCGATGGTCTTTGTGCTGTACGACTACGAAAGGATAAGCGCTGCAGACTTTAAAAAGTTGTCAAAAATGGTGAGAAGCGCCGCGCCTTACGATCGTCGCGTCTTGATAGAGGTAAAGGAAAACGGGGCAATAAAAGAAATAGCGTACCAGCTAAAGCAAATCAGGAGATAATAAGTTCAAGCAATCCGTAAGTTGCAGTACGCAATTAGATACAAAGAAGCGGCGGGCTGATGGTATCCTGGCCCGCAACCATAAGCAGAAGAACCGGGAAAGTTCAACGCGCACCCTTTCTATCCATAGCATCAATATCAATCATGCAGTTTTCAATATCTTAACGATAGTGATTTTAAAGGTTAGCGTCTGGCCTGCTAAGGGTGAATTGAAATCCACTGTGGTATTCGTTGCATTTACTGCAGTGATAACCCCCTGTTCCCCCGCGCCATCCCTAATATGCATGCCCACTGCCGGTGTAACATTCAAATCCGTTTTCAAGACATTTGTCGGTACGTGCATAATCAATGCAGGATTTATCGGCCCATAAGCCTCGTTTACTGGAATAGTCACCGTCTTCGTTTCCCCAACTGTCATGCCTATAACACCGTTACTAAATCCCTGAATCACATTTGAGCCAACAGTGAAATTAAATGGCCCGCCATGTAGCGAGCTAGCATCAAAGACGGTACCGTTTGTAAGCGTACCAGTGTAGTTAACCGAAATAGTGTCCCCCATCCTAACCACCTGAGCGATTGAATTGTTAACCGCGACATAAATAACCACAACCGCCGCCAACAATATTATAACTCCGACAGCAATCTTCGGAGTAATATTAAGATTCTTCAAACCCGTTGCTCTCTTCGTGGTCTGGGCCTTTTGTTCATGTGCCACTTCCTTTCCATCTACATCATTTTTTATCGTTTCCATACGCACCGCCGTTGTCCTATAAATATTGTGTTTCAATCGTAAAATTAAACCTATTATTATATTTAGGTTTCTAAAATTGATTCGCCGAGACCCGAACGGTAGTCTGCCAGGCCCTAGCGCGCTCTTTCTAGCCATTCCAGCGCAGTCCAAGCATCCGAAGCTTCGTCTGGCGTTTCGATGCAAATAATTCAGGCTCTAAGTCTATAAGCAAGTACTGACCAGATTTATGCTTGAATCGGAGCGCATGACTTATGAGCTATACTGCATTCAAGTATTCAAAATATACAAATTTACTGAGAGTAAAATTATTTAACACCTTAACCTAGCTACTCAAAGTGGCCAGGTTAAGTTAGATAAAGATCCATGGTCTCTTCTCCCTTCTGGATACAAAGTCGCTAGGACTATGGCGTTTTCCGGTGATTTTGGTACATGATTTTTCGACGACAAAATCTAAATTCGGCCGCCTAAATACGACCACCCAAAAAAAGGCCAGAAAAGCCAGTCAAGATTCAAGCCCAGCCCAAGATTTAGAAATTCAATCCCCCACTAACCCCAGCAAGGAGGCGCCTATGGGCACCGATGGGATTACACAGCATCCAAGATTGCCGCTCTCAACATATCATCATTCCATGAACTCAGCATGAATCGCATTTAATGCTACATTAACGTCCTTTCTTTTTATCACGAATGAGATATTTATCTCAGATGCCCCCTGCGATATCATTCTTATGCTCACACCAGCATCACCTATGCTCCTGAAAAGCCTACCGCTTATTCCGGGCTCTGACTTCATGCCCTCGCCTATCAGGCCGACGAGCGATACGTCCTCTTCGAATTCTATCCCCTCCGCACTCGGGAAGTGCTTTAGCGCATTTTTGACCTTGTGTACATCATTTTTATCAAAAACTAGTGACATGCCTGTTTCTGATGTGGAGACTGCGTCTAATGAGATGTCGTACTCTGCGAGCTTTGACAAGAACGGTATGGTCTGCGTCATATCAAGGACCTCAGCACCCTTAACAGTCAACATAGAAACATTCATTTTTACTGCAACAGATTTTGCCACCTGCGTCATCTTATGCCTCTTTTCTGAAATCTGCGTCCCGTCCGAGGAGGGTTCTAAGATGCTTTTGATAACTATCGGTATATTCTTTGAGCGCATCGGAGCGATGGTCTTCGGATGAAGTATTTTCGCGCCAAAATATCCGAGCTCTTCCGCTTCGTCGTAGCTCAACATGTCAATCTTTTTGGCTTGGGGTACGATTCTCGGGTCTGCAGACATAAATCCAGGGACATCCTTCCAGATTTCCAGCCTTTCCGCATCAAGCACATTTGCTATAATGCCGGCGCTGAAATCGGAGCCCCCTCTACCGAAGGTAGTCACGTTTCCGTGCTCATCTGCGCCGAAGAACCCTGTAACCACCGCAGTTCCCTTGCTCAAGAATGGTATGATAGTCCTCTCGAGGTTTAGTCTTGTCTCTTCGAGTAATGGCTTTGCCTTTCCGAACCTGTCTGTTGTAAGTATGCCAATTCTGTCGGCCTCGAAGGCTTTCGCATTTATCCCAGAATCTAGAAGATGCGCCTCGAATACTATCCCAGACAGCCTCTCACCGAAACTCATGGCTAGGTCGTTGACGCGTGGTGAGGCCTCCCTTAAAAAAAGCACCCCGCAAAGAAGTTTGTTGAGCGTGGCTGCCTTCTCGCGGATTCGGGATACGGCGCTTTCCCTGATTTTAGGATTTTCGATATGCTTGATGAGGCTCTCATGCTTTTTGGCAAGATCCTCTGTGAAAAGATCGACATCGAAGGTCCCTTTGGACGCGCTATGTAAGGCCTCTATAATGGAATCAGTTACGCCGTTGGCGGCCGAAACAACGACAACTGTATGCTCCTTTTTGCTGCGGATAATCTTTGCAGCGGCTTTGAAGTTTTCCTCATCCTTCAGGATGCCACCGCCGAACTTAGATACGATAACCATTGTTTGCTCAGCCCTTTCTAGTTTTTGATTTCAGACGCCGCTCGATATAACGCTCATTAACAACTATTTATGTTTTTCCTACAGATAAACTGTCTGTATTGTCCTGAATTAAGTCCCTCTCGGTAATTTTGTTTCGTCATCTCACCTCTTAATTATTTCGTTTTTTCTCATAAAACGCAGTCAGTGGCGTCCTGAGATGGCCATTTTCCAGGCTCATGTGTGACCTCTCTTCATTGTAGAATTTGACCGCTGCATCCAACGACCCTTTCAGTTTTATCAACTGGAATATTGTATGGTTTAATCGTTCCACCTTGCCATTGGTCTGAGGATGTTTCACCCTTGCAAGGATGTGTTTTATCCCCAGAGATTTCAGATGCTCTCTGAACCGATATTTGTTGTCCTCATTCTCACAGAATTGCGTCCCTCTATCCGTGAGGACCTCTCGTGGCTTACCCCACTTTTCTACAGCAGAGTCGAATGTTGAAATTGTAATGTCAGTCGTAGCAGTCTTGGATCCAATGTAACCTGTAATCAACCTAGAAGAATCGTCCTCTATAAGCAGAATGTTATCGCCGCTGTATTTGGTCCAATCAGCATGCCACATTGAGTTACTGTGCCGCCTCCCGTACCTAATCCACTTCCTTATCTTGCCCTTCTTCGGTTCGTTCTTTGCAAGATTGTTTTCTATCAGTATCCTGTGGATTCTGTTGTGCGGTATCTTGATGCCCCTCTCAGAAAGTATCTTCTCTATATTGCAGGTCCCGAATCTCATCTGCATCTTGACTGCTACGACTTCGTTTATCTCATAATCCGTGATAGGCCGCTGCTTTCGACCGCACCGCCTCAAACAGACTGCCCTATTGAGTTTGTATGGTTGGACATCTTTGTAGCGCTTATACAACATTCTAACGTATCTTTGCGTTATTCCTTGTTGTTTTGCGATTTGGTACATAGACAGGTCCCTCTTTTTCGTCTCCCTCACTATCCACCGTACCTTCCTCAGATTCAATTTTCTCATGATTTCTTCGTCTCTGAGGGCCAATATCTTTCTTGTCGTGAGGAACTTATTTCGGGATAAGACACCAAGTTTTTAAAGTTTCAACTACAAGTATCAATATATGAAAAGGATAGGTATAGATTTCAGCGAGCTTGCATATGCAATGGAAGAATCAGGCGTAACTATATGCCATTTCGCAGATTTGAAAGAAGATGAACTCAGGGCATGGATCAAGGCAATGAAGATAGCGCAGAAGGGGAACCCGAGCGCATCGATGCTACAGAAGCAGTGAGATACCCTGCTTTGCCCGAAATGCACCGAATGCGGCTCCATTGGAGTGATGGTGGATTTTGAACTGGTGGAATTGAATGTTTGTGCTTCACGGAGTATGGAAAGATGCCCATGGTCTGTGCGTGTGGGCAGAGAATACAGTGATTGAATCCAGGCATACCAAGGGAAGTATAGGAAAGAGTAGCCCATTTTCGGCAAGCTACAGGGAGGTAATCGGATTGCTTGGCAGTGCCGCTTCAATTTCAGCTCGAGCGCCTTGGGGATGCAAGGCGCAAGATTTCTTCTAGCAGCAGCCAAATCGATGCAAAGGTTCAGGTTCCTGGACCGTTAAAAGGTCCTGCAAAGCCAAAGATTGCAAAAAAAAGCCCCAAAATGCGGGAGGAGATAGAGAGATTCTGGCAGACCCCTGACTTTTCCGGCCTGAGCTACTCTATGGAAAGACCTACAGTCAACGCCGCACTAATAAAAAGACTGGGAGAGCCAAGATTCTGGAGGCAGCAGGCCAATTTCGTCGAGTTTATGGAGGGCGTCTACGAAAAGGTCTCGGACGCCGTGGTGGCGTCCATGGCAGCTCAGACAAAACGTGCTGATATAGGTAAACAGACTATGTCGGACGCCAACAAGGCATTGTGATTTGCAGTACTGCATAGTCCACCAAATACCGCTTTCGCATCAGAGAAAATTATAGCAGTATCTCTTACGGATTTTCGTTGATATAGGCAGCTAGGATTGGATCGCTTATTAGGTATTCGTCCCTATGGTCCTTCTCTATATAGCCAAGGCGTTCCAACGTATCGATATGCCTAGAAAGGACCGCGTTGCTGAAACCCGTAGAATCCAATAAGTCGGTAAATCTCATAGGTTCCTTGGCCAAGTCTTGCAATATCTCGGTAATCCTTTCTAAACCAATGCCCAGATCGCCAATGTTCTTCATCTCCCGGGAAACAACTTTTTTTGCTTCTTTAATTGTTTCCGTCAAAGCAGCATTAGGATTCTTTATATGGGCATAATTATACCCAAAAAGGGTAAGCCATCCAGGAAGGCCGTCTAACTTTTCCTCTATAGTCAGACCAATCTGGTCATTCATTTCCAATCCAACTTCCTTGGTGCCTGATTTCAAAAATCCTATACTGACCGAAGATCCCCATCTCTCTATTTCCATTTTAGTAATTGCTCTGCCGTATAATGGACTTCTGGCCCCAGGATCTACTATTGATTTCATTACACCTATCATTGATCCGGTTATCACAAAGGTTATCTTGTCGTAATATGTGTCATATATATAAGAAAGTAACATGTTTACCCTGCGAGGATTGTGAAGCCACTGAGCTTCGTCCACTAAAACTATCAGACGGCCTGCTTTTTTCAGCATCACACTTAAGTTCTCCGCAGAAGATTTTCTGTTATAATCTACCCCCAAATTTACAGGGAGATGCGGCGCCTTAACTTCAGCCCTTATATTAAAAGAACCTTCATGGTGCTTAAGCGATTTTAAAAGTGATTCTTCAAAATTGTTGTTCTCCCTAGCATCTATCGTTATACTTTTATACCCTAATCTAGTTATTGCACATTTTGCCAAAGAGGTTTTGCCTATCCTTCTAGGACCTAACAATATAATCCAATCATTTTGTTTTAGATAACGTACAAGCAGTTCTAGTTCCTTTTCCCTACCATAAAGAAAATGCGGGTCCGATTTGGGCTTCGTATCGAATAATTTCATGCATTGCACCTTTACTAAGTATAACCTTATACTAAGTAATATATCTACTACTTATTAACGCTTTCTACAGAATGAAAATATGTTTTGTGTCTATCTAGCTTCCATCGAAGACGAAATTCTGGGCTTGTCAAAACCAGATTATAATGTCGTCAAAATGTAATGTGAAGTTCCCCAAAAGTCGACCATTTTTTTCGGTTTCATGCCGAGATTATCAAAGTAAATAGAAATGGGGCTGCCGAGATTTGAACTCGGATAACCGCGACCCGAACGCGGTAGTCTGCCAGGTTAGCGTACAGCCCCCGCATAGACTTTGCTAATGCAATTTATATTTTTATGGGCAAAGAGTATTGATGATGAGTGGCCAGGCCGCGGACCTCAAATTCGCGTACAAGTACCCGTTTTCGGACGAAGCCAAAATGATAGTCGGCGCGCTCAACGTGACCGCCCCCGACCGTAATCTTATAATGATGGGCAAGGCCACGCTGGAGGAATGCCTTTCCAAAGGGTTCCTAAGTTACAGCGACCTGCAATACGGACAACTCGAATACATACAGAGCTACGTCTACGCCAGGCTGCTTGTCAGCGCGCTCAGGAATGCATCCTACATATCCAAGTACGCAGATGCGGAGGCCTACAGGTCGTATATGGCGCTGGAGCGCGACACCGTCGAGAACGTGATCCGGGTGGCTGATGAGCTCGACATCCATGCGGATGCAAAAGACGGTGATTTCTCGATAAGCGTATTCCAGTTCCTAAAATACGCCCCACCCGGCAATTCCCTTGCACTGATAAACCAGAGGCTAGGTTCAGGTTCTGTCAAGCTCGACAAGATGCAGTTCGCGCAGCTTCTGAAGACCGCCATATCGAAGTCTGTTTCCGCAGGTCTGCCCATAAAGTATGATGAGATACCGAAGCAGATAGTCGCTTATGCGAAGGAGATAAAGGTCCCGAGGCAGCAGGTATCCGTGCCGAAGGGCGCGGGCAGGACAAGCGAATGGATAGAGAAGCTGATGTCGTTTCCGATAGACGACGGCAGGCATCGCGTGGTCAACCTGATACTTGCGCCATACTTAATAAACGTCAAGGGTTTCGACGTAGACGCGGCCAAGACAATCATAGCCGATTACATAGAGAAGTGCAAGACAGTCAATCCCATGACGCGCGTAAACGAGCAGTACATAAGGTACCAGTGCCAGTACGCGAAGGACCACGGCATGCGGCCTATGTCGCTAAAGAGGGCCATGGAAGAGCTGGGCGGTGCCATAGATTTTAGTATCTTGATGGAGAAATAACAGTGATATAATGCCGGATGTAGTGACCCTCTGCCATGTGTGCGGCGGTATCGCGACCAACACCTGCAAGATGTGCGGAAGGCATGTCTGCCGCAATCACTATGATGCAAAGACCGGGCTCTGCCCGTCGTGTTCGCGCGGCAGGTCGCTGGGCCGCAAGGGTGGTCGCAGATGAGGGTGCTCAAGACCAAGATAATGGTCACTTACGGTCCGGGCATAGTGGATCCAAAGGTGCTGAGGGGCGTCCTCAGGCACGCAGACATAGTGCGGTTCAACATGTCCCACGGCGACAGGGCGCAGTGGCTCGCTGGAATCAAGGCAGTCAGGAGCATAGCGAAGGCGCTTGGCAGGGAGATATCCATAATGGCCGACCTCCCCGGTCCTAAGATAAGGACGGGCAGGATGGATGCCGATCTGAAGGTAAGTAAGGGGGACATCGTCACTTTCGTGCCGTCCCGTTCCAAGAAATCGGCGGACTGCGTGCCTGTTGATTATCCACTGCACAATGACGCGAAGAAGGGCTGCACTATAGACATAGGCGACGGCCAGCTTGCATTCCATGTAACCGCAATAAATGGCGACTCGGTGGTCGCAAGGGCGCTGTCCGATGGCGTCATAGGCAGCGACAAGGGGGTCAGCCTGATAGGCGCGCACATCAGCGCCTCGCCCCCTACGGCTGCAGACGTGGAGCTGGCGAGGTTCGCAAAGTCGTCGGACTTCGACTTCATAGCCATGTCATTCGTCAAGTCCGCGTCGAACCTCCGCGAGCTCAGGGCCAGGACAGGCAAAATCAACCTTATAGCGAAGATAGAGAAGAGCGAGGCCGTGGCCAACATAGGCTCCATAGTCAGGGAGGCGGACGGCGTAATGGTCGCCAGGGGGGACCTCGCGATAGAGATGAACATAATACACATCCCTGAGCTGCAGAAAAGGATCGTGGAGGCGGCAAGGGAGGCGCAGAAGCCTGTCATAGTCGCCACGCAGCTTCTTGCGAGCATGGTGGACAGCCCCGTGCCTACCAGAGCGGAAGCGAGCGACATCGCCAGCGCGGTGGCCAGCAGCGTGGACTGCCTTATGCTCAGCGACGAGACCGCTGCCGGCCGCTATCCCGAAGAGGCGGTGAAGTTCCTGGTGGAGATAGCCAACGCTGCGGAGAGCCAGCCCAGCCAGCCGGTGCAGCTGGACTCCAAGATAAAGAGCATAAACCTGGGCATAGCATTCGCAACCGCGAGCCTGGCCGAGAGGTACAGCACCGACTGCATATTCATACCTACACAGACCGGCACTTCGGCCAAGATAATGGCAGCCCTGCGCCCGAACACCCGCCTGATATCAGTTGCCGTGTCCCAAAAGGTTGCGCGCTCGCTTTCTCTGTACAGGGGGCTCGAGTCCGTGCATATAAAACGCTACGATACCACGGACCGGATGCTCGCATTCATACGCCAGATAGCGAAGAGGGAGGGCATGCACAGGTACATAGTCATATCTAGCTCTCCAAACAAGCCGGGCAGCCTGGACACGATGAGGTACATAGAGCGGGGCTGATGTATTGCGGAGGACAATCGATGTGTCGGCGGCAAGCCGCCCAGAGCCTGTCGTGGGTGCCTACATTTTCGACAAGAGGGGCAGGCTGTTGCTGATAAGGACGCCTAAGCTTGACAACAAGTGGATGGTTCCCGGAGGCCACATAGAGCGCGGCGAGCATGTCCTCGACGCGGCGAAGCGCGAGGCCTATGAGGAGACCGGCCTAAGGGTGAGGCCCCTCGGCGTAGTCGCGGTCGCCGAGAGCGTTTCGGCCACATCCGGCAAGTTCTCCAGGCGCCATTTCATCTACTTCGAGACCGTGTGCAGGGCCGTGAGTTCGCGCGTAAGGATCGACAATGTGGAAGCCACCGCATACAAATGGTTCGACATCGGCGATGCGCTGAGTGCGATGGAGTATCCCGTGGTGAGGAGGGTGATTCGCGAATACGCCGAGCAGCGCGCCAGGGGGCGCGTCAGGTACATAGAAGTGCTGCATCAGAAAAACGCAAAGCTTTAATGTCTTCAAAAGAATTATAATCCGATGATTGTTTGGGATACGAAGGCCTGACCATAGCGCTTCTTGCTTCGATAATGCTCTCAGCCTCGCTCTTCTCCCTGGCTCCGGCACAGACTATAGAGCAGGCCTCATGGATTAGCCTGCCGAGCAACATGCCGCCTCTGAATTATCCAAGCTGCTTCGCGCTACAGGGCGACGTCTACTGCGTCGGCGGAGGCGCCAACTACACGCCGTCAGCGTCCATAAATGCTAACGGTACGATAGGCCAGTGGTACGCCTTGCCGCAGTATCCAGAGAACGAGACCAACCAGGAGTGCGCCTATTCAGTCAACAACTCATACATCGCATGCGTCGGCGGCATAGCGCACAACCCCCCGAAAAACACTTCTTCAGGCAGCAACTCCTCCGCTAACGCGTCCATCACCGGTCTGCCCCCGGCGCTTGGGCCGCAGCAGTCCGTTTACATAAGCAAGGCATACGCCTCCGGCACCATAGGAGGATGGGGAGTTGGCGGAGTGTATCCCTTCACGCCGTTCCTGAATAGCTGCGCCGCAGGCGGCGTCTACATCTACTGCATCGGTGGCTTCAATCTAACTACCTATAACGCCCCCAACGGCACCCGCATAGTCAATCTGTACTCCGTATCCAACACCATATACAAGCGCAACCTCACCAATTCCGTTTATTACGCGCAGATGGGCGTGCCGGGCGGCCTAAGCGCATTGAACTCCACTTCGGCATATCCGAAGGCTGTGGCCGCGGAATCGTGCGTCGCTTCCGGCAGCTACGTCTACTGCATAGGCGGACTAACACCCGGCGGCAACACCAACAGCGTATACTACTCAAAGATACAGCCCGATGGCTCGCTTGGCAAATGGCTCGCCACGGCTAATTACCCGTTCTCCATAAACTCTCAGAGTTGTGTATTCCTGCGCGGTTCAGTGCTGTGCGTCGGCGGGCTAATAGGCGCCAGCAACAGCACAACGGCAGGGTTCTATTACGCTGGCGTGCAGCCCAGCGGCGCGCTGGGGCCGTGGACAAGGCTGGCAGACTACCCTCTCTACATATCCGGCGAAAGCTGCACGCCTTATAACTCTACCGTATACTGCTTCGGCGGCTTCTCCAGGCAGCAGGGCTTCGTTACGAACGCATCATACTCGTTCAACGTCATATACGCCCCCGTATCAAACACCACGGCGACGACCACAATACTGCCTAACGCCACGACCACAGCGCAGCAAAACGTGACGGCGACCACAACGCCGGTCACGCCCACCACGATACCAACTGTGACAGTAGGCCCTGGCGCTGGACAGACCACTACAATAAGCCAGCCTCCGGTCAAAGGCTCAAGCTCGTACCTGCTGCTTATACTGCTGGCATTGGCCATCGCCGCGATAGCTGCCTACCTGTACCTGACAAGAAAGAAGAAGGGTCCTCAGGTCCGCCAGCCGGCATCTGCCAAGTGACGCAGGGCGCGGCATGTCAAGCAGTAAGGGCCTCGAGCACGGCCTTTCCGGCGAGCATCACCTTCCCTTCCAGCTCTGAGTGGCTGAAGAGCTTGGTGTGCTTTATGACGTTGTCGCTCACTACGAGCAGGCAGGCGGCCTTCAATCCCTTCCTCTTGCCGAGCATGAATACCGTGGCCACCTCCATCTCCACGACCCCGTTGCCGTATGCCGCGAGTTCCTTGGCGATCCCGTCGTCCAGGGAATAGAACGAGTCCGAGCTGTAAGCGTTAGTGACCACGAATTTCATGCGCATCGATTCAAGGGCGCGCGCTATCCTCCCTGTCAAGCCGTAATCCGGCGTCTGCGCCATCGCCTTGTCGCGCAGCGCTGAGCCTATGTACTGCGTCACCGTGCCCCCGTAAGTGTATGTTGCGCCCACAGGCACCGCCAGGTCGCCTACCCTCATGCCCGCCTCAAGTCCGCCGCACGTTCCCAGCCTCACTATCTCCTTCGCCCCGAGCTGCGCGAGCTCCTCTATCACTATCGCTACGGAGGGCTGGCCTATCCCGTGCGCCGCTATCGTGACGTCCCTGCCGTTGAACTTGCCTGTGTAGGCTATGAAACCCCTGTTGGTGTTTACGACCTTCGGCCTTTCAAGCAGCTTAGAAAGCGCCTCAACCCTGGCAGGGTCGCCGCAGATGACCACCCTGCTGGCAACATCTCCTTCCTTGGCATGTATATGCGCTGGCATTGTTACACCATTAAAACGTGAATATGCGAGGCTTTTGCCCAGTGCAGCTCAGGTGCCATTGAGCGCCTTCTCTATGCTTCCGGCTATTTCAAGGCAGGCCGCATGGGCCGCCTCCTTGGTTGACGCACCTATGTGCGGCGTCAGTATGAGGTTCCTGTGCCCGATTGCGTACTTCACCATCGGGTCCTCAATGTTCTCTACCGGTTCCTTCGCGAAGACGTCGAATGCGGCCCCGCCCAGTTGCCCGGAACCCAGTGCCTGCAGCAGTGCGGCTTGGTCGACTATCTCCGCCCTGGCGGTGTTCACCAGCAGCGCTCCCTTCTTCATTCTTGCGAATTGCTTTGCCCCCATGAGCCCCTGCGTCTCGTCCGTGAGCATGGCGTGTATCGTCACTATGTCCGCTTGGGCCAGCAGCTTGTCGAGGCTGTCCACCAGCGGCACATCGCCGGGCTTGGCGTACGGGTCGTATGCCACGGTCTTCATGCCGAAGGCCTTGGCGTATGCGGCCACCTGCGAGCCTATCCTGCCTATCCCTACTACGCCGAGGGTCTTGCCCTCCAGTTCAGTGCCTATGAACTTGTAGCGCTCCCACCTGCCTGCCCTGATGTTGTCGTAGGCCCACGGTATGTTCCTGCAGAGCGCGAGCATGAGCGCGAATGTGTGCTGCGCCGTGGATATCGTGTGCGTGCCATGGAGGTTCACCACCGTTATGCCGCGCTTGCCTGCGTAGTCCATGTCTATGTGGTTCAGCCCTGTGGTGACCGAGCCTATTATCTTGAGGTTCTTGGCCTTGTCTATGAGCGCCGCGTCCACTGCCGTGTCTATCCTTATGAACAGCACATCGATCTTGGGTATGATCTGCTCCAACTCGTTCCTTGACATGCGCTTTGCGGTGACGTGGCCTATCCTCCCCAGTGCTTCCCTCGCGTCGTTGTCCAGGTATTCCGGCTCTGTAACTAATATTTCATGCATAAAACCATCCTTAGCATCATAGCGCTGCCATGCCCTGCAATGACTATATGCAGTGCGCAGGCACCAACGGCTCGCCCCTCATCGATTGCGCTTGGATAAAGTAGAGAATAAAACCTATTTAAGCGTTTCTTGCAGATCGCCCGGCACGCTATCTAAGTAATCAAGTAAGCGCCAGGGTTGGGATTTGAACCCAAACTTCCACGAATGGAAACCAGATCTCGAGTTTCGCCTTTGAAAACTGGCGCGTTACCGGTTTCCGCCACCCTGGCATGCAGCGCTTACGTAAATCGAAGATTATTGGTGTGGCGTACAATTAAATATCTTCTACTCCAATTGTTTCTGCATCTTATCCAACGGCAAACAGCGTACTATTATGCACGGGAATAAAATTATCAGCTTCCGGTTTGTCACGATACTAATGTTCGCCCTACTCGCACTCAGCGGCCTCGGCTTCTCCATATACATGATATACATAGCCAATAGCCTGTACATGTACATCCTGGCGATATCGTTCACTATACTCGCGCTCATCGCCGGCTTCTTCAACGTGACCGCCTCGATCTGGTATTACAGGTCTTTTTTTTACACCGGCTACCTTAAGAAGATAACAAAAAAGCTCAAGCCGGTCAAAGCATACCCTACGGTTGCCGTGGCCATACCGGTTTTCAACGAGGATCCGAAGCAGGTGGAAAGCAACCTGTCAAGGCTAATGACCCTGAGATACCCCAAGGACAAGATAAGGTACTACCTGCTGGACGATTCCACGAAGCAGGAGATAGCCGGCGAGCTGAAGGCCTTCGCGGGGAAGCACGGCATAGTATACCTGCACAGGGCGTCGAGGGAGGGCTTCAAGGCCGGCGCGCTCAACAACTTCTTGAAACACTCCAACGAGAAGCTGATAGCGATATTCGACTACGACGAATACCTGATAAACGCAAATTTCCTTATGGACCTGCTGCCATATTTCGAGGACAAGAAGCTCTCTTACATACAGACCACAAAGAAATACGCGAGCGGATCGTTCTTCTCGGATTCCGTCGAGCTTTTCAATGCGTTCTTCTTCAGGTTCATACAGCCGGCAAGGGCGCTGGATAACACCGCCATATTTGCAGGCTCATGCGGCCTGATAAACAGGGAGGCGATAGAAAGCGTCGGCGGCTTCCCGGAGTACGTCATAGAGGACACGTTCTTCAGCTTCGAGTCAGACATGCACAACTTCAAAAGCCTCTACGTGCCAAAAGTATACGCGCTTGGCAGGCCGATAAGGACGTTCACGGAATTGATGAGGCAGCAGTGGCGCTACAACTACGGCAACACGCAGTTCATAGGCTATTTCTTCAAGAAATCAAAGAGGCTGCGCAAGCTGACCACGCTTACCAGCATGGATTACATAACGCACGGCTTCAGCCTGAACTACCTGTCATTCGTTCTCGTCCTGTTCACCATAGTGTCTATGCTGATTGCGTTCTCATCAGTGCCGTTCGTAAGCCTTACCATAACAGAGTTCCTGCAGTCAAAGTACCTGCCGCTGGACTTCGAGGCTTTCGGCGTGCTGGCGTTCTTGCTTTCGTTCATAATGCCCATAATACTCACAAGGGTCTACTTCAAGTCGATACGCAAGGGTTTCATGGTGTTCCTGCTCAATTACGCGCTTGCCATAATAAGGACAAAGGCCGCCATCGCCGCGCTTTTTAACAAGGGCACGTCTTCGACGCGCTGGTCAAGGGAAGTCAACCCCAACGAAAACAGGCTGCTTTTTTCCATATACAACACGAAAGTGGAACTGCTTTTTACCGGGTTGCTCATAGTGCTCGGCGTCTACGCGATAAACATAAACCATGTGCCTGGAGGGGTCTGGCTCCTCTGGTACGGTTTCATGTATTCCTGCGCCACGATACTTTTCTACAAGTACGGTTGAGCCGTGCAGTCGGGTCCATGGGCCGGTGGTTAGATGATATACATAAAGTTGCACAAGACGGACGGAGGCGTCATACTGGCAATGTGCGATGAATCGCTCATAAAGAGCGTGCTGGACGACGGCGACGTTTTCATAGACGTTAAGAGCTATTCGGAGTTCTATATGGGCGACCTGGTCGACGGCAGCAAGGCAAAGGAAATGATAGACGTCGGCAGTCTCCTGTCGGTCAACGCGATAGGGGCGGAATCAGTCCAGGTCGCAATGGCGGTATCCGCGATAACCAAAGAGAACGTGAAGGACGTCAAAGGCGTGCCTTACGCGCAGGCCTACAAGGTAGATTATTGATCTTTGTCCTGGCCTAGCTTCAGGATCGCCGCGGCTATGTCCCCTCCGGTCCCCTCCAGCGCATTGCGTGAGGCCTCCTCAGAAGCGCCTGACCTCTCCATCACCATTTTCACATCGTCTTCCGATATGTCTATCGCAACGCTCCTCTCTATCTCGCTTATATCCCCTGTTATCTGGAAGCTCTTGGTCCCCTGCGCCTCTATAAGGGTTACCTGGGGGTTCTCTATAATTATCGTTTTGGTCGGGCACTCGATCGAGACCTTGTCCGCGTTTATCTCGGAAGATTTTATCCCCATCCTGGCCATCATGTTCCTCATAGTCCTAGGGTCGATGTTCGGCATCATAATATCACTCCCAATCATTGCAGCAGCTTCATTCTGCACTCAGCAGCATGGTTTCAATCAAGATATACTCTGCTTAGAGCTATAAGATTTCATGTGGGCTGCCCTGATACCAAAGTACATCCGCTCTCCACTTGCCTGGGGCGTCCTGTCACTTCTTTATGGCAAAGGCGGTAAGCTCCATCCTGTCATGCGGCAGCTTTTTGACCATGAAACCGCCGTAATTTTGCGAGAGTATGCGCTTCACGTCGTTTATGTGCTTCTGCACGCGGTTGTCAACCAACTTTATGGTGAGCACCACGCGCCCCCCCTCCTTGATCGCGCCTGCAATCCCATCCAACACCTTGGCGCTTTCCTCCGGAGTCGTGTTCATGTCAGACAGGGCCATATCGAATTTGCCCAACCTGCCGAGCACCGCAGGCAGCGCATCCTGTGCCCTGCCCTTTATATGCACCATGTCGTATTCAGATATGTCGCCTGGCAGCGCGCCCGGCGCGGCGCTCCTTATCCGAATTTCTGGCCGCCCTCCAGACAGGTCGCCTACATTTCCATTTTCAGTAACAACAAGTATACTCCTGGCTGCTAGCTTGCCGTAATCAAGCAGCGCACTGTCTACGGCGACCACCTTGGCCCCGTGCTTCAGCATGTAGTTGCTCCACCCGCCCGGCGCGGCGCCCACGTCAAGGCAGAGCGCAACCGATCCGACGTCTATCCCGAAAGATTCGACCGCCTCGGCGAGTTTGTATTCGGAGCGATTCAGGGCGCTATAGCCGCTCTTGTTCGCCTTCCTGAAAGGATCCATGACATATTGCCCGTAAAGCCCTACATCCAGGGTGCAGATCAGCGCCCTGTCGTTCACGAGCACCACGTAAACCATTACCTCAGGTGACGATAGGTCTGCGGTGAGGCCGCTGCCCTCCATGGCGCGCCCCAGCAGTACCTCGACGTCCTTGGCTGTTTCATCCACCGCTGCCCAAACGTTTTTGACCTCTATCCTGAATTTCCTGCCCTCCTCAAGAATGTCTTTCAGCGCGGCCATAATGCCGTCATAAGTCCCGTCAAAGTATAGCGACTTAGCCACTTGGAGCAGTCCGTAGATGAATGTAGGCCTAGCTGCCCTGAATTCGCCTATGGCCCTGCCATAGTCCTCGTCGAGCCTGAAGAGCAGCACCTCCCCGTAGAGCGGCCTCAGGCCCTCCGCCCTACCCCTGAATATCATGCCAAGCTCGCTTTTGGCTTCGTTGACGAACCTGAAGTCGGTGAACGCAACATAGTTTTTCCCTTCCACAATTAACACCAGCCGGATAGGCCCGCATTTAGAGCATGCATCACACGCTCCAAACCCGCCAAATAGGTTTCATATCCAATTATATATCTTAACGAACATAATAAAACCCGAACTACCGCAGTGGATAAGCTTGATAAACCAAAGATACGTAGACCAGGCAAAAGACATACTAAACGCCGGGGAAAGGGCCCTGCTTACCGCGAGGCAGCGCAGGATAGGGCCTGGCGGTGCGCTCTGGGCGCCGAGCATAGTGATAGCCACCACAAAACGTATCATAATCATGAATAGGTTCTCGAAGATAAGAACGACGACAGAGGTAATCACGTACAGTTCAGTCGCTTATGTCAGGCTCCAACGCGGCATCATATCAAGTACCGTGGTAATCGGAACCCGCGGCGCAGGCGGCAGCGGAGGCGGCGGCGACCCGGGAAGGACATCCGAGATAAACGGATTGCGCTACCCCGACGCCATAGAGCTTGTAAAGTTCATAAACGGTATATTGGACAGAATGGCGGAGGACGAGCGCGGCGGCTCCAACGTCAGGAGAAACATAGTGAGCGACCAGCCGGCAGGCCCGAATCCCAATTACATACTTTGCAAATACTGCAACACGCAGAATCCGCCCAACTCCAAGTTTTGCATAAACTGCGGCCGGCAGCTGCGCCAGCTACGCGTTTAAGAACGCGATTCGCGCTATGGCTAATGCAATACGCCATGCACGGCAAGGCGTGCTGGCTTGGAATACTAAAGATCTACCAATGCATCGGTTAACGGTTTGATAATATGGACAAAAAGGTCAGGATACTGGCGTTCGGCGGCAGCCTGAGGAAGGGCTCCTACAGCAGGGCACTGATGCTTGAAGCGCAGAAGCTCGCCCCTGCAAACGCAGAGATAGAGGTATTCGAGATAAACGGCATACCGATGTACAACGCCGACATGGAGCAGAGCATTCCAAGCGCGGTCAGGGATTTCAAGGCCCATATAAAGGCCGCGGACGCCGTACTGATAGTCACGCCGGAGTACAACTATTCAATACCGGGTTTCCTCAAAAACGCCATGGATTGGGCCTCAAGGCCGTATCCGGACAACTCGTTCGAGGACAAGCCGGCTGCCATAATAAGCTCCTCGTCAGGCATGCTAGGCGGCTCCAGGGCGCAGTACCACTTACGGCAATCTATGGTGTACTTGGACATGCATCCAATAAACAAGCCGGAATGCATCGTCGCCGGAGTGGCCGAAAAGATAAAGGGCGGAGCACTCACCGACGAAAAGACCAGGGAGGTAATACGCGCCCTCCTGAAATCGCTTGTGGATTGGACGATAAGGATCGGAAAGAAATAAATATGCCGTAAAACGCGCCCTCCTAGAAAACTATCGAGTTCCTATCAAATGCCACTGCCGATACAATGCTTTTAAGCTTTTATATAGATAGATCAAGGCGATTCCCTTGTATCGTAATTAGTCAGTGTAATGGACGCTGAGCATGCTGCGCAATGCGCAAGCGTGCCGTGATTATATGTCCGCATCAACAAAAATTGCGTTGAAGCTATGCATAGCGTCTCTTCCGAATGGATTCGATAGGAAATATACGGCAAGGCAGCGTGCTTCCGCATCCAATGCCCAGTCATCGATGGAATACCTGTAGTGTAACCTATGTTCCATGTGGCGTAGTCAAGTAAGTAAAACATGTCATACCAAAATGCCGCGCTCCTAATCCATGCGGACTGGAGCAACATATTTAAGCCTTTGTTTTGTATACAATTATATTAAATTTTGCAGCGCGGGTTAATGCAGACTAAAGCGCAAAGTGCGATGGAGTACCTGATGACCTACGGATGGGCCATACTAGTAATTGCCGTTATAATCACCGTTCTGTTCGCACTCGGTTTGTTCAACGGCGTCTCCGCCCCCACCTCATGCGTGGCGCAGTTGGGTTACACCTGCGCGAATCCGAGCTACACATCAAATGTCGTGTCCTTCACTTTCGGCCAGAGCACCGGCAGGTACTACTACGCAGTGAACGTGTTCGTCGCTTCAGAAAGCCTCGGCCTAGACAGCTCCAACAAACCTGCCAACATATCGTCGTATTCTTATGCGATAGGCAGCCTCGCACCCGGCCAGACCGTCACTGTGGACTTCAACAGCCTTGCGCAGGGCGGCATACAGCCCGACGCGCCTGTCGGCACCCCGCTAGCGGCATACGTATGGCTCGGATACTGCACCAACTCCCAGTGCACCGGCGGCGTCCAGTACTCCAAGGTCGCCGCGATAAACGCGCAGGCCAGCGGATCCAGCGCCTTCGGAGGTGGATCCTCGACTTCGAGCACCTCCACATCGAGCACCAGCACTAGCACGATTCATTACGTGCAAATAACCCTTACCACTACGTCCGGCAGCACCGCTACTCCATCAAAATTCCAGCAGATGCTTACAATAGGAAGCTCTACGTGCGGCGGCGGCAACTGCTTTACATACGCTAATTCAGGCTTAAGCAACGTAGAATTCACTACCGGTGCAGCAGATACAGGGACTGCATTGGAGGCGTGGTGCGCGAGCGGATGCAGTACCAGTTCTCTCCCATCGACGTGGTGGGTGAATCTGGGCTCAAACACCATAAGCGGCAACGGCGGAACGCTCAACATATACATGAACTTAATGCCCAGCAACGTGATGTCGCCCGGCGGCCCGACGGGCGAGGCGCCGCAGCTATACGGAGGCAGCTACGCGCAATCAAGCTACGCCCAGTTTGACGATGGTCATAACGTATTCGCGTTCTACCAGGCTTTCGGCGGGCTTAGCGGCGGCAACTTGCCCTCCGGCTGGTATGCAGGCCAATCCTCCACCGCCGGCATAACAGATAACCCCAACAGCATAACTGTAACAAATACGGGTGCGGCTGGAATCGGTGGCATATCTACGTCATCCACTGCTCCGCTACCAGTGCCTATGGCTACCGACTGGTACGAGGCCGTAAACAGCAACCCCAACGACTTCACGTCCCAGGGCGTTTTCGCCCTTGGCAGCTGCATAACGTTCGGCAGCAACTTCGGCAGCGGCCAAGTCAATCTTAACGTCATGAATAACGGCGCGCCCAGCGTCTCGGATCCCACATACATGAGCCCTACGCTCTACACGCTGTGGGCCAACCAGACCGGGCAGGCACTAATGCTTAATAACGCGGTCGCCGAGACAACGAACAACGCGTCGACAGGGCTGAACCCGAATTTCAATGAGTGCGGCGGGGAGAACTACCTGACAATGCAGCTCAATACGCCTAACAGCTTTTCCGCTAAGCTGTATTTCTGGGATGAGAGGCTGATGCCATTGCAGGGTGGAATGCCAAGTGCTAGCTTTGGCTCAGTGCAGTGATGCTGCATCTGGTTCGAAATTACGCAATCCGACCATTCGCTTGTTCATGAATCGAAAAGAATACGATATACTTCCCAATATAAATATGTAAATTGGCAAGCACATAGTGAGACGATGTACAAGGAATGCAACACAAAGCCCAAGGCCCAGTCGGCGATGGAGTACCTGATGACCTACGGTTGGGCGATACTCGTCATAGCAATAATAATAACCGTGCTCTTCGCATTAGGGCTTCTCAATGGGCCTCCCTCACCAAACGTATGCGCGGCGCAATCAGCCTACACATGTTATAACCCAAGTTACACCGCCAACGCAGTGTCCTTCACTTTCGGCCAGAGCACCGGCAGGTACTACTACGCAGTGAACGTGTTCGTCGCTTCAGAAAGCCTCGGTCTTGACAGCTCCGGCATACCTGCCAACATGTCATCATATTCTTACGCTATAGGCAATCTCGCACCCGGCCAGACCGTGACCGTAGACTTCAACAGCCTTGCCCAAGGCGGCATACCAATCGCAGCACCTGTCGGCGCCCCACTTTCTGCTTACGTTTGGATTGGATACTGCACCAACCCGCAGTGCTACGCAGGAGTCCAGTACGCCAAGGTAGCGACCATAAGCGCGCAGAACAGCGGATCCGGCGCCTTTGTAAGCGCAGGCGGCGGATCTTCAACTTCAACTACCTCCTCTACTTCGAGTACCAGCATTTCTACCACTACTTCGTCATCCACCTCATCCAGTTCCAGCAGCACATCAACCTCAACCACCTCATCTACATCGACCTCCACCAGCATACAGATATGTTACAATCTGCTTAGCGGTGTCTGCCCAGGCACGGTAATCTACAACAGCAGTTTCGACAGCAATTTCGCGGGTCAGCTCCACGGAGATGTGAACGCCACCTACAATATAACGGTGCAGAGCGGAGTCACGCTTGACGAGATGGGCCACTGGATTTCTGCCGCTAGCTACCTAAACAACGCAGGTACGATAACCGATACCCATGACGGCGGCGGAGGAGGGAGTGGGGGCTCGGGAGGCACCTGGACCACCGGTGGATGCGGCTCTGCCCAAGGCGGCAGCAGCGGAGGTAATGGAGGAAATGGGATATCAAGAAGCTCATATCTGTTCGGTCACTTGCTATCTGGGGGTCAGGGCGGCGCGGGCGGAGGAGGAGGAGGGGCAGGGCTCAACTGCCCAGGAAATCTAGGCGCTGGAGGCCAGAGCGGCGGCAGAGGCGGCAATGGCGGCGGAATAGTCGAAATTTACACTTCTTACTTGAACAACAGCGGTGGTACAATAGAAGCTAATGGCGCAGGCGTCGGCAACATGGGTAACCCACCATACATCTGCGTGAACAACAATTGCGCTTTCGGCGGCGGCGGAGGAGGAGGTGAAGGAGGGGTCGGTGGTACGGTTTTCATAGCGCTCAGCGGACTCATAGGCAATCAGGGCACAATAACGGCCAGCGGCGGGATGGGTGGTTACGGAGGTGCTAACCCTTGGACTGGTTACGGAGGCGCTTATGGCGGAGGCGGCGGCAGCGGCACTTACTCTTGTAGCGGCTCTTGCAGCGGTAGTTACGGCAATGGGGGAAATGCAGGCACATCATTCGGCGGCGGGGGCCGCGGGGGCTCGGGGCAGAAGGCGGGCGGTACCGACGGGTCGCCCAGACAGGCGCCCAGTGGCATAGTGTTCTTATACTACCACTAAACTAGCGCTAAACAGTACCAATCAGTTTTTATTGCTTCAGAGAATATCCCCACTGCTTGCAGTTGGGGTTTTGACCGCTTCTGCCGGCACTGTGACGCTGTACTATCCTCATTGAATCCCTATCCCTTGACACGGCTTATCCGCAGGGCGCCGGCTGCTTCCGGCACCTTCCCTACCAGCGAAATGCACAGAACGTATTTAAACCTTTATTCAGCAATTAATGGCTGGTGCAATTTATGCAGCACGAGCTCTTATAGGCACACCGTATTTAGAGAGCGCTTTTGCTTGATGAAAAATGCTTAACCTAGAGGGCGTAATCAATGCTGCTTGTGAGATCGTGCGTTTGTGCGATTGATTTGAGGAGAAAAGACCTTTGTCATTATAAATAAAACCACCTAGAGGATGGCTTGGCTGTAGTAGCGAAGAAGGTCGTGGCAAGCTGCGATAAGCCCGGGGTAGCCGCAAGTCGGGCTCTGAACCCGGGATCACCGAATAATGCGTAGCAATACGCAGGCGCACGCGGGGAACTGAAATATCTTAGTACCCGCAGGAGAAGAAAGAAAATCGATGCTGCTAGTAATGCGAATGAAAACAGCGGAGGGCGCACCGAATCCCGCCTTGCAAAAGGCGCGGAGATGTGGCGTAGCGTTTGACCCAGAACATGAGCTGAACGCTCTGGAAAGAGCGACCATAGAGAGTGACAGTCTCGTAGGCGAAGTGCGATGGGCATAGCTACAAGCGAGTAACACCGTCTGAGTACACGGTGTGAATACGGGGGCATTAAACCCCAACCCTAAATATTGACTACAGACCGATAGCGAACAAGTAGCGCGAGCGAAAGCTGAAAAGAACCCACACGCGTGGGATTGAAACGAGATCTGAAACTAGGTGGTGACACGAAGGCAAGGCATGAAAGGAATGAAGGGCGCCGAAGCTCCATCTGGAGACGGATGGGCGAGGCGCTTGGAACAGTGTTTTGCCATTCTTCTTGAAGCAAGAGCCAGGGAGTGCATAGTGAGTGGCGAGCCGAAAGGCGCAGCGAAAGCGAGAGCTCGCAGCATGCGAGGAGCAAGGTATGAAAATGCCCAAGTCACTTTTATGCGACCCGAAGCCGTTGTGAGCTACGCGTGACCAGGATGAAGCTAGGCTAACGCCTGGTGGAGGTCCGCCACCTGTCATGGCATGTCCTGTTGGGTGAGTTACGGGTAGCGGCGATATACCACTCGAACACGGCAATAGCGGGTCCCTTCTGAAGTATCTTTAGGATAGCTCTGTGCGAGCTTGCACATGCGGTAGAGCGACCGACTAGGGGGTAAGGAATCGAAAGGTTCCACCTTCTTATCAAACTCCGAATGCATGCGCTGCGTAGACCACAGGAGTCGGCGAGGTTGGGTAAGCTAGCCCCGCGAGACTGCAAAGATAGTGACTATGGTTAAGGTCCCCAAATCCTAATCAAATGTATCAAAGGGAGGGAGTGCCTAAGACAGCTGGGAGGTAGGCTCAGAAGCAGCCATCCTTCAAAAAACGCGTAATAGCGTACCAGTTGAGACATTCCTTGCCGAAAATATACGGGGCTAAATTAGGTACCGAGACCATAGAGATCGATAAGATCTGGTAAGAAGGCGTGCGGCATGGCTGGAAGTACGTTCGAAAGTTCGTATGGACCGTGCCGCAGAGAAAATCCTGGTATCAGTAACAGCATATATTGGTAAGAATCCAATACACCTTAAGCACACGGGTTTCTTCGCAACGCTCGTCAGCGGAGAATTAGGCGATCCTAAGAGGTAGGCCAATCACCTTATCTCAAAAGGGAAGCTGGTTAATATCCCAGCCCCTGACATGTAGGAGCGGCAACGCAAGGTGGATTTCTGACGCCTGGGGATAGTCCCGCAAGACAGTGCAAATGGCTACGGAGTCTCGTTATGAGGAGAAGCAGCTAAATGAACTAATGGGATGATTTCTTGGGCCCGTGAAAAGGGAATCCGCAACGATCATGTCAGTCCGTACCTAGATCTAGTACAAGTGTTGCTGGCTGAAAAGGCCGAGGTGTGACGGGAGAACCGTGGTTAGGGAAATCGGCAAATTAGTGGCGTAAGTTATCGATAAGCCGTGTCTGCGCTCGGTAAGCGCAGATGTCACTAACAAGGGAACAACGACTGTTTATCTAAAACACAACTCACCGCAAAGCGGAAACGCCTAGTACAGTGGGTGACGCCTGCTCACCGCCAGTACGTGAAAGCCCGGTTCAACGGGAATAAGCGCTGGCAAAGAGCGGGAGTAACTCTGACTCTCTTGAGGTAGCGTAATACCTCGTCACTTAATCGGTGACTTGCATGAAGGGCGTAACGATTGTTCCACTGTCCCAACCACGGACCTGGTGAACTTACTGCGCGGTGAATATGCCGCGATCTCTCAGTGGGAAATGAAGTCTCCATGAAGCTTGACTATAGCCTGCAGTTGTTGCACGATGGATTATACATAGCGTAAGCGGGAGCGTCGAAGCGTGGGCTGCGGCCCACGTGGAGCGACAATGTAACACCGCTTTTAATTTGTCGTGCGGCTAACCCAGTGATGGGGACAGCTACAGGTGGATAGTTAGACTGGACGGTTGCTTTCGATAAGGAAACGAAAGTGGCCAATGCTCAGCTTAGGTGGGTTGGGAACCTACCGGTAAGCGAAAAGGCAAATGCTGGGCTGACTGTATACTGAAAAGCGTGGTATGCAGACTCGAAAGAGGGGCTTAACGAACGTCGGTAGCTCTTTTGATGGGGCTCCGAGCTGTCAAACAAGTTACTCTGGAGGTAACCGATTCGTCGCGGGTGAGCGTCCACAGCGACCCCGCGCATTGATACATCGATATGGGCCTTGGTTATCCTGGCGGTGCAGAAGCCGCCAATGGTTGGACTGCTCGTCCATTAAAAACCAACACGAGCTGAGTTCAGTACGTCGCGAGACAGTACGGTAATATCTACTGGGAGTGTTAGTGTCGGAGGATAAGATTCACTTTAATACGAGAGTAACAAGGAATCGGCGCCTCTAGTGTACCGGTTGTGAATGCATTGCCGGGTAGCCACGCGCCAAACGGATAAGTCCTGAAAGCATCTAAGGACGAAGCCAGACCCGAAACGAGACACTATGGCGGTCGCAATAGACGACTTTGATAGGACGGGTGCGTAAACAGAAAGCTCACGCGATCTGCGAACATACCGTTACTAAAGCCTGACTTAATGACAAGGTCCTTCTCCTCAATCTTCTTTTCTTTTTGTTCATGGTCCAGCGTGAGCTATATCAGATCACGGATTGCCCGCAACCTTCCTACGTCCGTAATAGCTGTTTAAGTGCTACTGCTAAAAAATTTAACGTAGATGCCATTACAACTTTATAATTATCAAGTACTAAATAATCAGAAATAATAGGTTTGACAATGGTGCCACCCAAGACGAAGCATAAAAAAGCAAAAAAGGTTCGCGTGTGCTAAGCCGAAATCGTATAATTCTATATTTAGCCATCGCCCTAATATGCTTTCTATCTATAACGCTATGCTTCTCATTTTACTATGGTCCTGATCCTGCGTACCAACCAAATGGCTACGACTACGTAGTGGATGCTTATACTATAGGTACACCCGGCGGAGCCGCTGCAGTACTAAACTACGATTATATGCTTGGTCCGCGCCTAATCCTTATAGGTGCAATACACTTGTTCATGCAACTACTTGGAGTTAGTAGATTCTCTTCGGTTCTATTCGATGTGCTGTGCCTTGTCGGTACCGATATATTAATCTTCTTAATAGGAAAGGAGATTTACGGAACACGAGCAGGTCTCTTTGCAGCCTTGCTATATAGTTTTTTTCCACTTGCAGTATTTGATGCACTTAGTTTAGGAGACAATGTTCCAATGGCATTTTTTGTCACACTAGCTATTTTTCTTATGATTATATCCGCAAAGCAGAAAGATAAAAGAAAAAGATTATACATGGTTTCACTTTCCAGTTTTATAGCAATAATCGGATTTATGATAACTCCAGAAGAAATACTGATACTTCCAGTGCTTTTTATACTCTTAATTAAGAGCAGGCACGCCTATGTCAACAAAGATTTCATAGGCTTCTCCGCAGCACTTATTGCAGGAATTTTGCTTATGATGCTAATAGGCGTAATGCTATCAAATAATCCATTTGAAATATACAAGTCAAACGCGCTATCTATCAGCGATTTCTGCTCTGTGAATCATGGTTCGTGCGGTAACTCAAGCCCTATAATGATATACCTGACACAAATGTTCCCACAAGGTATAAGTTCATTAAATAACATACTAGCATACCTTCACATTAACTTGGCGATAAATCCTGTTTCAGAATTTGACTTTTTCAGTCCTTATTATTATGGAATATACTCGTATGTCGTATTATTGGCTTTATGTTACCTGATTTTTAAAAAGGAAAAAAGAATGACCATTCCACTAATATGGATTCTCTGGTGTTTCCTTTATTTAAGTTTTGGGACTGCCAGCATTCACTACTATACAAATGGCATTTGGTACCCTCTACCTCGTTACACTCTAATAATTTGGCCCGCATTAGTCCTAATTCTTGGATTCGGAATGGACTCGCTAATCACGACATTCGAAAAATATAAAACTGGTATAAAGCGCTTTACGATAATCCTACCCTATTTACTCTTAGGTTATATGCTATTCATATTGTTTTCACAGTCTTTCAGTTCGATACAGTATACAGCCATGCAGCAGTATGGGCAAATATTTGAAATTGTAGAAGTGGGTAACTATACAAACACATTGCCCTCAAATGCCATTTTATATGATACCTACCAAATTCCAGCTCCTGCATTTACAAATTTTCAACACACATTTTATTTCTTTTCGTCTCTGCCGCCCTGCAATTACGTTAATGGCGTAGGTTACATAATATATTTCTACAACGCTTCAATGGCAAAGCAATGCAATCTTACCATTGCCTATGCCGCTCCACCTCCTTCTTCTACTACTGGCACTTTATACACATCGTTTGTTAACTCTTATTACAAAAATCTCACAGTATATTATAAAGCACAGGGCGGTAACTAAATCCCACTGGCTCGTCATTAATAACAAAAAATAGTAATGATATTATGGAAGTTTGGATCGTTATACCCGCATATAACGAAGAAAAAAGGATAAAGCCCACGTTGGAGGATTACTTGAATACAGTTGCAAAGAGATACACAGATACACACATATTGGTTGTTTCAGACAGCACAGATAATACAAATAAAGTCGTCTCCTCTTATTCATCAAAATACAATGTTATATCCCTAATAAAAAATAGTAAACGAAAAGGTAAGGGTTTTGCTATATTAAGGGGCTTCAAATATGCCTACAAGAAGTCTAAAAATGAGAGCATTATAGGGTTCGCCGATGCAGATGATGCCATATCTGGTGAAGAGCTAATAAAACTGATAGATAAGATTCAAGATGCTAAATTAGATGGTGTGATAGCATCGAGGTACGCAAAGGGAAGCATAAACCAAGGTCATCTAAGTTCGCAAGGACGAATTGCCTCACGCGCCTACAATAAGGTAGTAAAAATTTTGTTCGGATTAAAGTTCAATGATACACAGTGCGGAGCGAAACTGTTTAAAAAAAGTGCGTTAAAAAATGTGCTTAGTAGAATCATATTAATGGATGTTAGTTTTGATTTAAACCTACTCTATGAGCTTAAAATAGAAAACAAAAAAGTAGATGAGATACCTATAAAATTTGTTAATAAGAGCGATAGTAGCATGAAGATAAACCTCGGATTAAGAAGTGCGCAGATGTTTTTTGTTGCAATAGGGTTTAGGATAATTCATTCAAGGTTTAGCTTTATAATCCCTGCTAAATTAAGACCAGCGTTATACAGACTAATAGCTAATTGGTAACGTGAGCATAATGCATATGATGAAGAATACCTATTCTAGGCTGCGTAAACGCAAAAACGTAAGACTAACCGTTATCTTACTTTTAATGCTACTAATACTTAGTGTTCGCTTCTATTATTACAGCGGCCCAATATTTGCCAATTCTCAAGATGAAGGAATATATCTAAACACATACTCCCTTGTCGTTCTATTCAAAAACCAAATATCCTTCTCGCCATATACAGATATCAACTTTAACAATTTTAGTCGTTGTGGATGTAACCCGGCGGAGGAATTCCAATTCTATGTAGGATTTATATATCCTGAAATATTGCTGCAGGAAATATTTGGTTTTTCTGCAAACATAGCAATATACTATGTTATACTTACTTCGGTCATAGAGGGTTTCTTCATATTCTTAATAATCGAGCGCATTTCTAGATTCAGAGCAGCAGTCATCGGCACATTTTTATTCGCATTCTTCCCTGTTGACGTTTTGTTTTCCACACATATACAGCCGCTCGTGCCTGCGATGATGATGGGCGATATAGCGATTTACGCATTTATCATAGCAAATGAGAAACATAAAATAAGCTTATATCTAAGCGCAGGCGTATTCGCCGGCCTGACATATATAACTAATCCAATAGGGGCATTATTGCCATTAGTATTCGCCATTATGTGCATTGTAGGCGCATTAAAAGAAAAGTTGGCATACAAAATCGTAGTTAAAAATTTCGCATTCATAGTACTGGGATTCATAATTGCATATTCCCTAATCGGCTTGGTATACTTACTGGAGGCTGGCAATTATCTCTTATACCCCGAATTAACCCACGCCGTATACGTATACCAAGACGCGACGCAGCCAACAGTGAGCTATTGCGTATCAAGCAATTTCTGCCTTGTTTACACGACAGGTTACCCGTCATTCTATCCATCAGTGCTTACCGATTCCCCTATTACCGTAGATCCCTACTTAAAATATTTCGGCGCCTCGTTTTACGCATTCATCGCAATGGCAGGATTAGACATAGTATTTATGCGCAAAAACAAATGGGCACTAGCGTTCATAGGTCTCTTTGTGTTCTATCTGATAACCATAATGTTCTTTCCTTCCAACGTAAATATCGCCAAAGGCGTTGTGGACTACTATCCAATAAGCGAGGTAACTTACATAACTACCGTGTTCACGCTCCCTCTAATAGTCGTCACTGCGCTAGGTTTAGAGGCCATGCTGAAGCATAAAAGCATGTTGTTATACGCCATTGCATTTATTTTAATATGCGTAGTCCTGTATTACGATATAAGCGTACTCAACAATGATATAGGGTTCTACAGGGCATCAATGTACACGCTCCATTCTTTCATTAATTATATGAGCACACATCCATCCTCAAAATTCTATAGCAGCTTCTTTTTTTCAGGCGAGGCCAACCTCCTTACTTCATACAAGTATAACATCGCATACCTAGAAAACTGCAGCGTTTCATATATAGATAACCTGACAAACGGTACTTATATAGCAATGGGAGGCACTATAAGCTTCGATTTAAGCCCATCATACACAGACAATTTCGATAGCTGCGTAAGCAGGAATCTGACAGACTACAGTATGGTCTATAACGTAAGTAATCCGTTCCTGGCATACTCCGGCGATGCACCGCCGCTTACTATATACAAAAAAATAAAATAAGCGTACCTGTTTAGCTAAATCTGGCTTCTTGACTACAAGAAAATTCATTCATAAAACAGCCTTAGGCGACAAAGTTTGATGAGCTAACAAATAAGCTAATCAGCCTCAAGCGCCTACCCAAAATCGCACATGGCATTAATGTCAATCAAAATCTGCTAACAGCGCTTAAACCTTAACTGCTCGTATGTTGCCTTCCAGCATTCCATAAGCGTTGTTGCTTCTGTCCGGTACAAACATAGGCATTGTATGTTTTACGGAAAAGCCTGCTTCCTTCAATTTTTTGACTATATTGATATATCCGAAATGGTACTCCACCATAATCTGATCGAATCTTCGTAGTGTCTTTCTGCTAGAATCCAATATTATCCCATATTCATATCCTTCGCAGTCTATTTTTAGCACCGCCCCATCAAGGCCGAATCTCTCTACGATCTCGCCAATGGATTCGATCCGTATGGCTTTACCATGGTGGAAATCTTTCAGCGCCGTATTCCTTAAACTTTTGAAATTTCTGTCTATCTTTATACATGCATCTTTACTGCCTCCACAAGCTTCGTTTAGCACCTCTACCCTATCGCCTAGTCCGTTTAGCTTTATGTTTTCCCTTGCAAATCGGTAAGCATATGGATACGGTTCGAAAGCGTAAACTCTCTTCGCGCCCCTGATTCCAAAATATATGGCCGTGTCACCGATATTTGCACCTATATCTATCACAGTTTTATCTTCAACCGTGAGCCATGAATATTGGTCGTTCAAAAAGTTCTCGAATATCAACCCGGCGCAAAGCGGTAGCCCTCCAAGCATTGCAACTCTCCTGCCACCATAATCAAATTCAACTGCTCCGCCGCGTTCCTTAACTTTCCCAGATTTAATCAAATATGCTATTACTGCATCGTTGAAAAATTCTATCATGCTTCCGTATGTTTTAGTCTTTCCATCCCTAAATTTGGCGGTAAACCCGCCGCCTCCACTGAAATATGAAAGCGGCAACGAAGCCCAGTTATTTGTTGTATCAACTATGACTTTTATCAAGTCCATTTTTGTAAAGATAAGCATCTTTGAAACCAATAAGTCCAATATGCTTACATTGTCTACTTCTCTAAAGTCTATCATTCAATTAACCTACTGCACATTATAAAATACGAAATAACGGGCAATGGCGCCTATCATAATAAAGAGAGCTGCCAATACCGTTCCCATAACGTAAACTTATTTTCATCTAGCATCTAATTCAACAATAGCCCTGGCTAGCCAATGCACCGTTCTCTGAAAGGACCACGCACCAAGACGATGCATTCGCCATATCCGCGGTGTAGTTCACGATCCACGTCCCTGTCGCGTTATAAGGCTTGGCTTTAACGCTAACGTTGTCGTAACCATAATCGTTCAGGTAGGTCAGCAACGGTATGGACTGGTTGGTCGCCCAGCCTATCGCTATGTAAGGCGATGCTATCTGGTTTGGCTTCCCGTTCGGCTGCGTGCACCCTATCCTGCCGGGCACGTAGCTGTTATAGCGTATAGGCACGAAAGTAAAGCCCGGATAGATGTATGTATTAGTGTATATTGTAGGGCAGGCCCTAGTCCCATTGAAGAGGAGGCGCACAATGAAGCTGTAGTTGCCGTTGCCCAGCTCTGAAATGTTCAGTATTGTTATGTTCGCGCCCAGATACGTCTCGCTCAAATCCTTGGTCACGTTGGCCATCGCCTGGCTTTCACTCAGCGTCCCGCTGCTTTGTTTGTGAGCGAATAGGAACGCTATGCCGAATATCACTATCAGGACGACTACTGCTATTGTGATATCCTTAACTAGCCCCATTCCACCAGACTGCCGCAAACCGGCTAGTAAGGTTTCAACCACTAAAATATAAATATCCGCGCAGGAGCGGACCGCGCGCGCCGGCAGATTTTGCCGCCGAGAATCGTAGCGCTAGTCTATCTGGGAAAGGTAAAGAAGAATCGCTTTCGCGAGCAGCATCTTGTTGCGCGCCTGCTCCCAAACTATGCTCTGCGGACCGTCAAGCACGTCCGATGTTATCTCCTCTCCCCTGTGCGCCGGCAGGCAATGCAGCACGAGCGCGCTTTTCTTCGCCATGCCGATCACGTTTGCGTTTATCTGGTAAGGCGCGAACATCCTCCTCCTTGCTTCTGCCTCCGCCTCCTCGCCCATGCTAACGAAAGTGTCGGTATATATGAAATCGCAGTCGTCTATGCCATCCTCCAAGGAGTCGTATACCTCTACGGTCCCGTACTCCTTGGCTTTGTTCAGTATCCTGGCATTCGGCTTGCACTCCCTAGGCCCTATGAGCACCATCCTGGCGCCCATCTTGGTCGCCGTCAGCATCAGCGAGTTAACGGTATTGGTCGCTATGTCCCCTACGAACGCAATCTTCACGTTCTTGAGGTTCTTCTCGTGCGACCTCACAGTGTAAACGTCCGCAAGTGCCTGCGTAGGGTGCTCCAGTTCCGTGAGCGCGTTTATGACTGGCACCGTCGAATTCTGCGCTATCTCCATCAGGTCGCTGTGCTTGTTCAGCCTTGCTACTATGAAATCGCAGTAGCTGCTCAGCATCCTAGCCGTGTCAGCTATGGTCTCGCCCCTCGAGAGCTGCGATGTCTGCGAGTCTACGAATATCGGCGTAGCTCCGAGTTGCGCTATGGCGGATGCGAAGGATACCCTTGTCCTGGTCGACGGCTTCTGGAACATCAGCGCAACTGTCGCGTGCTCCTTCAGCGCCAGCCCCTCCTTCCCTGCTACTATGGCGTCTGCTATTCCGAATATCCTGTTTATGTTGTCCTTCGAAAGGTCGTCCGAACTAAGCAGGTGCATTCAACCACCAAATATCGCGCCAAAGCCCTGGTTGGCCTTGTTCTCCTCCTCGCTTATGAACGCGGTGAGCTTCTGCTCTACACCCGGATCGGCGTGCTTCACCGTCTTGAACTCGTGCGAAAACCGCTCCTCCGCCGCCTTGAGGAAATCGTCATCAGCCTTGAGGTACAGGTAAAAGTTGTCGTCGTCAATCCCGAATGAGCGTCCCTCACGCAGACTGAACTCCTTCCTCGCGAATATCACGCTGCCGTACTTGTCCTCCTGCAGCTTGCGTAGCGCCTCGACTGAAAGTCCCTTATCCAGGGCCGGGTCATATTCGAGCAGTTTCTTCAGCGCTTCGACCTCGTCCCTCGCGCACGCGAATACTCTGACTGACATGCGATTATGCCTCTAGGAGCCTTGCGTTTATGCTGCCTTCCCTACCAGGCCTGTTTATGACAACCGCCTTGCCTAGTTCGGTGTTAATCATGGTGCCCTTTGTTATTATGTTCTGCCTGGCGAAGTTCCTGTTATCGGGCGAGTCCGTGACGCCCTTTATCGCCACTTTCTTGTAGCCCTGCTTCGTGAGCAGGTTCGCGAAACCGGCATTCTTGAGAACCGGCGCCTCCATCCCTCCGCGCCGCCTTACGATATCTACCCTGTCGGCCTCGGCCAGTTTCGTGGCGATGAAGTAATTGCCCATCTCGCTCCTCTTCTTGTCCCTGATCTTGTTCCTCCTCTTACCATTTCCATTCTTCTTGGTCTTGGACCGTGAGTGTATCTGTTTACCAAATTGGCTCATCTAATCACTATCTTTTAGAAGCAAAAGCATTCGAAAAAGCATATATATTGTAGGCTAAACCTTTATAAACGTTGTCGAATTTTCCTATTCCATAGCGCTGGAAATCGGCACGCGGTGCCAGATCCCCGAACCCTAAAATAATTACCATGATACAACTATGTTTATCCAGATAAACAAAATTTTGGTAAATGGTGAAACTACGTCAATTAAGACAAATGGCGCAAGGTTTTTAAAGCTTTATATGATAAAATAAAATTAGGCGATGTAATGAACGACCTTAACGACATTCTGGGAGAGAGTAAGCCATCTGAGGAGGCTTTCAGTTCGACTGAGATAAAGATAATAACCGCAGGTTTCGGCGGCGCGGGCAACAACATTGTGAACAGGCTGCTAAGGGCAGGCGTGAAGGGCACTGATTTTGTTGCGTTGAACACTGACGCGCAGCACTTCAAGATAATAGACGACCGCATAAAGAAGATACTGATAGGCAAGAGCATAACCAGGGGCCTGGGTGCAGGCGGAGACCCGAAGGTCGGCGAAAAGGCCGCAGAGGTGGACCGCTCTCTCATAGAGAATGCATTCTCTGGCGCGCAGTTGATTTTCCTGTGCGCAGGCATGGGAGGCGGCACGGGCACCGGCGCAGTCAAGGTGGCTGCCCAGATAGCAAAGGAGCAGGGCGCCATAGTCGTAGCGATGGTGACCTACCCGTTCGATCTCGAGAGGGTAAGGAAGGTCAAGGCCGAGGAGGGCATAAACGAACTTAGGAAGTACTGCGACAGCGTGATAATACTTGATAACAACCGCTTGGTGAAGCTCGTGCCGAACCTTCCGATGGACGAGGCATTCAAGCTTGCAGATGAGGTCCTCGCAAAGGCGATAGGCGGACTTGTCTGGACAATAACCCAGCCAAGCCTGATAAACATAGACTTCGCTGACGTAAGGAGCATAATGGGCAACGGAGACGTGGGCTTCATAGCGGTCGGAAGCGGAAAGGGCAACGAGAAGGTAAACATAGCCGCAGAGGCCGTGCTCAAGAACAAGCTGCTAGACGTCGACTTCGAAGGGGCCCAGGGCGCGCTGATACACATATCCGGCGGTGGCTCATTGACCATAGGCGATGCAATAAAGGCGGGCGAGATAATAACCGACCGCATGGATCCAAAGGCGAACATAAAATGGGGCGCTAGGATAATACCTGGCTACGAGGACCAGATAGAGATAGTGGCCATAGTGACCGGAGTGAAGGGCTCGAGCATAGTCGGGCACCTCTCCGAGAAGAAGCAGAGCTCCCCGTACAGCGACCTTGAAATGATAGGCTGACCAGTTCAGAGTATAGTGTTAACGACGGTGGATCGAATGACCTTAGAGAACCCAATGGACAACGACTTCACTGCCAAGTTGGCAGTGATAGGATTAGGAGGGCAGGGTAGCAACCTTGTCAACAGGCTGTATAACAGCGGTATAAAAAGCGCCACAACGATAGCGATGAATACCGATGCTAAGCACCTGAACATAGTGAACGCCCACAAGAAGCTGCTTCTAGGTAAGGACATAACGCACGGGCTGGGAGCAGGCGGATATCCTGAGGTCGGGGCCAAGTCAGCCGATGCAAGCAGGGCCGAGGTACTCGACCTGATACAGGGCTACGACATGGTATTCATAGCTGCAGGCATGGGAGGCGGCACAGGCGGCGGATCAGCGCCCCTCATCGCACAGATGGCAAGGGAGCAGGGATCGCTCGTAGTCGCGTTCGTCACATACCCGTTCTCACTTGAGAGGAGCAGGAAAGCGAAGGCCGACTGGGGTCTGCAGCAGCTCAGCAAGAACGCAGACACAACGATAGTCATAGAGAATGACAGGCTCCTGAGCTACGCGCCTAACCTCCAGATGGAGAAGGCATTCGAGCTTATAGACAACGTAACCGCGAACGCGGTCAAGGGGATAGCGGACACGATAACGCTGCCGAGCCTGATAAACCTGGACTTCGCCGATGTGAGGACTGTCATGCGCGACGCCGGCACGGCCGTCATAAACATAGGCTCCGGGAGCGGTACTGACAGGGTAAACCACGTAGTCAAGTCGACGCTGGACCACCCGCTGCTCAACGTAGACCTCAATGGGGCCAAGAGCGCGCTCGTGCACGTCATAGGTGGAACGTCCCTGACCATACAGGAGGCCACGCGCATAGGCGAGGGCGTCACTGAGGGCCTGGATCCAAAGGCCAACGTGATATTCGGCGCAAGGCTGGTTCCGGAGATGACCGACCAGATAAGGGTCATGTCAATAATCACTGGCGTAACGCCGAGGATCGGACAGGTGAATCCTAGGCAGGGCGCATACGAGGTAAGGAACACGGCCCTGGATCTCGACATAATATAATTTCATTTTTCTCTTTTCCTTTATTTTTTATCTTAAGCGCCTCCAGCCGCAGGTATTTTAGCCGTTTTCTTGGTCCATAAAAGCGTCTAAATGCATGTCCAAGAGATACTTGACCAGCCCGCGAAAGCTCGTATCGCGCGCGGAAAGCTGATGCGCAGCATCACAAGAGTTTTTCCCGGCCGGCCGGAGCTTAATGCGTGGCTTTGCCGTATAAAACTAAAACTGGGTCTTCTGGATGAAATCGAGGAGAAAGTGGGGCTCTGATACAGCGAGAAATGATTGAAGCGGCATGAATGGAAAGCTACAAGGCAAACGGCAAGCAACAGATTAAGGCTATTGAAAGTTCGCAGGATATATTGCTGGGCCTAGACAAGTTCGCCAGCGATGCAGGGAAGGGTCCAGATAACCAACGTTCATCGCTGCGGCGCGCAATACGCTGCAGATAGTACGCCACGATATTCCGCGCCACCACTGAAGCCAAAATCGGTTGAGCTTCCGCGCCCTCGCCATCTATCAAGTATATATACTTTTCACACCAATAATTCCACTGGATTTGCTATTTCATCCAGAGAGTTGTGATTGAATGAGCGATGATGTTACTTTTGCTTCCGCCAAGGACCTTAAGACCGGAAGGTTCCTGCTCATAGACGGGATACCATGCAGGGTGGTCGACATAGAGACGAGTTCGCCAGGCAAGCACGGGTCCGCCAAGATGAGGATCACCGCGATAGGCATATTCGACGGGCAGAAGAAGACGCTGCTCCAGCCGAGCCACAGCGACGTTGAGGTGCCGGTAATAACGAAGAGGAAGGCACAGGTGGTCTCGGTCAACGGCGATTCCGCGCAGCTGATGGACCCGGAGACTTACGAGGTATACGACCTGCCGATACCTGAGGAACTCAGGGGCAAGGTCAATCCGTCGACTGAGGTGGAGGTCATGGAGGCGATGGGCAGGAAGGCCCTATCAAGGGTGCTTAGTGGTTGATATGGAAATAAAGATAACTTCGGACTCGAGCAACGCCCTGCTCAGCAGGCGCGAGATAAAGTTCTACATACTATCGGAAAATGCAACTCCGTCAAGGGACTCGGCCAAGGCAGAGCTATGCAAGAAGTTGGGCCTGGATCCTACCGCTACCATAGTGGTGAACATGAGCCAGGGCTTCGGGGTCAAGAGGTGTGAGTGCACTGCGCATGCTTACAAGGCCGAGGCCGACCTTAAGAGGCTGGAGCCCAAGCACATACAGGAGAGGCTGGTCAAAAAGGAGAAGGGCGCAGAGCAGAAGCCCGAGGCCAAGCCGCCAAAGGAGAAGAAGGGATGAGTGCATGGCAGACGCAAAGGACTCGAAAAAGAAAAAGGAGACCAAGCCGTACAAGCCGGGCCGCCGATGCCAGAAGTGCGGTTCGCGCATGGCCGACCACAAGAACCGCTATGCATGCGGCAAGTGCGGCTACACCGAGTTCAAGCAGCAGAAGTAGGAAGGTCGAGTTTTTGGCATCGAAGGGCCGCAGGGGCCGGAAAGCCGCGATTAAGAACGCAAGCAGGCCCAACGATGCGCTGAAGGGCGCGTTTTTCCTGGCGCTGATTGCCGCGCTGGCGCTCACTGTCTGGTTCAACTACGTCAGCGCAGTGCAGCCCCAGAACAAACTAGCGGTCCAGGACTCGTCAATAGCGCTATCCCTAGCGTTCCCGCTGATAGCGATAAACATACTGCTATCAAAGGGCATGGACCCTATCCGAGTAATCTCAGAACTGGGCCTTTCCAGAGCAAAGCTCACGTACAGGAACATCGGCATCGGCCTGCTGATGCTGGTCGTAATACTGTTTCTCGAAGTCGCCATTTCCGGCTTCTCATCCTATACCGGCATACCGCTGCCTACCAATACAAGTTCGGCGTTCCAGGGCGCGCCGCTTTACGTGCTGGCATTCACCGTCCTGGCAGCTCCGCTGGACGAGGAGATACTATTCCGGGGCTTCCTAGTAAAGCGTTTCGGCGTGATCCTCAGCGCCATCCTGTTCATGGTGCTGCACAGCGGCTACGCTTCGATTTCCGAGGCCCTCGGCGCGCTGGTCTTCGGGCTTGTGGCCGGATACGTTTTTAGGAAGACCGAATCGCTGTATCCTTCAGTGATATGCCACGTACTTGTCAATCTGATCGGCATACTCGCGCTTGTCCAGTGAGCCAATGAGCATAAGGGTGGTGCTGGTGGGGCCCAAGTACCAGATAAACCTGGGCTACGCAGCCAGGGTGTCCAAGAATTTCGGGGTTGCCGGGCTTGTGCTCGTCAATCCGCGGTGCAATGCCGCCGGCAGCCAGGCTATAAAGTATTCGAAGCACGCGCGCGATCTCCTTGAGCACGCCGCAGTCGTCAGGAGCCTGCGCGAAGCGACTTCGGGAACATTCGCCATAGGGACTACGGGCATCTGGCACAAGACCGAGAAATCCTTCCACAACGTCTTCCCGCTTGAGGAGTTCTCCAGCAAATTCGCAGGCGCCGTAAAGACGCAGGACGTCTCGCTGGTGATCGGGAGGGACGACACCGGGCTAACCAAGGATGAGCTGCGCATGTGCGATGCCACCGTATTCATAAGGTCCAACCCCGAATATCCTGTGCTTAACATATCGCATGCGCTGGCAATAGCGCTCTATGAGCTCACTAAGGGCCGCGCGCGATACGAGAGGATGGAATCGATGAGGGCTTCAGGCGCGGAACGCGACGGCCTCGTGAGGCTGTTTTCAACCGCCGTGCGCTCAAACGCTAGCATAAGGGACAAGGCTGCGGTGGTGATGGCATTCAGGCACGTAATAAACAGGTCTATGCCAACGGCCAAAGAGCTCAGCGCTATCGCCATCGGGCTCAGTAGCAGAAACAAAAAGGAAAAGCGTTCCGCGCGCTCTACATCTTAGGCTGCTGCGGCTTCTTGTTCTTTATTATCTTGACCTTGGCCGGAGTGAGCAGTATCTTCTCGTCGTCTATCCTCGCTATGTCGCCGTTTATCTTGGTCACGTATTCCTTGAGCGAATCCACCATGGTCTTAAGCGTGTTCGGCCTCTTGGAAAGCTCGGATATGTTTAGAAGTATTATGTTCTTCTTCTGCAGCTCTCCCTGTATGAGCGCAACGTCAGACTCCTCCCTGAGCGCAACCGGCTTTATGTAAAAATCGGCGGGTTCGTTCATCACGTCTACGTTCTCCATCTCTGCAGAGTTCATGTACTCTTCGACGTCTAGTTCCTTCGAGGTCCCAAGCGTCTTCCCTAGTTTATCAAAAATCCCCATTCAGTTCACCTAAAGTCGCCTCGCGAATAATATGCTATATAAGCTTATAATACTTTCGCTGTTGCGATGTTGTTTTCCTTTTTTTCTCTCGCATTTCGCTGCGATAGTGCGCGCATCGGGTCGTGCCGCTATGTAAGTAATAAAAACATGCACATGCAATACCTAAATTATGATAAAGATAAAGCGGGTCTATGAGAAGATAGACGTCAGGGACGGCACGCGCGTGCTCATCGACGGCCTATGGCCTAGAGGCGTGCGGACCGGCACCCAGAACATAGACATGTGGATGAAGGACGTCGCCCCCTCCGCTGAACTGCGGAAATGGTTCGCCCACGACCCCGCAAAGTGGCAGGATTTCCGGAAGCGCTACAAGGCGGAGCTGGAGTCCAACAGGGCGATGTCCAAGCTGATCGCGCTGGCGCAGGAGCATGACCCTCTTACGCTGCTTTTCTCCGCGAAGGACGAGGAGCACAACAACGCGGTGGTGCTTCTTGAGGTACTGGGCCTGAAGCTCGAAAGGATAAAGAAACTAAGGAGCGGTCCAGTGGCGCGTCCGGACCAGCAATAGCTCTTCTTTCCATTTTGCGCCGGCCTGTTATCAGTTACGCCTCGCATGCTCCTTCATAATGCACCTGTCCATCACGAAAAGCATGCCCCCATTTTCCGCTATCCGCCTGGCCTCATCATTGGCTATGCCCTCCTGCAGCCACAGCACCTTTGCGTGGATCTCAATGGCATCTCTAGCTATCGCCGGAGTCTCGGGCGCCGGCCTGAAGACGTCCACCACATCAACCGGTTCCTTTATGTCTGTCAGCCTCCTGTATACATTCTCCCCGAGTATGGTGTCGGCGAAAGGGTTAACCGGTATTATCCTGTACCCCACCGACTGGAGGTAAGCGGGAACGTCATGGCTGGGCTTGCCCGGCTCCCTTGAGCATCCCACCACGGCTATGGTGTGGGAACCCTTCAGTATCCTGTCTATTACATCTGCACTATCCGCCATATTAGGAAATCGCAGCGCACAATATTAAACCTTTGTACCTCATTTAGTAACGGTTTTAAAATGAAGGTGATAGTCGACACCAGCTCAATCCTTTTTGCCTTCTCCAACGGGCACGACATATTCGAGCACGTTGAGCAGCAGCTTCCTGGCCGCGACATACTGATATCCAAGGGCGTGATAAACGAGTTGAAGGGCATAGCGCAGCAGCCTACTGCTATAGGCATAACCGCCAAGACCTCCCTTGTGGCCATAGGGATTAAAGATATTAATGTTGCTGATGCAAATATAAGTGTCGATTCTTGGATACTGAGCGCGGCTAAGAGGGACAAGACAATAAGCGTAATCACGAACGACACCGCGTTGATAAAGAAGCTGCGCGCCAGCGGTGTCAAAGCCTTAAAGATTGCAAGGAACGGCATGCTTAAATAATACTTGTAAGGTGTATCGATGTACAACATCTATACTGTAAGGGACATGTTCAAGCTCTCTCCGGAGTACTTCGACAAGGACATAGAGGACGTGGCAATGCAGGTGCTGCAGAGGAAGTACGAGGGCACCATTGACAGGGACCTTGGGGTCATAGTTGCCGTGTTCGATGTCAAGAACGTCAGCGACGGAGTCATCTATCCGGGAGACCCGGCCACGCACCATGAGGCTGAGTTCAGCGTCCTGTCGTTCATGCCCAAGGTGGACGAAGTCGTCATAGGCGAGGTCACCGAGCTGGCGGAATTCGGCGCCTTCGTGAGGATAGGGCCGATGGACGGCCTGGTGCACGTGTCGCAGATAACCAGCGACTTCCTGTCATTCGACAAGAAGGTGCCCGCATTCGTTTCCAGGAAGACCGGGAGGAACCTGAAGAAGGGCGACATCGTATACGCTAAGATATCTACCGTAAGCATGAAGACGTCTATAAAGGACTCGAAGATAGCCCTCACGATGAAGCCAGAGGGCCTTGGCAAGCTCGAATGGATATCGACCAGGTCCGGCCAGAAACCCGGCGCAGGACAGAAGAAGGAAAAGCAGGAAAAACCAAAGTGATCCTATGGAAGAGAAGGCATGCAAAAATTGCAGGTTCATAATGAAAAGCCACGGGGATGTGTGTCCGCTTTGCGGCTCGAACGACCTGACCACCAAGTGGAACGGCTACATAATAGTGCTTAACGTCGAGAAATCAGAGATAGCAAAGAAGCTGGGCCTGAAGGTGGCTAGCACCTTCGCTCTAAACATAAAGACCTGAGGCTATCGCTCACTCATTACCGGCTTCTGCGCCATCTGTCGCAGCGGCCTTCGGCCTTACATACTCCTCCCTGACCACTATCCTATCTATGTCGCCGATATAGTTGAATGCGGAAGCTACCAGGCTCGCCTTCCCGACGAAATAGTCTGCGTCCTTCCTGACCTTTTCGTCGAACAGTATCTCCGCGTCCTTGTCCTTTATCTGCGCGGAAGTGGGCTTGGCGTTGTAGGTGTCGCCAAGAGCCAGTATCTTCTCGTTCCCGGTGTTGAGTTTCCTTAGCACGGTCACATCGTAACTGACGTTCCTGCCTGCATACGGATGGTTCGCATCCACTACGACCCTACCCGAGTTGACGCTCTTTATCACCGCTGTCATGTCGTCTATGTTGACCTGCATGCCCGGCTGCGGGTTTATGTCCCTCGCCCTGAAGTCAGAGAGCGGCATCACCCTGACAAGGCTCTCGCTCCGTTGCCCGAACGCGTCTTCGGGCTTGAAGGTGAACTTCTTCTTCTGGTTGGGCTCCATGCCCCTGAGCTCCCTGTCGAGGCCCTTTATTACCCCGTTCGATCCCAGTATCACCAGCACTGGGCCGTAATGCCCCTTCTCGCTGAAAAGCCCCGCCTTCTTCGCCTCATCCGCGCTTGTGGTTGCAATCAGCCTGCTGTCAGAAGCGTTCCATACGCTGTACTCTACCTCCAAAAAGTCCCCATCCTTGAAAACCATACGATTACCCACGGTAAGAATACTTTTGATGCCATATCTATAAAAACTTTTCAACATAATCAATATCTGCCCGATGCCGAGTGGCAGGTCGGCAGGGCTAAAAACTGTGAGGACTGATTCGGAATGGCTGAAGCGAACGATAAAGGCGAGAAGCGCAGGAAGACCATACTTTTCATAGGCACATTGGCAGTTGCCATAATGTTCATATCATCTTACGTGTCATTCGGCAACGGCTCTGCCAGCACATCGACCAGCACCGTGGTCCAGTCGCAGGGCTATCCGGTCATAGGTTATGTGAACTCCATAATTCTGGGCTATACAAACTTCTCTATCGTGAAGCTTTCAGGCCCTGCAGTTAACTATTCAGGCGCCGTATCTGGCGTACTTTCAGGCATGCAGGCAAACGGCTCTATAAACAACTACGTGCCGCTAGGCAACCAGTTCAATGTCTACACGGTGCGCATCAACCCGAACGGCATGCAGAGCGTGATATACAACGCGTTGGAGTCCAGTTCGACACCGCCGCCCGCAAATGCGCTTGCAGGGATAAACGTATCTTCAACGGCAAAAGTAAGCCTGCCGCAATACATAACGCTCTATTTCCACAACCAGCCGATATCCATTGCCGCACCCGGCTCAAATGCAACATTGGGCCTTACGGACCCGCCGCCGCTTAATTCTGCCCTCAGGCTTAAAGTATTCGCCGTGGTGTCAGCGAACGGCACCATAGAAGACGGGCAATTCAACGTGTCTTTGTCGAATTGAGCGTGGTATGGATGGCGATAAGCGAGTATGTTAAGGGCTCCATAAGAAAGTTCGCAATAAAGAACGCGCTCGATTACGGGAAGGCAGATATCGGGAGCGTCCTAGGCAAGGTCATACCGGGCGCAAAGGACGTTCCGATAAAGGAACTCAAGGCCGCAGTCCAGGAGGCGGTTGCGTCGGTGAATAAACTCAGCAAGGCGGATTTGGAAGTGCAATACGCGCCTTTTGAGGAGGAGTTCGAGCAGAGGGCGCGGGAAACCGCTGAGAAGACTGCAAAACCGAAATTCGTAATAGATGGCGCGGAGGAGGGCATGGTATTTACCCGCTACCCACCGGAGCCCGGCGGCTACATGACGCTGGGCAATGCAAAGCAGTGCATAATCAGCGACGAGCTTGCAAGGGTGTACGGCGGCCAGATATTCCTCTACTTCGATGACACCAATCCGGAGAAATGCAGGCAGGAATACGTGGAGGGGATAAAGAGGGACACGGCATGGCTCGGCATAAAGTTCAGCAGGGAATACTACGCAAGCGATTATATCGAGAAGGAGTACGACATATGCAGGAGGCTCTTCGACCAAGGCAACGCCTACGTCTGCATGTGCAGCTCCGAGGAGGTCAAAAAGAACAGGTTCGCCAAAAAGGAGTGCTTACACAGGGAGCAGAAACCCGAAGCCAACTCGTCGCTGTTCAACGACATGCTTGCGGGCAAGTTCGCAGAGGGCCAGGTGCTGGTCAGGCTCAAGGGCGACATGGCCTCGGAGAATACGACCCTGCGCGACCCTGCAATCTTCAGGATTAAGGAAGCCGCGCACTACAGGCAGGGCAATAAGTACATCGTATGGCCCACATACCACATCAACACTCCGCTAATAGACAACTTCAACGGGATCACGGACGTAGTAAGGGGCAAGGAGTACGAGATATTTGACGAGAGCTATCGCCTAGTGCTCAAGTACCTAGGTCTGAAGTTGCCAAGGATGCACTACCAGGCAATGCTCCAGATAAAGGGCGGCCTCACCGCCCACAAGAGGGAACTTAGAAAGCTGATAAACGATGGCTCACTAAGCAGCTGGGACGACCCAAGGCTGCTTACGGTAATGGCGATGCGCCGCCGCGGTCTGCAGCCCGACGCCATAAGGGCATTCATACTCAGGTTCGGGATGAGCAGGACCGACAGTACCGTACCGCTGGAAATGCTGTTCGCGGAAAACAGGAAGCTGATAGACCCTGTAGCAAAGCATCTCTTCTTCGTTAGCGACCCTGTAATGGTAAAGGTCAACGGGGCGGGTCAAGCCGACGTGAGGCTGAAGTTGCATCCATCTAGGGATTACGGATTCAGGGAGTACAAGACTGGCAGCGATTTTTACATCAGCGGCCAGGATGCAAATGGGCTGGAGGGCGCGAACAAAGGTTCTGTCAGGCTAAAGGACCTTTTCGACATAAGGATCCGCGCAGTGGGGGACAGGATTGAGGCCGACAAGAGCGTGGACAACCCCGATGACAAAATAATACAATGGGTACCCGGCGCGGACAAGGTTGCATGTACAATACTCATCCCGGGCCCTATATTCGACGACAGCGGCAATTTCAATGCGGACAGCATGGGGAAGGTGTCCGGATACGCGGAGGGCTACGCGCGCGAGCTTAAGGAGCATGAGATAGTGCAGTTCGAGAGGTTCGGCTACTGCATCTTTGATAAAAACGAAGGGGAACGCAAGCAGTTCATATTCATATCAAAATGACGCCTTCGCCCGCGCGATTTCGCCTAGCAGTTCCCTGACGTTGCTGGTAGCTAGCTGGTCGTCCAGGGCCTTAACCACCGCCTCCGATTCCCCATACATCCTTTTCTTGAACAGCGCCGCAGATAAGTAGAAAGCCGCGTTGGGTACGAAGTCTTGCGCGCTGATAAGTTCCTTTGCGTGCCCTATGACATAGTCGTATTCGCCAGCGTTAGTTCTAAGCACGAGCTCGGCGTAGCTTGCAAGCGTGCGGTCGCCCATGCCCTTTATCTTTTCGAGGCTGCCTTTGGCCTCCCTGAGCTTCTGGAGCTTGATCGAACACAGGAAGCGTATGTAGGTCTGCCTGAGGGCGTCGTTTCCCATGGCCACTGCGGCGTCGCTTATGTAAACCGCTCTATTTAGCAGTAGTCTGGCCTTCGACGTCAGGTCGTTGGCTCTGTGCCTCTGCGCTGAGTTCTGTTCCATGAAGCCCGGCAGCTTGTAGTTTATCCTGCTCACTTCGTAATTCGAGTACTTTATGTAAAAGAGGCCAGCCACGTAAAATAAGTTGGCGTCATCCTTGTTGCCTGCCATCAGCTTCTCGTAATCCGCGGATGCAGCATCGTATCCGTTCTTGGCAATCGCATCGTTTATCCTGCCTAGCACGTCTATTATGGCCGGGCTTGTGGCCCTCACCTCGTCAAGCGTGTAGTACACAGGGCTCTCGCAACCGGAGCACAATCCCTCGGCGCTGCCAGCCGGCGTCTGCGCTCCGCAGTAGGCGCAGAAGAGCTTGCGCGCCTGGCTGCCAGTTTTCCGTATAATCTCCACATACGGCTTTACGTCCATTCTATCACAGATATTTTGTCAATCAAATTTAATAAATGAGCGCTACTTTCTTCTGAGCACTGCGAAAAGGTGCATGCTGTCGAACGGCTCTAGGCTCAGCGTCTCTATAATCTCGAACTCGCCCTCCAGCTTCGCGAGTTCCTGGTCGAACACCTCCTTCGGCTTCCTCGATATGTCGATGCTCTGGGATTTTATCACAAAATACGCGTAGCCGCCCTTCTTGAGGAAGACGCTGTTGGCCTTAAGTATGAGCGCCTGATCCCTGGCTGATACGTCCTGATAGATCGCGTCGCACTTTATCACTGCATCGCTGTACCTCTCGGTGTGCATCGCGTCCCCCAGGAGCGGCAGCATGTTGCCCCTCGATTCGCACACCTTTATCAGTTCGCGCATGTTCCTTTCTGATATCTCTACGCAGTATACGCGTCCGTCTTCGCCCACCACGTCGCTTACGTGGCTCGCCGTGGTGCCGGTGGCCGCGCCTAGGTACAGCACAGCGTTTCCCGCATCTATCCTGAAGTTCTTGAGCCCGTTCAATATGGCTGCAGCCAGCTTGCTCCTGTAAGGGTTCCAGGTCCTGTATTCGGCGCCTTCGTACTGGATGAGATCCTCATTATAGACCCTGCGCCCCTTGGCCAGGTTCTTCGTAGCCAGCTTTCCGTCAAACGAGTAGACCCCTCCGTACAACTCTTTCATCCCAATCACTGCCACCCTGTCAATCGACTCCAGCCGCCCCGCATGACGCCGTTTAAATCCCGACGATAAAGAAATAAGCGGCTACTTTTATATACTTTGTCATGGCATCATATAGTCTAAGGCACGGTTCTGAGAAGGGCAGATGAATGCATGACCGAGAACATAGCGACCAGCAAGTTACTGCTAGACATATCCCAGGTATTGAACGGGGCATCCGAGAATAACGACATCCAGTCTAATTTTGCGAACCTCGTGAACGGCCTTTTCGGCGTTGAGAAGACCATGCTCACGGAGGTGCAGGTGGAGCGGAACGGCGCAGTCTGCGAATACGTTTCCAACACGAAAAAAGTCTACGTCGACAACCAGCTGAGCGAATACTCCGCATTCCCGGAGCTGATAAGCTACAGGAACGCAGGGTACAAAAGTTACGCCGCCATACCTGTGATAGTCGAAGGCCGGGTGGTGTTCGTCCTTGAGATGCTGTCCAATTTCGAGAACAAGTTCAGCAACGAGCTTATACAGATACTTTCGCTTGGCGTGCCGCTCGTGGGCTACGCGATGATGTACAAGAAGGAAAGGGGCAAGAACCTGAAGCTGGCCACTTACTTCGATGCCGCTTTCAGCGACAGCGTGCCGCAGATGCTTGTGTCAAGCACAGGCAACATAATAAAAGCCAACAAGAGCGCCATGAAGGCGCTTAACATCGGATCAGGGAACGAGATAAAAGTGAGCAATGTCCTGAACATGGATTTCGCCGCCCTCGCGACCCTGTCCAAGGGTTTCAATGCAGAGGTGGCCTTCGGCCAGGGCGCTGACCCTCTAGTGTACGCGGTCAGCGTGGCTAAGATAAGCGACAGCCTGCTGCACGTGCTGCTTCTGGACTCCACAGGGCATTCTCTGTTCAAGAGCACTATGGCTGCGATAGACTACAGCAACGACGTCGCATTGGTGTTCATAGACAACGACTTCATAATAAGGCAGGCGTCCAAGGGGTTTGGCCAGTTCCTCGGTTATCCTCCGGCCGCCATGCTCGGCAAGTCCATGCTGGATCTGACGGATCAGCAGGGCAGGACGCTGCTGGCTGGCGAAGACGGCAAGCTGAAGCCCGGCGGCTCAGGCATACTGGCAGGCACTTTGCGTCTCGTAACGAGCACCTCTTCAATCATAAGATCGCACATAGTCGTGGCAAGGTCATTCTACGGCGCGGTGGTAGCGGTTTCGAAGGCGGACCTGGAGGAGTACGTCGACATAGTGAGCGAGGACCTAATGGATTTCGTGAGCGCCACCAACGACATGGTAATCACGATAGACAGCTTGGGCTTCATAAAGGAGTGCAACGTGCCAATGGAGCGCGTGCTCGGCTACAACAAGGATGAGATAATAGGCAAGGACATAAAGATGCTATACGAGGACCCGTCAATGCTGGACAGGGACATAACGTACGTGAGGAACGGCGGCAAGGCCGACAATACATACGTCAACATATTCAAGAAGGACAGGACGAGGATACCTGCAACGCACCATGTGCGCCTGCTCAAGGACAAGGGCGGTGAGGATTACTACATCCTCCTGATAAAGGAGCTGGAGACGAAGGAGCGCCTGCAGATGCAGGAGACCTCGCTAAAGGAGAGCTTCAACCGCATCAAGAAGCTGGAGGGCAACAGCGAGCTCAAGTCCGAGTTCATATACAACATATCGCACGAGCTCAAGACCCCCCTGACCAGCATAATAGGCTTCTCCAAGTTCCTGTACGAGGGCGAGTTCGGCCAGATGAACGAGGAGCAGAAGGACAACATAAAGACGATAATCGACGAGGCCGGCAGGCTCATGCTGATAATACAGCAGATACTCGACGCGACCAAGCTGGACGCCAACAAGGTCGAGCTGGACTTCAAGGAAGTCAATATGGTCGAGCTGAGGAACAACCCTAGCATAAAGTCGCTTGAGGAGGCAGCCCAGAACAAGGGGCTGCAGTTCTCGTGGGATGTCAAGTACGATGTGCCAGAGATAACCGCTGACCAGAACAGGCTAATTCAGGTATTCGTGAACCTGATAGGCAACGCAATAAAGTTCACCGATTCCGGCGGCATATCAGTAAGCGCAGAGAGGAAGAGCAGGACCAAGATACAGGTGCAGGTGAAGGACACCGGGATGGGGATCAGCCCGGAGGACAAGCAGAAGCTGTTCAAGAAGTTCTATCAGGTGCCGAGGAAGGGCCTCGTGAAGCCGGAAGGGACCGGCACAGGGCTGGGCCTGTCCATAACGAAGGACATAATAAAGCTGCATCACGGCAAGATAAAGGTCGAGTCCGAGGTCGGCAAGGGCAGCACCTTCATCTTCACCCTTCCGATAACGCAGCGCCAGTCGAGGAAGAGGCAGCACACCCAGCAGTAATCGTGCGCATATGGGCGCCGGATCCGCGAACCTCACGCTATTAACGGTAATGCCATGATCCCGGTGTACATCGTGCTGTCGCTCGCCGGGCTGTCGATCTCGTTATACATAGTGCTGTATAGGATCGGCATTGTAAAGCTCTACTGCCCAAAAGGCCGCATCGTCGACTGCAAGAGCGTACTGGGTGTGAATCCCGCGATTTTTGGCGTGCCGACCGCAATCTGCGGCGCGGCTTTCTTTCTTGTGGGCGTGCTGCTCTATCACTATCCTATAGCAGCCCTGCCGCTCGTCTTCTACAACTCTGCAGGGCTTTTGCTTGTGGCTTGGCTTATCGGCATACAAGTGAGGCTCAGAGCGGTCTGCATTTACTGCGTGGCCAGCCATGCGATAATAATAGCGCTTTTCATGCTCTCGGTCTATCAATCGGTGTTATCGCAGATCTGACGCTGCACCATTTGGAAGCCCTGCGGCCTTTTTTATTCGGGGATGTCCCCTCTCAGGCTGCGGAAAACACGTCTACTCCGCATGCACCGCCTATGAGGGCTATCTTTTTGAGGCCAGAATTAAGCTGCGTCGCATTCGATCCTCCATAGACGCCGTTCAGCGGCAGCTGCTCCGCTACTATGAGGCCGGAGCTCCTGCTTATGTTTACGGTCAGCGCGACCCCGGTCGTGGCCGCGGAATGTGACGTAGTGCTGTACGTGACCGTCGAATAGCCACTGGCATAGTTGGAAACCGTGTAATTAAGTGCATACGGCGTTATTGCGCTCGAGTTCGCATAATCAGATACGCCCGATGCGGTCTTGTTGTAATAGCTCTTGTATACTGCATTGTACAGCGTTGGCGTACAATTAACCGAATTTGCGTATACCTTAGAGTAGTTCAGCATTATAGGGTAATAGAGGCCCTTTTCCAGTGCGGCTATTACCTCCTGAGTCTCGTTAGCGCTCTGGTTTATGGTGGTTGTAGTCGCCACGGTGGTCGTCTTGGTTGTTGTGGCCGGGGCCGTGGTTGCGATTGAAGTCGTCGTCTTGTTGGCGGCCTTGGAGGGCGGTTGCCCGTAAGCCGAAAGCGAAGTGTTTACCAAAGCTATGTAAGTGGAGTTAGGCCTTTCTTGAAGTTCTAGAGGTATCTGTGATATATCCACCTTCGCAGATCCGCTTGAGGCGTTGGAAAGCACGATGAGCATTGTGGCATAATCAGAGGTGCCGGCATTCACCCTAACCGGCACGCCCTGGACCAGCGTTATATTATACTCTGGGTTGATGAAGGGCGGCAGTGCATTGAGGTATACGTGTGCGGTCTTTTCGGTGGCGTTGTATGAATCTAGCGATATCATGTACGAGGTGCCGTTCAGGACCATGATCTGCGGCGCAGCACTGATCGTCAAAGCTGTGGTGCCTGTTATAGTAACTGTCTGAGCAGAATTCAGGTAGCCTAAGGCGAAATACACGACGGCAAGCACTATTATAACCAGTATGATTATGGCAGGCAGATGGCTACCATTCTTAGCCTTCTTTGCCGGGGCGGGCCCGGTCGGCTCCTCCTTCTGTGCATTTTTATCAATGGCCATCGAACCGATATGCATTTTTTGATAAATCTTTTAATACTATCGCAGGCAGGGCATACGACCCCAAACATGCGGACAATGCTACAACCGGGCATCAGGGCAGCCTATAGTGTTATCCCCCGGAAGTTTTTCGAAAGCAGAAATGGTAAGGAATATTAGCCTTTTTGTCTATAACGTATGGGTGACTACGATGCCGGGAGAGCATGATTTTACAAACGACCTACTTTTCATAATAAACGAACGCCAGCAGACCACCTATAACGACCTAAGCGAGATAGCTTTCAGCCGCGGCATACCGGAGAGCGCGTTGAAGGAGGCCATCATGCAGCTAGAGGCCAGCAAGCGCATAGCCTCAAGGAGCAGCGGCGGCATAATGACCTACTACATCCTCGACGAGGGATCCCAGATAAACAAGGTGCTCATAGTTGAGGATGACAAGAGCATAAGCAAGCTGATGGCCATAACGATAGGCAAAGGCTTCGAGGTCAGCCAGATATACGACGGAGGCGAGGCGATGTCGTTCATAAGGAAGAACAGGCCTGATCTAGTAGTGCTTGATCTGATGCTGCCTAACAAGAACGGCCTTGACATATGTCAGACTATAAAGAGCGACCCGGAGCTGAGCAACACGATAGTCATACTGGTAAGCGCCATGGACCCTACGAGCAACAGGTTCAAGGGCCTGGAGTACGGAGCGGACTACTACGTAAGGAAGCCTTTCGACCCAGGCGAGATACGCACCCTGGTCACGATATTCCTCAGGAAGAAGGGCAAGCGCTTCGATGCGCTCATAGACCTGCCTGACGAGGAGCGCATATCCAAGGAGATAGAGCGCTCCATAAAGGAGAACGGCGAGTACGTGATAGGCACGCTGAGCATAGATAACCTGGGCGTATACGCCAGGAGGTTCGGCAACCAGTCCGCTATGGTCATACTCCGCCTGGTGTCGCAGCTGCTGCAGGACATAATAAGGACAAAGACCAAGGGCGCCTTCGTAGGCTTCCTGAACAACACCGAGTTCGTAATAGCTGGGATGAAGGAGAACGTAGAAAATCTTGTGAAGGAGGTCAGCGGCGAGTTCGACGCCGTAATGCCGTTCATACTGCAGGACGCAGGCTTCAAGAGCATAAACCTGAGCGACATAGAGAACCTCTTCGATTCCAACAAGGAAATACCAAAGCTTTCCATAAGGTTCGCCCAGTCCGAGAAGGAGAAGCTGAAGGAGCGGAGGGACGCGATACTCAAGGACAAGGGGGTGCCCGCCACGAATCTCGGCTCCTATACGTACGAGGAGCTTGAGAAGTTGTTCAGTGACCAGAACCTTGATATAAAGATAACAAGGGACCCGACAGGGGTAAGGCTGCAGGTCGGCCGGAAGGGCTGAAACCCTGTAAAGAATTATAAGAAGTGTTGCATGGAAAAGAAGCGCGCCGGCGGGATTAGGGGCCAAGTGGCCTTAGACTTCATGCTATCATACGGTATAGCAATACTCATAATAACGCTCTCGCTTTACGTCATATTCAGGGTGGGCCTTTTCAATAACAGGCTCGCACCGATAAGTTGCGCGTCCCCATCGTCATCTTTCATCTGCGATGCGGCATCGCTCAGCACGTCAGGCAATCTCACGGTCGTGCTGTCCCAGAACACGAACGGTCAGATAAACATAACGGGCGTAGGATGCTCCTCGTCGGCCAATACATCTGGCAGCATGCCGGCATACGGCAATGTAGATGTGCTACCTTACAACCCTATAATAACCGGTGCATACTATCCTAGCAATGCGCTGGCCAACGGCCTCGTCATAGCGAGCGACTCTTCAGGGGCGTTCTCAGCATACTGCTACGATGCATCAGGCCGGGCTACCGGGAACCTCGGTGACCAGTTCAACGGGTTAGTATGGATAAACTACACATACGCCGGCTTGCCGCGCTCAGTGCATACTGTGCAGGTGGTCGCGACTTTCAATACAAAATATACTTGAGTGGTAAAATGATCGTGTTATGTTTGACTGGGATGCCCGGAAGCGGCAAATCCTCGCTCGCTTCAATGTTGCACAGGAACGGTTTCGCTTCTATAGAAATGGGTCAGATAGTAAGGAACATGATGGAAGAAAAGGGCATCACGATAGACAACCACACGCTGAGGAACTTCGCGCTCCAACTCAGGGAGCGGCACGGTAGCATGGCAGTGGCGAAGCTTACAGTGTCGGAGATCCACAGGCGCAAGGGGGACATAGCCGTGGTGGGGATAAGAAGCCGGAAGGAGCTTGATTATTTCAGGAAGCACCTGAAGGGCACCATGTACGTCATAGCGATAACCGCCCCGCCCCGCGTAAGATATAGGAGGATGGTGCAAAGGGGAAGGAGCGACGACTTCGATTCCTATAAGGATTTCCTGTGGAGGGAGAAGAAGGAGTTCAGGTACGGCGTGCGCGGGGCGATGGCGGATGCCGACTTCATAATATCAAACGCAGGTGAGCGAAGGACGCTTGTTAAAAACGCGAAGGAGCTAGCCGGGCTCATAAGAAAAGTCAGCAGCAACGCTGAGCGTTAGGTATTTAAGCGGAATCGTAGACTAAAATATAGCAGTGGTAATATTGTCTAACCCAATATCAAAGGCGGCGCTGTTTTTTGCCGTAGCGCTGGCTTTGGCCCCCCTGTCAAATTCAATGTACGTGCACGTAGTCAATCCGTCCAATGCCACGCTCTACAACGGGGCTCAGCTATTCCTGGGCGATGTCGGGCCAGGCCAGACCTTTTATGTAACAATCTCTGCGGCTACCACCAACGCCACTGGTGCAATAAACACCTTGGGCTGGAATGAATTCATGGCTTCAGGCCTGCCAAATGGTTGGGCCGCTGAGAACTCAGCGCTTTATACGGCTAATCTATCAGTCGAGATAACTTCGTCTTCTAGCAGCAGGAACGGCACATATAACTTCACATTGACGGCTGTAAACATAGGCAACTACTCAAAATTGGGCAACCTGACGATATTGGCGCATGTAAACGTTACGCCTAACGTTTTCAAGCTGTCAGCGTATCCATCACAGATAATTGCGGGTCCAGGCGAACCGGCCGTCATACATGTGACGATAAATAACACCGGCGTGTCCGACAATCCGTTCACGATAACGGCTTCCGGCCTGCCTGCATTCAACAACGTAACCGCGACCGTGATAGCCCTGCATCACACAAGCGAAAACTTCTCATATCCTGTATATGAGGACACCCCTGGCACATGGCCCGTCTCCCTGCACGTCGAGTCCGCCCGCAGCCCGCTCGTCTACAAGCAGACCAACGTTACATTGGTTGTGAACGCATCTGTCCTCAACGATTACAGTGCAATAGGCCAGGGTGCAGTGGCGTTCCCGATAATATACGAGCCGGCATATGCCATAATGTACCTGATCAGCCTTATCTTCAAGTAGCCTCGCAGTGTGATGCAAATGCAGAAAGGCCCAAAAGCGCGGCTCGGCTCGCTCGTGGAACTTTCCTCCCCTACCGATTTAGGCAGGCACGCGTTCACCTTCGAGTCGAATATCCAAAACAACCTATGCGCTTTCACTCGGTCCGGCCGCTACAACGTTCTCTCGTTCGGCGAAACCATAGGCGGCAGCCGCCTGCTCTACTACTATCCATTTGCAAGTCCAGGCAACTTCGGGAGGTACTATCCTGGCTCACCCTACATCAAGGAAAGCTTCGATCTTGCCAACAGCCCATCCCACGACCCTCAAAGTTATAACATGCCGATAATAGAACTCTCCCCAAAATTATTCGATGGGGATGCGCACGGCGCCGCCAGAAAAGTGATCAACGCACACGTTAGCGATTACAAATCGATAATAAAGGGCATGGTAAATAGGTCGCTACAGGAAGAGAGCATAGGCAGGGTATACGCGTTCGATTACAAACGGACAAGTTTCATAGGTTCGTTCGACCTGCTTTCGGATGATTCTGTCGACATCCTGTCATACTCCGAAACCCCGCGCGGTAGAGCATGTTGCTTCTACAGTTACGATTATACGAATGACATAGTCCAGGAGACTGACAGGCTGATAGGAAACACTTTTATTTATGTAAGGGTAATAAATCTTGCCAGGTCATTTGACTTCTTCAAGCCCGAATAGCTCAGTGGTAGAGCGATTGACTGTTAATCAATAGGTCGCAGGTTCGATCCCTGCTTCGGGCGATGCGCTTCATGGGCTACTTCTGCTCCAGATACTTCTTAAGCCCATCAAGCATCATTTTCCATCCTTGCTCATTGTGCTGCAGTGCCTCTTGCGTATGGTTATTTGTTTGGGACAGAGACACTAAGGTGTGTGATCCTCTGCCGGTCAATTCCACAGTGACTATATGGTAATTTTCAGGTGCATCAGGTAATCCCGCTAGTGGGCTGAAATGGCTGTATCTAATGAGGCTTCTAGGAACGAGCTTTAGTATCTTTCCTTTATCCTCATATTTTCTGCCGTTCCATTCTCCTCTCCATATGATGGGGCTGCCCTCCTTCCATTCTGATACTGCATCGGCGCCAAGCATGTACTGTTTGATTGCTTT
>JAJZOR010000019.1 GCA_021811435.1 Microcaldota archaeon | reverse complement strand
GGCAGAAAATTGGCAGCAGTAATGACCTGCTGCACGCTGCCGCCAGAAGGATATTTCAGGAAAAGCGTTTATTACTGGATGACTAGACAACCCCCAACGAGGTTGGGGGAATTCTTAAGGTATTAAACCTTGCCCTTCTGACACGCCAGCTCGTTCGTTCGCAACATCACTCACGAGGGCTAGCGTCAACACGCTGCAAGCCTAGTAACCTAGGCAGCGGCTCCAACGAGCCTTCTAAGGTACCTACGAGCTGGGCTAGCCTCCGCGACCGGAGGCGCCCAGCTCGCTTAAGCGGCTGCGTTTGGGTGGGGGCAAACGCAGCCTAGGAGCCGATTTCGGGCGGGGCGAAATCGGCTCTGGGCTTAGCGGGGCTAAGCCCGAAAACCGGCGTTTTCTTGGCAAACCTTCTTTCCGAAAAGAAGGTTTGGTCGCCCGCAGCAGCGAGCAGCCTTGCAGGCCGCGAAGCTGCGCAGGGCGACTTGGAACGAAAACGCTGAAAACAGCATACTTTCAGAATGGCGAGACGCCCGACGACAGAAAATCGGCCTTTTCGGCTTTGTCGTCGAAAGCTAGACTTGGAACGATTTGGAAATTTCGTTCCAAGTTAAGGATTTGTTCCAAGTCGCATCCATAATTTTGATAACGGCAACTTTATCTGCGTCTTTATCTGATTGCACCATATTACCTATGTAAAGCCCTCCGTCAGAGAAATTTTGAGGTTTTCTGGCTTGTCGTCGTAAGCCCGACTTTATCTGAATCGCTCCGGCCAGATAAAGTCGTGGCACCGGATAAAGACGGTTCCATGGCCTTGGAAAGCGGCTAAACCGGCTTGGAAAGCCTGGTTTTCAGGCCAACGGCTTGGCTAAGCCCGAAGGTGTTGTCTATCTCCCTGTAGAGCTCCTCTTTCCTGGTGCTTATGTAGGTCATCGTGGTGTTCGGGTTCGCGTGCCTTGCGAACCTACTGGTGAGCACCACATTGCCGTTGGTCTGCCTTGAGAAGCTTGTGATCGCATAGTGCCTAAGGCTGTGGGTCGTTAGCCTGTGCAGCCGCCTTACAGACCTGCCTTTCGATTCATCGCTTATGTCATAGGACTCGTCGAGCCCCGCTTTTACCACATAGCGCCTGAACCTGCCTCTTACGTAGTTCATATCCAAGTGCTTGAGCTTGCTGTGGCTGTACCACTCCTTGAAGAAGATGAAACCACCGGATTCCTCAATGGCACTTGAATTCCTGTTTATGAACTCTACTGTCTGCTTGAAAAGAGGAAGAGGGATAAGCAACGTGTCTATGACCTGTGCCTTCTCTGTCTTCACCGTAAGCTCCCTTGTTTCAAAGTCTACGTCTTTGACATTCACGCTTACGGCCTCGCCTATCCGAAGGCCCAACTGCGCCTGGAAGGAGAACAACAACCTGAACTTCTCACTGTCTATGGCCCTGAAGAACAGCCCTAATTCCCGCTCCGTAAAGCCTTTGTCAAGGTTCCCGTATTTTGGGATGCGGTTCCGCTTAAAACGCTTTACGTAATGCTTATGGATTAGGGATCGGAGTTCCTCAACTTCGTGTTTCGCAAGTTTAGGAAGAAGCAAATCCAGCCCCTTCTTGCACTCCGAGAAGTCGGATTTGCATTTGGAACCGAACTCTTGTTCGGCTTTTTTAGCTTGCCTTGCAGTGTTTCCGAACACCGCGCTTGTCATCGCATTTACTTTGATGGGCCTGGAGAGATTTGAACTCTCGACATCTGGCTTTCTTCTTGATAAAACTTCCTAGTGGAAGTAATCATTATATAAGACCAGCGCTCTAACCAAGCTGAGCTACAAGCCCGCCCTTGTAATTATTCAATTAAGATATTAAACGCTTTCTGTGGCATCGCTCACGGCATTGTGTAGTTGTTATGCACATAGGCGGGCTTTTGCGGCACCGAAACGTTGCCGCCGGTATAGTTGTCTAGCTTGAATATCCTCACGCTGTAAGTGCCGTTGACGAAATTCACGCCGGTCGCGTTTTCCGGGTATACCTGGGTGAAGCCCGGCAGCGAGCCTAGGAAGAACGCCTTGTAGAAGTTTGAGTCGTAGTACTGCGTGGGGGCATTGGTTATGGTGCCATTGGGCCCGTTTGGCAGGTATATCATCGGGAAGTCGAGGAACGTGACATTGCCGATGTTGACCAAGCCGAGGTCCAGCGACGTCTGCACCACAGCATTCATCTTCTGGCCCGATGAATTGTATATGCTCAGCACCCCCTGCGCGTTAGGGTTAGCGTCCAGGCAGACGGACTGGTTGGAGGCCGATTGCCCCGTCAGCAGGAATGCCCTCAGGTACGTGACGTTCGGGGTCGATATGCTGCAGTAGTAGTTGAGGCTTTGTAGCGAGCAGCCCTTCGCCTGCGGGGCGACGGCGCAGTAAGGCACCAGAAGGTCCTGCGGGTCGTGGTTGATTTCGCATTGAGAGAACCCTAGCAGGAACGGCTGCGACGACCCCTGGATCTTCGCCTCGGCTATCGCCTGCGACCTTGACGTCTCGTTGACGTTCACGCAGCCGAGGAAGTCGAGTGCGCCCCACTTGCTTATGAGGTCCTGGTCGAACAGGACGTATTTAGTCTGGTTGGTGTTCATCAGGTTCGCTAGCGTTCCTGGCGTGTAGCCGTCCGCCGCGCCGAGCACGTATGTCGCCGCGACTGCGTAGTCTTCCTTTGGCACTGAATTGTCCCCCCTTAAGACGGCGTTGCTGTTGCCGAACCAGTTTATCCAGTCGCCGTAATCCCACCATGCGAGTACCCTCGGACCGTAAGGGCCGACGTTTGAATTGATCCATTTCATGGCGAGCAGCCAATACGGCTGCACGGTATTACAGAAGAGCGAAGCGCCTAGCCCGCTCGTTATAGTGTACGTGTCGGTGGATGACGAAGTACATGCCAGCGTGGGATTGGGGTAATACGAAGATGATGCACCGATTATCTGCAGGAAAGATACGCTCTCGCCTTCCACCATACCTGGCGTGTTGCTGACTAGCCCTACGACCATCAGCGCTATGAAAACGGCGAGTAACGCGCCGAGATACTGCTTTCCATCGCCCAGATTTTGGTTAGATATCAGTATGTATGCTAAGAATGCCAGCGCCAAGACTGGCATGAAAAAGAACAGCCCTACAGCTATCATGGCGTAGGCGAAAATAAAACCGTGGCCATGCGAATATGCATCGCTTGTTATTCCGAGTTCGTGCAGACTGGATGATGGTTCGGCTTTGAGATTGAACTTTATCTTTGAAAGGTATATCAACTCGCCCAGCATTATGCTGAAAAGCATCACGTATGCTATTCCCATATGGGGCACATACTTCACCTCGGAAAACCCGGCGGCGAGAAGCGGAACGGCTATTGATATGTACAGTATTGCAGTCTTGCTGTTCCTGTATATTATGCTGACCAGTATCAGTATTATAGATATGACAACTATCGGTATCACTAGTATTGGTATAACCTGCAAATTCGGGCATGAAGCATTGTTGATTACAAGACCGCTGGCAATCACGCCGAGCGCGCCGCAACTTCCGAAGTCGTAAAACAGGCCCGTTGGCACATACTCTTCAACTGTCATGAACAGTGCGCTTGACGGGGTGGTGAACTTCACGCTGAGATTGAAGTATGCAGCTATGGGTGCGCCTAACGGTGTCAGGAATATGACCGCAGCGACGATTATAAGGGATATTAGTATGACTGAAACCCTGAAAACAGGGCCGCTTACGCGAATGCCCGCTACACCATTATTTTCGCCAATGTTAACATGAAGCAGTTCAGGCAGTTTCCTTATCGCCAATTCTAATACCGCTATGCCTACTAGGGAGAAGAGCGCGAAGCTCACTGTGGTTGGTATGCCGAGCAGGCTTGGTATCCTGCCGCTCAGCGTTGCGTTGTATGGATCGTACAGCGCGAGGAATATTGCTATTACTATTATCACTATGCCATTCATCTGGTAGAACTCGCTCTTTATCTTTCCGTCCCTTATCAGGTCTATCAGCCCCTGCACCACTATGTATATCGCGAGTATGCCGGCGTCAACGGTGTAATAGTGGGCGCCGAGGAAGGTGGATGCGAACGCTATGCCAGCGAAAACTGCGAGCCTTACGCTCTTCATGTTCCTTATGGCCAGCATATATGCGGCGAAGAAGAAGAACAGCGAGAATATGCCCCATGGCTCTAGAAGCTGCTCCCCAGCTATGAATGTCGTTATGACCACAGGCATCGCCGCCGTAAGGGCCGCGCCTATCAAGCCTATGTACGGATCGTACTCGTGGTAGAGCAGCACGAAGATCGCGAATATCAGGAGCGCGGCAGTTATCGGGGGATAGAAGCTGCCGACGTAGCTCATCAACGAGGTGCTGAACGAGTTGTAGCCCGGGCCGAACATGTTTGCCAGCTCATACCAGTAAGCCTCGAGATAAGGCAGCAGCGGCTGTACCCTCATTACGGTGCCGGACGCCACGACAGGCCAGGCTGATGGCATCAGATAGAACTGTTGCCCGTATACGAGTATCGACTGCGCGGCCATCATATCGAAATATGGGTCGAACTCGAAGAACTGCGGCGCGGTTGGGATGTTGATTATCCTTGTATAGAAAGTGAGCAGCATAAGGGCGAGGAGAAGTGCCCAGACCCACCATGCTGCATGTTTCTTATGCGCGGACGGTGCAGGCGCTTGGTGCTGCTGGTCGCTTGCCTTGTTGAATGCCGCGGCCCATGCAATGAAATCCTTGAAGACGCCCTGTTGATAGCATAGCACCGCGCCGATTATAGACAGCGCAACGGAATTAAGCTCGAAAAGCGATACTGAAAATGAGAATAAGCTCGAATAGCTTATAAGGAACGACTCGATCCATGTGAGCGTCGCAGGAGCTATGAGGCCGAATATAAACCCTGTGACAACTATCTCGAAAACATGCAATTCCGTCTTGCGCAGCAACGCGAAGGCGAGTAGGATTCCAGGTATGAACATTGATAAGAAAGCAATAAGTATCGGTAAAAGTATTCCGCTCATCCTATCAACGCCTTTGCCTTATCAGGCAATACAATTCAGCTGCTGAGTATTGCCCTAGGGATTTCAAGTTGCTTTATCTCCCTGTCGGGGAATACAGTGCCAGGCGGCACTATCCTTACCTTTATGCCTATTGCGCCGTACTTCGGGTAGGCCGCGCACGCCGCCTCCCTCACCAGGTTGGTTACGTCGCCGGATTTCGGTATGTAACCTATGCTCTTCCTTATGGATTTAGCCCTGGCGCCCTTGGCCGCCAGCTTGCCGCACGCGATTATCTCTGCGCCCAGAGCGCCGTTCTCTATTATGCTGCGCAGCGTTGACTGTATGATCTTCCTGGCGTTTATGCCGCGCTCCAGCCTGTCAGCTATGTCTTTGGCTACGAGCATAGGTTCGAGCATCTTGTTCTCGACCTCCATAACGCTTATCTGCGGATTCTCAACGTTAAATCTGTTCCTGATCGTTTCGGTTAATGTATCTATCGTCCTGCCGGCCCTGCCTATGACCCTTCCCGGGCTCAGCACGAAAACGGTTATCCTTGTTATGACAGGGGTCTTCTGTATGTCCACCCTGGAGAACCCTGCCCTCGAGAGTGACTTCCCGAGATACTGTGATATGTTCTCCTTGATTATCGCGTCGTCTATGAATTTTCTTTCTATAGCCAATCAAGCACCTTCCTTCTTCGCAGCGGCATTCGGGACCGCTGTGGTCTTAGCTGCCGTAGCGCTCATATCTTTCTTCTCCTCGTTATTAGGCTTTACTGCTTCGGCCTGGACCTGCTTTGCCTCCTTTGCCGGCTTGACCTTGGGCTTCTTTGCCTGAGGCTTCTTGGGTGCCGCCTTGGGCTTCAGCCTGGCCTCCCTGATCGATGATGCGTTTATGGCGGCCGCGATGTTCTTGCTCAGCCCCTGCGTATCTGCGCTGCCCACGCCTATCTCGACCCTGGCGAGCTCGAGGTCGCTGTGCCTTGTCGCGCCGTAACCGTAACCATGACCTATTGATATTATGCCCTTTGATGGGAACCTTGGAACTATTACCGTCTTGTTAGCAGAAGCGTGTACGACGTAAAGGTCGACGCCGATGATCCCCTTGTTGCTTGCGTTGGCGCGTGCGTTGACGAGCACCTTCCTGACCAGGTCGGCGCACTTCTGCGGGTACCTGCCCTTCTTTCCGTGCAGTTCGTGCCTTGAGCCCATGTGGGTGTTATGCCTCCTGTAGAGTATGGGGATATCGCCGTTTGCCACAGATTCAAGCACGTCGAGCGCGTTGCTCACGCTCTTGTACCTTATCGCGTCGCACACGGCGGCGAGGTCCTTGGAGCTGGCGTTTATGTCGCTCATGCTGGCGAAGACGACATCCTTGGCCTTTTGGTTGAACGAATATCTCAATTACTTCACCGCCAAGAACTTGCTTCCGCGCGTGGCCCTTATCCCAGGAGCCGAATGCAGCACGCGTTTCGTCGAATATGCGAACTCCCCGAGCCTGTGCCCCAGCATGCCTGCCGATATCTCGAATGGCTGGAACTCCTTGCCGTTGTAGACGGAGAACGTCAGGCCTATCCATGATGGCAGTATGACCGCCTCCCTCATGTGCGTCTTTATCGGCTTCCTGTTCGCCGCTTTGCCCATCTCTTCGGCCTTGGCCAAGAGCTCCCTGTACTGCATCGAGTTGCGCTTCACGCTGCGCCTCTGCCTCGACTTTATCAGCTTCATGTACTGCTCCTTGCTGAGCTTGGCCGCATCGGCCGCCAGCATACCGCTAAAAGCTATCCTTTCAACCATCTAGTCATCCCTTCTTTTTCCTGCCGACACGCCTCGCAGCTATGTGGCCTACCTTCCTTCCCGGCGGCGCGTTCCTGGACGTCATGCTGCTCTTGCCCTTGTGATGCTGCTTGCCGCCGAATGGGTGGTCGACAGGGTTGCTCTTGACCCCCCTGTAGCCCGGCCACATCTTATTGATGGCGTGGTTAATATAAAAGTTCTTGCCTGCCTTGACGAGCGGCGCCTCGTCCATGCCGCCGCCGGCGACTATGCCGAGTTGCGCCCTGCACTCGCTGCGCAACGATACCGCGACCTTGGACGGCAACTTCACTGTGGCGAATTCACCGTCATGCGACACCAGCAGCCCGGAACTGCCCGCGCTCCTTGCGTATTTGCCGCCGTCCCCGGGCGAGGATTCGATGTTGTAGATAGGCGTCCCGTCCGGTATACTCGCCAGTTCTGCCACTGCGCCTAGGCTGAGCGCGCTGCCGTTCACGTGTATCTTGTCGCCGATTTTTATCCCTTCCGGCGCCAGCAGGTACCCGCCCGAGAAATTGCCGTAAAGCACCTCCATCAGCGGCGCGGTGTGGCCCGTGTGGTTGAATATGTCGACTACCTCCCCTACCATGACGCTCTTCCTGTCCCCCGTATAACTGACGTCGATGTCAAACGTGTTGGGCAGCTTCGAGTAGGCGTTTGTGCCCTTGCCCCTCCTTTGCTGCTTCAGTCTCTTTCCCATTCATCTCACTTACACTAGTTTAAGCTTCACCGCGACGTCGCTGGCGTTGTAGCCCTTGGACAGCTTTATGAAAGCCTTCTTCGTGTTGGTCGGCGTATTTAGCGTCCTGACAGCGCTCACCTTGACGTTGAAGGTGTCCTCGAACTCCTTCCTTATCTCGGGCTTCGTTGCCCTGAAGTCTACTATGTAGACTATGACGTTGTTCTTCTCTATCATGCCTACGGATTTTTCAGTTGCAAGCGGATATTTCAATATGCCCATGCGATCACCCAAGGTGCAGCTTGCTTATGTCCTGGTCCAGGCTCTTCGCGGCGGACTCGCTCCATATGACCAGCCTTCCGGGCCTGCCTCCTGGTGCAAGCAGGTTTACGCGCAGCTGGTCTGTCCGGCATATGTCGAATCCGGGGATGTTCCTCGCTGCCTTTGAGATGCCGTTGTCGTCCTTGACAACGAACAATGCGGCCCTCTTGTAGCGCTTCTGCGCTGCAGACCTCCTTATGCCCTTCTTTATCCTGCCTCCCTCGTTTTCGATGTACGACGAAAGGCCTAGGCCGTTGATCAGGGCCACTACATCCTTCGTCTTCTTTAGCGCCTGGACGTCGTCCGAAATGACTATCGGGAGTTCCTTTGCAGACTTGACATACTCCTTTATAGCGGTCGCAGCTATGGCGGAGGCTATGGCTTTCTGGTACTCGCGCCTGTTTATCCTCTCGACTATCGTCTTCTCTACCATATGGGGGTGCGCGCGCTTTCCCTTGACCGCGGACGGGATCCTCCTGACATCACCCTGTCTGCCGCCACCCAGTTTCTGCCTGGGCCTTATAGCTATTCCCATGTGCCTGCCGGTCCTGTATGAACCCATAGCACCGTAATACTTGGCGCTCGTCTGCATGCCTGCCAACGGGAAGTGGCCCTGCGGCTGGAATTTCGTCGTCTGCTCCGCTACAGCCGCCCTGAGTATTATCTCGGGCCTTATCGACTCGCTGAAAGCGGCAGGCCTCTGCACGCTGCCCCTGACCGATCCTTTGAGGTCCAACACATTGAACGTACTTTGCTCCTGCAAGGCAATCTACCTAAAACATCACGCCGTTTATCTTCGGCTCCTTTATGCCGCCTTTAGTGTTTATGCCAGTTATTGACTTCCTTATCCTGACAAGCCTCTTCGATGGACCTGGCACCGACCCGTCCAGTATTATGTAATTGTTCCTCACCACGCCGTAGTTCAGGAATCCCGAGCTCGGATTCAATGCGGCCGCATCGGCCTTTGACCCTATCTTGAGTATGCGCTTGTTCTGCTCTATCCTGTAGTTGAATCCTGTCTGCCCCGCGTGCGGCACTGAATAAAGCACCTTGCCGGGCTTGAACGGCCCGAGGGTGCCGACGTGCCTTATCTTCTGCGTTGCCTTGTGCGAGACCCTGGCGACTCCGAAACGCTTTATCACGCCCTGCCATCCCTTGCCCTTGGTTATAGAGGCGACGTCCACGTATTCGCCTGGCTTGAAGAAGTCCTGTAGGCTTGCCTCCTTGCCCAGCCTCTGGGCTACGGCATTGAATTTCTCCTCGACGGTCTTGCCGCCAACTGACGACTCGAATTTGTTGAAGTGGTGCTGGCCTGTCGCTGTGCCGCGCGGAGATGCGGCGAGCAGCGCAGTGACATCGCTGAAGCCGGCCAGCTCCTGCTTTATATCGTTAATCTTGCCCTCGTCCAGCTTTATCTTCTTTATGCCCAGCTTCTGCGCCGATACCTTGTCAAGCAGCTCCTTGGACGCTACGCGGTATCCGGTAATAGGGTCTATTGCGTACAGCCTTATGCCATACACGAAAACCGGCGGCGCCTCGAGCAGCGTGCAAGCCCTGCTTACCTCCTGCTGCTTCGCCCCCGGATGCGTGTCGTCTATCATCGCCACGCGCCCTGTGGCGACCTTGAAGGCCACCATGTTCCCGACGCCTCCGGCCTCTATGACACTCGGCTGATTGCGCAGCCTGGGCAGGCGTGTTTGCGCGCGCCTCTTATGCCAATACTGCAGTGATCCCCTTCGCATACCGTCACATCTTTCATAACGAATCGAGCATTGAATGTAATGTTTGTTTTCTCTGAGCATCAGAGGAGAACGGCTCTATGTATCCTGATTCACAAAAAGCCCGACATTACGAAGTATTTATCATGGGTTTACATTTATATATTTTTACTTTTTTGGCGTATTTGTGGAACTTTTACCCTCCTCACGCTTTCTATTACCTGTATGTCCTTAAGTATGGCGTTGAGCGATGCCTTTAGTGCTGTCGCATCCTTCGCTTCTATGCGGACAGTGAACTCGCTAGGCGTCTCGCGCATGCTTATGGAGCTCCTCTTGTACTCGGAAATCCTGCCTATAAGCCTGGTGTAGCTGACCCTGCCTCCCTTCTTAAGCGATATCACGGCCGTGAAAGCCTCTGCGCTATGCACCATTGGATTAGCCATTTTTGCTGCGAGCCTCAGGCTTATAGCCCCGGCGCCAAGAATAATTCCCTTGTATATCTGTTATTCTTATCGCGTCAGTGCGCACCTTTAGGCCGCTGCCGGAACGCTCGAGCTTCAATATTATCGCGGTATCGAAGCCGAGCCCGGTCGCCTCCCGCACTATGTCCCTTATCGTCTTCCCGCCCCTGCGCCTCACTGCGGAGTCCTCGACACCCAGCTTTTTGGCTAGGGCCTTGGATTCCCTGAAAAGGCGGCCGGCGTTCTGGCGGTTGCTTGAATATGTTATGTACGGCATGAGGTTGACCCTGTCATGCGCTCCTTTCAACGGCCCTCTTGCTAGGCCTTGTCTTACCTGTGCCGAAGCCCTTGTTCATCATTCCGCGGTGCCTCCTGCCTGAAGCCGTGAGGCCCCTGTAGGCCCTCTGCCTCTGCGTGAGCAGGCTTGCATAGTTCCGGTCTGCCAGCAGCGCCGGGCTGCTCCTGTCCAGCATTATGACTTCGTAGAACTTCTCGTAGCTGTTTGTGCCGACGAAATATGAATTGAGTATCTCGCAGTTTGAGAACTTCTGCGCGGCGCGGCCCTCCGCTATGGACTGCATAGAATTTACCCTCGAAAAATACCTGCCGCTCTTGGACGGCTTCCTGCCGCCGCCTGGCCTCACGCGCTTGCTGGTGCCCGACCTGACGCGCACGCGGGCCACGAGCACACCGCTCTTGGCCTTGTAGCCCAGCTCCCTTGCCCTCGGCAGATTGGTAGGATGGTCGACCCTCACCACGGTAGGCTCGGCATGCCATTCGGCGAGCTTTTCCTTGTAGATTTGAGGTGCCTCCTTGAATTCCCTCTGCATTGTTTCCTTTATGGCCTTATAACCGCTCATGAAAATCACAGATCCCAAACAAGCAGTAATGATTTATTACCTAAGATATAAAAAATATGTGGCTACGATTGCGCCGCGGCGCGGTACACCGCTTTCAGTACATGCGATAAAAATCAAGGCGTTATCGGGGTATTGATACCGTAATAAAACACCGGCGGAGCATTACCATACCCCCCGTTGCCCCCCCAATTATATGTTTGACCAGCCGCACCGCCACTGCCACCATTAACCTCCTCCGTACCAGGAGTGTATTCTCCGCTTGAATACGCCGCCAACAATATAACTCCCCCGCCGCCGCCGCCACTCCCCGCCCAACCCGTGGATGGGTTTGGAGCGCCATTTTGGCCATTTGCATAAATATTGCCCGCTATCAAGTCATGGGCTTGAATGTATATCCCATAAGCACCATTGCCGCCTGCTGCGCTATCCGATGTGTACCACTGATTGGTTCCACCGCTTCCGCCGCCAGCCCCTACAAGATAAGTGTCCATACTTGCCGTCCATGTTAAAATATCGCTGCTGGTAATACTTGGCATAGCCGTGGAAGTGCCTGGTTCGCCACAGAAGTTGGGACATCCGTCTACTGAAGTCTGGCCGCCCGCACCAAAATCTAAAGAATTAGCCGTATAGCCCCCGTTTCCTCCATTATTTTGACTAAAGGTAGAGCAGCACATATTACTACCGCCGCCGCCGCCTCCACCGCCGCCAAAGGAATTCGGATAGTTTGTTCCTTGGTTGCCCGCGCTGTCGCTTCCGCCAGAAAGTGCCGCTCCGCCGCTACTAGGAATATACCCAGTAATCACGGTGCCGCCGTTGCCATTGTTGAATGTGCCGCCTGCGACTATATAAAATCCATTTGTATAAAGTGTCGCACCACTTTCTATAACTACATTTCCCGTCGTTACAATATTGCCAGTGAGCCCACTGGGCGGCATACTGCCATCAAACACTATGTCACCGGTGCAGCTTGAGCAGAATGCAGGATCCGTATATATAGTCGATGTGCTTGAAGTAGATGTTGTTGAAACTGAAGTGGTAGAAGTAGTAGTCTCGACACCAGCTAGCACGCCTACGCCGCTGAATTTGGCATTCAAAGTGCCTATCCTTGTGTAGGACGTTGGGGAAT
>JAJZOR010000004.1 GCA_021811435.1 Microcaldota archaeon | reverse complement strand
ATGCTCTGCGACCTTGAACCCAGTAATGGTTCCGAAACCCGCTCCGATGGCAACAGATGAGGACGGACAAAGACAGAAGCAAAGTGCAAGAGGAACCCCATCACTTTCAGTGGCGGGAGGATGTCAGCTAACGTATCCCGCTCCGTATTTTGTCAAAGAATTGGGCGGGTAAACTGTTTTGTACCAAAGCTCGCCATTTGCGAAAGCTTTTAAGTTCGGCAAGCGAAATAATGCGTAGTAAATGCATATGCATGATGTATTATCATGTCGCGATCATTCGATTGGTGTGCTTGCATGGCATGGAGTACGCCAAAAGCCAAAAATCGCCATCCGTCGAAGCGATGCGTCTACAAATGAAAGCATGTATGACAAAAGACGTAATATCGAAAATTTTATATAAAAATTTTATTGTGCATGTCATATGTATTTAAATACCTTCCATCCAATATAACTTTCAAAATATTTAAGGTAGATGAAATGAATAGTCTAAAAGCAAAGAGGATAGCGGCTGTAGTTGCAGGTGCAGCGTTGTTAGGAGTCGGCCTTGCGTTTGCGGGCCCGGTGACCTTCCAGAACGTCCCTATTATAAGCAATAGTGGGCAACCCGTAGTGCAGATAGTCGTGGGCGCCACGGCTAAGCCTAGCGACGGAGTGGCTGCAGCAAATATCGCTGCTGCTATAGGAAACCTTGCATTCACAAGCGTTCCGGTGACAGCGAGCATAAGCCCGACACAGGCGCAGAGCGTCCTGCATGTCGCAGTGAACAACCCGCACTATGCACTTTCAAACGCGCAGGTTTGGCTCAATGAGTCAGGATCATCAGCGAGCGGTTCGTCAACATCATATCCGTTCTATGCGCTGATAGGATCAGTGATAAACAGGGCCATAGCTGAAGGCTCCCCCGTGAACACTAAGAACCTGTCGACGTCGACGACATACTCATATCCGACAACTCCGCTGTCATTGCAGTCCTCTACGCCACTATCCGCATACGCGGCGGTATCATCCGTTCCGGCGCAGACAGTTTCTGCTGCGACAAACGGAGGCGGCGTGCAGTTCAGCACGTTCAGGAAGAGCAACGAAGACAACATACTCAGGATAGACAGCTCAGCACTGCCGGCACTACTTAACAACGCCGGATCATACGGCGAGAACGAGTTCCTCTGGGTAAGCGGATTCCCTGTATATGACCAGGCATCAGGATACAAGAGCTTCGCTTTGGTCGGTGCGGGCGGTGCATACCAGGTGACATTCAACAAGCCGATTCCAAAGTACACCGGCACTGGAAACAACCTGAACAATGCGCAGATAACCCTGCTGGGCCAGCCATGGACAATACTGAACTACTCCAATTCCGGAGTCACTGGCGTGGGCAGCACTTCAGTCGCCTTCGGTGGCAGCCTGCAGCTCGCCCAGTCATTGGTCAACATGACAACCGTGTACGTGGGCCACAACCTGACATCGGGCCCGTTCACAGTGCAGCTACAGGACCTTGCCCAGGCTAACGCGAACAGCCTTTACCCTGCAATCATAGAAATATACTATAATGGAGTGGCCACAAACCAGTCCTCGATAGTGCCGGGATCGAAGGCCCAGGAGTTCAACGTGAGCGGCCATAACCTGTACGTGAAGGTCAACAACACCGCAGCTGGTCTGTACGGATACCAGAAGTGGGCCAAGATGCAGCTTTACTCCAACGTCTTCAACCTGACAAGCGGTCAGGTCTGGAACTCCACATACGACAATGGATGGGAGGCTGAGATAGGCTGGACGAACTCGACATCATCGAGCGGCACGCAGTCCAACGCAGTCGAACAGATAATCGCATACAACACGTCACCGACCACATTGGTGGCCGGGCAGAGCTTCAACTTCATACAGAAGCCCGTAGCCTTCAAGCTGACGTTCGTTGGCGACACTCTGGGCAGCGCTAACTTCGATGCGGTACAGGCGTCGACGGCATACACAGGCAGCATCGAGTACCAGAACAACGGGAACACGACGTCCAACCTGACGGAGCCTGCGGACGAGCTCATAGTTACGAGCCAGATACCTGACGCGTTCAGCTATGGCTCACAGACCTCGAACAAGGTGACTTATGACCTTACGCCTTACCAGTTCACAGCAGCAGCTGGTTCGAACACGTATGCACCAAACAACGAAACATGGGTCGCCTATAAGGTGGCAGGCAGCGCAGAGGGTAACCTGATAAACACGAACGACCCGTTGACCATAACGGTCAAGGGAGCGAACCGCAAGGGGCAGCCAACGACAGGTGGTAACGCTACGGTGATAAGCACTGCAATAAGCACAACTGTGGCGAACTCAGTACTGACGCCGCTGAACGGCATGTACAACGTGACCGCCATAACTCTGAGCGAGGCCATACCGGGACTGACAGTCTACGTCACGGCGAACCAGCCTTATGGGACGGCTGGCAACACGCTGCTGGCTACGTTGTCTCCGGTCTCGACGCCACAGGTGCTGTACATGCAGTCCGGTAAGAATTACTACTCGACTGCAAGCGCGAACACGCTGTACAACCAGCAGAACGGGCAGACAGTCACCTCGTTCACACTGACAAAGACAGGTGATCCGAGCACGCCTTTAGGCAGGGCTGCGCAGTACTTCTCGTACACTATGAACGAGATAGCTGTCACAGGGCAGAGCACTACGGACGCACTGGGCTTCGGCATAGTGAACAGCACCGCAGGCAACCCCGCGGTCTCGAGCAACCTGTTCCAGCTGAACTACACTGTCGGAAACCTAATAGCACTGGGCAATTCCAACAACATGACGTACTATGAGTCCGGCTACACGTACAACACGCCGCTGACTACGAGCACGAACGCGGGCTTCAGGACAGAGCGCGGGAGCAAGATCGCCTCGATAACGCCGACGGCGCTTACCGTGGATTTCGCCAAATCCGTGGACACCCTTGAGTTCGCTGCGTCAGTAGCAAGCTCGAACACCACAGTGGGCAAGACGTTCAAGCTGTACGGTCCGTATGGGATAGGCCAGGCAACGAACATAGCCAACGTGTCAATAGGCAACGTGAACGCCACGATAGCTTTGAGCGGCACGTCCACCTACAACATAACCGGCATAAGCAACATAGTCGCTACACCGTCAATAACGTCCGCAGACACCCCTGTATTGCTGAGCAACCTGGCTACATCGCCACTGGTGGTTCTTGCGAACAGCTCTGCGGTCAACTCAGGCAGCAGCCTGATACTGATAGGAAGCGCATATGTCAACGCGCTGAGCCAGCAGTTGCAGAACGCCTACAACATCACCATAAACAGCCCATCGAGCGCGGTGATAGCACAGGCGTACGGCACGAACAGGATACTGGTCGCGGGTTACACTGCGAACCAGACGACGACTGCTTCGAACAACTTCATCCAGGCGTTGTACGCGGCTGCGAGCAGCTCATGAACTGAGCTGCTTCTTTTTTCTTTTTCTTTCCTTTTCTGTTTTTAATTCCTTTTCCTTATTTTTTAAAACATCCGTCAGCGTATCCGCTGCCCATCCACCGATGACAGCTTACTTCGCTTTTTTGCACTGCATGCACGGTTAAGCTTTTAAATATATGTGTTAAAATAAGTACGGTGGCTATGTCTAGGTACACATTTAACTTAGCTCTTGTGCTTTCATTTACCCTGGCGTTGCAGCTCGCCTCAGGAGGGCCAGCGGTATACTCAAACATGACCGCCAACGCGTCGCTGCAGTCGTATCTCGGCTCGTATGGCGTGTCTAATGCGGTGATATCCGGCTCCTCATACTACTCCATAAAATACAACGGCTCGGAATTCATAGTCGTGAACGAGACGTCGGGCCATGACCTGCTGCTCCAGCTGATCCCTGGCAACTACTCATTCGTGCTGAGCAGTCCCCTCGCTTACTCGGTGATGAGGCCATACCTCATAGCGAGATCATTCCCCGGCAATTCTACCCTGGCCTACCTGAACAGCACTATGCGCTCGTTCATAAACGCTTCCTCGGGCCCGCTCAACACATGCCTGGAAGCCACAGGCATACACGACGAGGTGACCGGGGCGAGCTACGTATGCAGCTCAAACATATCCCTAAGCTCGCTTACCACGTGCATGCAGAACACCTGCCAGCATGCCCCGCTGTGCGGAGGCACGTTCCCGTCCAAGTCCGGCGTAAAATCCGAGCTGCAGAACTTCGGAGTGCCGAGCCTGTTCGCTTACGGCGTCCAGAACCTCTCTATACAGTACAGTGCGCTGAATGCCAGCTACAAATCATATTTCAGCATACTCTCGGGCATAAACCCGAGCAACATAGGGTCCGAACTGCCCGCGCTCTCCAGCGTGGAACGAAACATCTCTGCGATATCCGTCGAACTGCCCATTAACCCAGTCTTCCCGCCCCCTGCGAACGCGTCAATATCATATCTATCGCAGACATGCGGGGCGTACGAGGGCACCCTGAACGGCCCATGGTACTGCAATGCGGCCGATTTCTGCAACTACGTGACATTCAACGCCACCAAGCTCTCCGGCATAAACTCCACGATATCGCTGCTCGAGTCGCTGCCGCTGTCCAATCCAGTGATAATGCAGCGCGCGAACGCCACGGTGGCGGACAACGAGCTGGTCTACGCGCCTAAGGCTCTCTCAGTGAAGTTCAAGGCGGTCGCATCGCTTAAGAACGCTACTGCAGGGCCGTACAACTCAGCAGTGCTGAATTCAAGCCTGCTGCTGTCAAGGGTAAGCAGCCCGGCGCTGGCCAACGCCCTGGCGAACCTTGAGATCGTGTTCCAGCCTCTTGCAGGCATAAACGCGAGCGAGAACTACAGCAAGCTGGGCGGCCCTGCGCAGACCGCCGTCGAGGCCATGAACACCATAACGCTGAATGCCACGTTCAGGTCGGCGATAGCAAAGCTGCAGCCCATATACAGGAACGTGAGCGCCCAGTACAACTCAATATATTCCAGGGCGCTGAACAACACCGCCATGCTCTTGATAGCCCAGCTCAATTACGAGGGCGCGCCGCCGCATGCCATAGCTGCGCTTACGCTGCAGGAGCAGCAGGCGAACACCGAGCTCAACGGCAGGATAAACGCTTCGCAGATGCCTGAGATATCCAATACGCTGGCCTCGATATCGTCGCAGACCTCAGCGCAATCCTCCACGCCCGCCAGCCTGCCGTCGATCGTGAAGGGCTTCGATTCCGGTATAATAGCGATGCTACAGCCAAGCGTGATAGAGCCGGTATCGTCCAAAATCCAGACCGCGCCGGCTTTCGCTGCGCTCATATCGTTCATAATAGGCCTGATAGTGCTAGGGCTCGCCTACGAGCTCACCTACGCCAGGCTGAAGAAGAACAACAAGATAAAGGCGAAGCCCAGCGTGAAGAGGGCGTGGACCGTCGTGTTCGCCATACTGTTCGTGATGGTGCTGGCGTACGCTTACGGGACCTACGCGCTGGCGGCCTCCGCCAACACTTTCCTGCCCACCGGCGGCTTCCTCAGCGCGCTTTCGCAGAGCCGCTACGCTTCCATAGCGGTCAACGGCTCAGCGGTCAGCCAGATGGCGCCGTGCGCAGCGCAGCTGCAGCGCATCCTGAACCAGAGCGGCAGGGCGGTGCAGATTCTGTACGTGCAGGGCGACTCGTGCACGTCAGGCTCGCTCACTGGCGCGGCGTGCCTCAACAACGCCGTATCGAAGGGCCCGGTAGTGATGCTGAGCGCGGGCAACGAGAGCTCGATAGTCTACAGGGGCATGTACGGCAGCATACTGTACGTGGGCGGTCGGGCAGCGTATGGGGCATCCTGCCCGGCGGCAAGCGCCTTCAAGAAGGGTTAATCTCATGGCTGAGGGTAAAAAGAGCGATCGGACTGCGCCTCGTAAGGCGCGCGCTGCGCTTGGCAGGAAGATTCTCGGCGCAATAGCCATATTGGTCATAGCGCTGGCGGTTATGGGCGCGGTGTTCTACGGCCTCACTTCGTCCCAATCCGGAAGCTACGGGAATTTCCAGTCATTCAAGAAGGCATTCAATTCGGCGCCCAGCATATTCATATATGCGGAGTACAGCAACGCCTCCACATTCGCTTATACAGAGACGTGCGCAGTCAACCTGATAGAGCAGATAATAGGCAGCCAGATAGCCCACAGGAACGCGAGCACGATGTCTTTCGCGCAGCTCAACGCATCCGGAGGCAAGTGCGTGCTCACTGCGTTGGGCCCAGGGAGCAACTCCACCAACATGTCGCTCTCACAGTGCATATCGATGGGCGCGGGGAAGCCAGGCATATTCATAAACTACAGCACTAGCAACTACACAAGGGTCGCAGGCGGCGACCTTTATGTCGGCGGCAACGCTCAATTCCTTTCGCAGTGCGGCATATCCGCACAGATATCCTCATAAGCTTCATTGGTTATCGGCCAGCGGCTAATTAAAAAGTAAAAAGGCACTAAGAGCCCTCATCCCGCTGTCCGGGCGCGAAAGAGCCTAGTAAAAAAGCCTCGCGAACTACTGCTTGTACTTCAGCATCGCGGCAATGCCATGGAACCCCATCAGCAGTTCCTTCCCGTACTGGCTATCGGCCGAGACGAATACCGTATCGACGCCAAGCTTGTCCGCCGCGTCTATCAGATCCTCTATAGCGTCCTTCTCCTCCACTATATTGAGGTTTCCGCCGCAGTTGTGCTTGGTCTGCCTCGCTTCGCCCTCCTCTATCGCAGTGAACGTGGTGCCGTCCGCCGGGCATCTGTAGCTCACCTGCGTGATCTCTGCGCCGTCGCTGACTATCAGCTTCACTATGTTGCCGCTGGAGAGCGCGTCCTTGACGGCCTTGTAACCGTATGCTGCCAGCCCTCCTCTCGACACCTCGCCTAGGAAACGGTCCATCACCTTCCTCTCCTGGACCGCTGCCTGCTCCGAAAGCAGCTCCTTGGATCGCTCGAGCAGCTCGTTTATGCCCATGTGCTCGTCAGTGTAACCGGTGTCGAAAGTTCCGAGCACCTTGATCTGGTAGTTCAGCACCTTGGCGCGCACGAAGTTCTCCTTCGCGGGTCCGGGCCCGCCGACGACAAGCCCCCTGAGCTTGAAGTTGTATTTCTCGAATAGCCCGTTTATTATGTCGCCCACGCTCTTGTAATAGTCGTCTATGCTCTCCTCTATGGCCCGCTCGTACCTGGCTGCGGACTGCCCCCCCTTCCTTACTTTCGCGTGTGCGAAGGACCTGATCCTCTTCTCGACCGTCACGTGCGTGCCCCTGAGCACTGCCACGGTTGCCTCCCTCCCATCCATCACAACAAGCGCGTACGTGTCCTTCGCCTCCATCATGTTCTCTATCGGATCCAGAAGGAAGCCTGAATCGCACCTGTATATGTTCATCTTTATCGGCTGCGGAGGCTCCATTGAGAACAGCTCTATGTCCGGGTTGGCCTGTATGCTGGATATGTTGCCGCAGAACACTATCAGGCCGTTCTTGGGCGGCGTCTTGTAGAGCTTAAGGTACTGTATTATCTTCTCTATCGCGCCCTGGACGTTCTGCTTCGTAGTCTTGGACTTTATGTTCGACGCCTGGCCGTGCTCCTCCCTCAGCTTGGATATCTCGTCGGATATCTGGAAATCCGGAGGCACGTATATGCTTATAAGTTCAGTGCCGGAGCCCTTTATCGACTGGAGCCTCTTCAGCTCCTTTTTAATATCATACTCTTTCTTCATTATAACACCTGTAAAAACAGCGCAGGATACCCCGGCGGCCGCTAGCCGATCCTGTCCTTGCCCATATACGGCACTAGGGCGTCTGGAATCGTTATCGTGCCGTCCCCGTTGGCGTAATTCTCGGCGATGACGGTCAGCGCCCTCTCTATGGAGATCGCGGTCGCGTTAAGCGTGTGCACATATCTGCGCTCCGCCTTCTCGTCGTATTTTATGTCGAGCCTGGAGCTCTGCCAGTCCGTGCAGTTAGAAGCCGATGTGACCTCCCTGTATCTCTGCTGGCTCGGGAACCAGCCCTCCAGGTCGATCTTCTTCGCTGCGACTATGCCTATGTCGCCGGTGCACATCTCTATCACCCTGTACGGTATGTTCAGCCGCTGGAACAGCTCCTCCTCGTTGGCGACGAGCTCCTCATACATCTTCCATGAATCGTCCTGAGTGCAGAAAATGAACTGTTCCACCTTGTCGAACTGGTGCACCCTGAATATGCCCTTGGTGTCCTTCCCGTGCGTGCCGGCCTCCCTCCTAAAGCATGGGCTTATCCCTGCATATCTTATGGGCAGGTCCTTGGCAGAGAACACCTCGCCGGCGTGCATGGCTGCCATCGGATGCTCCGAAGTCGCTATAAGGAAGAGCTCTTCGTCGTCCTCGGACTCTCCGTCTTTCGCCTCCTTCGGCTTCCCTCCAACGTAAAGCGCATCTTCGAAGTCGCCGAGCCCTGTGACGCCCCTATAGTACTCCCTCTTCATCATGTAAGGCGTCTGGAGCGGTGTGTATCCCTTCTTCACAAGCGTGTCAAGCGCGAACCTCTCCAGCGATTTCGCCAGCAGCACGAAATCGCCTCTTAGGTAGTAAAAGCGCGCGCCTGCGACCTTGGCCGCCCTCTCTATGTCTATGAAGCCTTTATTCTCCAGCAGTTCTGCGTGCCCGGTTCCGGCAGCGCCAGGCGTACCCCACCGCCTTATCTCAACGTTTTCGGTCTCGTCCTTCCCGTACCGCACGGATTCGTGCAGCGTATTCGGCATGTTCCAGAGCAGTTCTTCTATCCTGGACTCGTAGCTCGGCAATTCCGCCTCTATGGCCACTATGCTGTCCTTTACCGTGCCTAACTCAGCGACCTTAGGTCCTATGTCCCCGTTTGCCTTCTTGAGCTGTGCTATTTCGATGCTCTCCTTGTTGCGCTTAGTCTGGAGCTCCTGCAGCTTTGTCCTGAGGCCCCTCCAATCCTCGTCTAGCTTTAGCAGTTCCTCTATGGGATATTGGCTCTTCCTCCTCCTGAGCGACTCCTTTATCTCCAAAAGGTGATCCCTGACGTATTTCGTTGTAAGCATAAAAATTCCGTGATTAAGCGCATATTGTTCTATCAGGTGACAAATAAAAGGGTTTTCTTCCGCTTTCAGCAAGGTATTTATAAAAAGGAAGCAAAAGTTACAATGTCGTGCAGGGATAGCAAAGCCTGGTCAAATGTGGCGGGTTTAGGGCCCGTTCCCTTAGCGGGTTCGAGAGTTCAAATCTCTCTCCCTGCAAATTCAATTTGCGGCGACAAGCCAGGGTTCGGAAATCCGAAACGGAAATCTCCAAGGGAGGAAGATTTCAATAGGTTTTCCGATAACCTCAAGCATGTGTCCATGAACGTTTCATGGCACCAGTTACAGAAACTACAATCAGTATTGCACAAAACCCAAACCAAGAGGTTTGCCGGAAAGAGGAAAACGCCGAAATATGGCTCGCTCTCAAAGGCGTTTTCTGATTCGCAGCTTCAGAGGTTCCTTCACGTAATAGACTCTGGCAAGTTTCGCTTGCTATTCAGCTACCAAGCGCAGCTTGGGCTTAGAATAGGAGAAGCGGTCAGAGTCAACATCAACTCAATAGACCTAGAAACGAGGGAATTTACCCTGAAGACCGAAAAGGCTCAGGTAATGGACTCGTTATTGATTCCGATGCAGCTATTCAGGGACACTATAGCCTTCATCTCGAAGCACAAGTCCGAGATTGAGAAGGCGCAAGGGTATCTGTTCTATGCGGATAAGCTAAGAACAAAGCGTCCTGAACCGTTCCTAGAGCAGGACTACGTACGCAACAGGTTCCGCCACTACGTGCGACTAGCGGGGCTGGACGAGGTATACGATACCTCAGATGAAACTAACCCAAACAGGAGTGCAAGGCACCTCCATAGTCTGACTACCCACAGCCTACGGCACTATGCAATAACCAGCTTCGCCAAGCAGACAAACGGGAATCTAGTGATGACAAGCAGGTTCGCTAGGCACAGTGATCCAATCACCACGATGACCTACATAAGCACTAGAAAAGAGGAGCTATACAAAGAGATAGATAATGCCTTTGGCCTGAGCCAAGCAATTGATTTGAAATCAAGCATTTCCAAGGGGTTTTAGGCCTTATATCTGGCCGTGAATAGCTTGCCGTTTACACTCCACGCTTTCCTGAATATCAGCTTCTTCTGCCTCCGGCACGCCTTGCATTCATCCTGCATCTTGAATATCCCTTGTTCTGTCCTTGGTTTCCCAGTCTTGAGGTCAAAAGTCATTGCATTATGCTTCTTGCAGAGATTCCAAACGATTAGGGAATCCTCAAGCGCATCAAGCTCGCTATCGCTTACCGATATCGTAATCCTATGCCGCGTATTCCTGTTTTCCATTCAATCCTAAATGGTTGCAACAGCTACACGCTTCTTGCCGCCAATGATGATGCTCATCATTTTTATGGCGGTCTTACTGGCATCGAGTATTTCGATTTCTAGGGGCTTGCCCTTCTTGTCATAATGAGTTATGATGTTCTCCTTCTGCTCTCCGAAGTCAAGCCTTCCTTTTCCTAGAATTAGCACTAGGATGTCAGTCTTCGGATCATATTTATATATCATATCGAACACTCCTTGCTTTGTACGTAGTAATTACTACTAGAAAGCTTTTATGCTCTTCTACTATCACGCGGAGAACATGGCCGTTGAGCCTCCTTTGGTATATTCTGCGTTCAGTGTGGCCTTTGGTTATAGATTCGGGCATTTCTAGCGTCTTCTCGACCATCGACCTATCCACTCCGTACTTGCGCATGCGCTCTAGGGCGTGTGCGGTGAATTCTATCTGCATGGATAGTATAGCGGATTCAAAGCTTAAATAAATGCCGCCATGTGTCTCTACACGGCCTAGCCTTCTCTACATACCTAGCCAAATCCATGTAGAGTCTGACATGTTTAATTCCTCCCCCTAGCACCTGACACCGCAACAAGTCAGTAATGTTGCGGTGTGATGTTATAACAGGTGTGAAATATGGCTAGAAATATGGACGTAAAACAGCCGTAAAATGCCTTCAAATCCCTATCGGGTTCTAGAGGTCAAATCTCTCTCCCTGCATTTCAAATTCACGACGTCAAAGCAGGGTTCGGAAATCCGAAACGTAAATCTCCAAAGAACGGAGATTTCGAGGATTTCTCCGAAACCCTCAAGCATGTGTCCATGAACGTTTCATGGCACCAATTACAGAAATTGTAATCCGTATTGCACAAGACGCAAACCAAGAGGTTTGCTGGAAAGAGGAAGACACCGAAATATGGCTCAATCTCAAAGGCGCTCTCCGATATACAACTTCAACGGTTCCTTCACGTGATAAGCTCTGACAGGTTCCGCCTCCTATTCAGGTACCAGGCGCAGCTTGGGTTTAGAATCGCAGAGAATATGGTGCTTCCGCCCCAATTTTGGGTTCCAACTATGCCTACAAGCATTCACTCACTTGAAGAACCTTATTAGAACTGGCTTCTTGTGCTCCTTTTCGCGCAGCATATAATATACCACTATCAGACCCATTATGACTACTATATCCAGATACAGAGCACCCGAAGGCATGGATGCCATATAAATCAGCATGAAAATAATTACAACTGCGGGTGCCCAAGGATATAGCGGGGTACTGAACCTGTCGATTGCATGCCTGGTGCGCCTGAAGTGTATCACGGCCATGCTGGCAAGCATGTAAGCGAAAATAGACCCGAAATTGCTTATGGATGCCACAACATATATGTTCCCTGCGAAGAGCATGATTACGGCAAGTGCGGCAGAGATTAAAACGCCGTTGATTGGAACGTCCGCGCTTGTGTCATACCTCTTTACAATGTGAGGCAAAAGTCCGTCCGCGCCTATCTGGTATAATATCCTTGAAGAGGCTATCATCATGGCGAGGGCTGCGGTCGTAGTTGCAACAAGTGCGCCAATATCTACAAGGATGGAAAGCCATTGCGGTGCCGCGACCGCAGAGAGCGCGAACGATAGGGGGTCCGCATTTATCTTGTATGACGTGGCAGGCACCAAAGTTATCAGGGCGATGACAACAAGCAAGTATATCGCCATGCTTGCGACTACTGCGGTTACCACTGCCCGTGCGGCGCCTTTGGGGCCGCCCCTTATCCTCGATGCGAACGTAGTTATAGATTGGAATCCCGAATATGCGAATATTATTGCTATGCTGGCAGCAAAGAACGCTATTGCAGTAGATTGGGATGGCAGTGCGGAGAAGTTTGAAGCAACATGAACGGTTTTGCCCATGGCCAGAAAAACCGCGAACGCTACAAATACAATAAGTATGGCGATTTTGAATGCTACGAGCACCGACTCTGCACGGGTTACCTTCCCTATGCCCTTAAGGTTAACGATACATGCTATTAGTATCAACATTAATGCATAATCGATTGAGCCCATACCGTAATGCGTGCCTATTAGACTATACATGTATGCTCCGAATCCTAGCGCTATGGCAGATATTGCGGTTGCATATCCAAAAAACTGTATTATGCCAGTTACAAATCCAAGCTCACTCCCGAAAGCCTCTCTGGCATAGGAATATGCGGCCCCTTTTGCATTAGGCATTATCGTGGTGAGTTCGCCAAACTCAAATGCGACAAGTATCATAACTGCCCCTACGAGCAAGAACGCTAAAATTGAGTATACGCCTGCAAGCGCTATTGCAGTGCCGCTAAGCACGAAGATGCCAGCGCCTATTATGCCGCCTATTCCAACTGCAGTGGCAGCAGCCACGCTCACACTTTCCCTGCTTTTTGCCATGCTGATTACAGTAAGATTTATAACATTAAGATTTAGAGCTTAACTTGCATCATTTATTTACTTGAGGAGCCGCTGCGATTATGCTACCGGCACCTAGAAGTCCTCTCTCCAAACCTATTTTAAACACATCCTCTGCGGGATGCAGCGATTGTATGAACGCAGAGGAAGCCCACACCGTTTACGGGTGGGAGGATATCACGAAGAAAGTATATAATCAATCTGATTCCGGTGGGACTACGCGCCTCAAGGCTCCACGGCTGCAGTCACACTTTAGGTATGGCATAGCCCTGCGGCCTTTTGTTGCCCTGCTGTTGCGATCCATTGTACAATTTTGACTGTTCGCTGCTTTGCTGCGGTGCCTTCTCCTGTGCCTTAGCCTCCTTTGCTTGCGGTGCCGCTGTCGGTGCCTCTCCGGGTCCCTCATGCGTCATGCTCTCCCATGTCTGCGTCTGGAACCTCCTTCTCCTAGGCCTCCATGTGAACGCATTGCCCCACTGGTCCTTGGATTTCATGCGCGTAGGTCTTATCTTAGTGAACTCAAGCAGTCCGAAGGCATCCTTCTTCGGCTCCTCGGTCATCATAGGCCCCTGCCTTGGGTAATACGCAGGCTCCTTATCCGCCTCTATTATGTCTATGCACGACACCGGGCATTCTTCCGGGCATATCATGCACCCTATGCATTTGTTTACCTGTATAGGGTATTCGGTCATGTCGTTTGTTAAATCGGATTTCCCGTTCTCATCCTCAACGTTCTTGTGCCTCGGCCGTGTGAAGTCCAGCGCATTAACCGGGCATGAATCGCCGCATATGCCGCACTGTATGCATATCTCCTTATCGAATGTGAATTTGAATGGCATGCCGACCATCTACTGCGTCGAACTCTGGTTGGAAGCCGGCGCCGACATCGCCGGTGCGGGTTTCTGCGCGGCAGGGGCAGCCGCTCGCTGGGCAACTGCCGGAGGAACCGGGCCGGTCTTGGCTATGGGATTGGGTACTGTCTTAGGCTTCGCTCCTGTCGGATTGAATGACCACTTTATCGCATACAGGCCCGCTATCACAAGCAATGCAAAGGTGATGTAAAACGAATACATCTCCAGCGCAGGGTTGTTCACAGAGTTGAAGTACGTGAAAAAGAAGCCCCATGGATTGCTTGCATTCGGTGACACGGTGCCGGGCAATTGCGCCAATTGCACCGCACTCTCTGTGACGCCTATCGTGCCTATCATGTAGAGCGCAGTGCCTGCCGCGAGCAGCGTAGTCACAAGAGTGTCGTATTTCCCGTCCTCGTCCGTCTCCTTCACGAGTATCAAGACGAGCGCGAAAGCGTACAGGTCTATGCCGAGAGGCATGAAAGGCACGGCCACCGGATACGCGAGGTTGGCCGATGGCAGGAACAGTACAAAGCCCAGGAACAGCACCAAGAACACGGTGAGATCCCTTAGCAGTATGTATATCAGCCACCACAGGTCTGCAGTGAGGCGCAGAGTGAACTTCCTGAGTATCCTGAGGAAATAGCCCCTGGCCAACTGCAAAGAGATCGCGAGTACCATGAGCAGCAATATCACGACTGCAATGGTCTCCTCTACGAATACCATAAGGCCGGAATCTATCGAGGCCGGCGAAACTATCGCAGCTGTGCTGTTGGTGAGATTATATATCGCAGTGAGGTTAGAGACCGGTGCGGCCTGTAGTACCATAGGTAGTATGTCAATCATAACAACACCATCATTGCTTAGCCTGCGCCTGCGGCGCCCCAGCAGGTTCCTGGGCCTTCTTCTTCTGACCGAGCAGCGCCATTATAGAGCTCATCGGGGTAAGTCCCCACTGGTCATACGACCACTTCACGGCCCTGCCACCCGCAGCGGCAAGTATCAACAATGTTATATAAAATGAATATATGGCGATCTGCGGCGAATTGAGCGAATCGAAATAGGTGTAAAGGAACCCCCAGAAGTTGCTCGGGCTTGCGGACACGGTCGGTATAGCTACACTGGTAATCTGCGCCGGGTTGTACGTAACGAAGATCGTGCCGAAGAGGAACAACGCTGTACCTATGGTGATGAAGACCGTCAGCAATGCGTTCGCCTTCGGATCCTCATTCGTATCCCTGAGCAGCAATAGCACAAGGGCGAAAGTGAAGAAGTCTATCCCCAGAGGCTGGAAAGGCACCGCCATGGCGTAGTCCTCGAACGTGCCCGGCCAGAATAGCGTTATGCCGAGGAAGAGCACCAGGAATATGCCGGCGTCCCTAAGAAGCACGAAGACGAGCCACCATACGTCCGCAGCTAGCCTGAGCGTGAACTTCCTGAGTATCCTGAGGAAGTAGCCCCTGGCTATCTGCATCGATAGCGCCAGTATCGCCAGAAGCGATACGAGCAGCGTTATTATCTGCTCGACCAGTACGGATCCCGCAGATACCCAATTCGTGGCTGGCGCGGACAATTGCAGAATCAAACCCAAATATTGTAGCACTTACTCAACCCCAATCAGCATGCACTCAATAACTTAAATCCCACGTCCGGAAACAATCTGGGCAATGACCCCACATAATGCCGCGCGTTTAAGCGTCAGGTTAAATCAGGCCAGAAATGGCGCCAAACCGTAGCGCTATAAATTACAAAATAAGAAATAAATACCTTGCTATGGTGCACTGAGACAACGCATGGTAAATTCGCTATCAATATGGGTACCTGGCTTAAAATCAAATTGAGGATGCATCATGTCATTGGAGGCCGATAAATGAATCCGTGAGCCCCAGCTTCACCAATCTACTCCCATCATACATCACTATGCTGCTCACTATAAAAATTCGTGCGCGCCCATTCTGGAATATCAGTGGCGCAAGTTTCTGCCCAAGCCCCTTCCCGTAAAAAGCGCTCACCTCGGCAGGGCTCTCCAAGACGCCGTCCCTCCCCTTAATATATACTAAATTCGCCTTCTTCGCCTGCTCATTATAGTCGAATACTGCGAGTCCTGGCTCAAGCTGTACATCATAAAGTGTTATCTGTGACATGGCGCTGCCAGGCGAGTCAAACGAGGCGCGCACGCCATTCATTGAGGGCAACTGTCTCGTGCTGATGCCGTCTCTCAAATCCAACTCATACGCTTCTATATCGAAGTCTGCAAACTTTGAAACGTTCGGCATCTGCTCACCACGGGTGCAGTAATCTTTACGCCCATCTAAAACTTAAACTTTTCCTCAAAGAGCTTTGCGCAGCATTGCCACAACCTCGTTGCGCTTATAGGAGCGTTAACCGCATCGTTGAGAAAAGTTTTTAAAGTAGTATTACATAATATCCTCTCGCAATGCGACCAGGAAAGCACGTATTGAAAGAGGCAAAATAAAAACAGTGATTCAATGATCGAAGATGCGCAACCAGATGGAGAACACAAATTGGAGAACACCGTATACATAGGACGCAAACCCACGATGAACTACGTATTAGCGGTAGTGACGCAGTTCAATAGCGGGATGCAGGAGGTAAATATAAAGGCGCGCGGCAATGCAATAGCCAGGGCGGTAGACGTCGCAGAGATAGTCAAGAGCAGGTTCATGCCTGACGTAAGCGGACCGGACAACAAGAACATAAGGATAGGATCCGAAGAGCTGATGAACGAAGACGGCACTAAGTCAAAGGTGAGTTTCATACAGATCGCTGCCAAATCGAATGCGCAAAATGCGGATGAAGCCGCGGAACAGGAGCCAACGGACAACATAATCTACGTCGGTAAAAAGCCTACAATGAATTATGTGCTTGCTGTCGTGACGCAGATGAACAACGGCAAGCCGTTCGTCGCGGTAAAGGCGCGCGGCAATGCCATAGCAAAGGCGGTCGACGTTGTCGAGATCACGCGAAACAGGTTCATAAAAGAGATAAGGGATCCGAGCAGCGACGGCATACTGATAACATCAGAGGAAGTCCAGAACGAGGATGGCACGAATTCGAAAGTAAGCTCCATACGGATAACGCTTAAGAAGTGAATTCGTAGTCTGCATGCTATAAATTTGCTATTCTTCAATGCTGCACCGCCCTCCTGATCTAACCCAGACGCGTCGGCGTATGCCCTGGCTTTTCCAAACCTATCCACTGCAAAAATTCTTATAGATTAGGTGCATATTGTACTGGTGTAAGCGCTTTTGATCCATACGCGGTTTTGTTGATGCTTAGTACTAATCTTATAGGCGAGCTAACAAAGGAGATGGCGGATCGGGAGGTCCGGCTATGCGGCTGGGTGCACGAGGTGCGGGAACTCGGCAAGCTCACATTTCTTATACTCCGGGATAGCACAGGAACTGTGCAGATCGTAGCCAAGTCAGGTGTAACAGATCCGCAACTCATAAAAGGAATGTCCCTGCCCAAGGAGAGCGTGATAAGGATAGCGGGCACCGTCAAGCTAAATGCGCAGGCCAGAGCAGGATTCGAGATAGTGCCGAAGGAGATAGAGAATCTCAACCCACTCTCGACCCGCATACCTTTCGAGGTAACCGGCAAGGTGCCTGCAGATTTGGATGTCAGGCTTAATTACAGGTACATAGACTTGCGCCGCCTCGAGACCGCCGCGGTTTTCAATATACAATCCACAATCCTATCCAGCTTCAGGGATACGTTTGTCAGACTGGGCTTCAGGGAAATACGCACCCCATCGATCGTCGCCGAAGCCACAGAGGGCGGTGCGGAGCTCTTCCCGATACAATACTTTGAAATGAAAGCATATCTGGCGCAATCGCCGCAACTCTATAAGCAGCTCGCAATAATAGGCGGCATGGACCGCGTTTTCATAGTCACCCCGGTGTTCAGGGCGGAGAAGTCCAACACCACGTTCCATCTGACCGAATCCACCCAGATGGATATAGAGATGGGCTTCGCCACAGGCGACGATGCCGTTGCCGCCCTATCTGCGGTGGTGAAGAACATAATAAGTGATGTGATTCAGAAGAACAAGAGGGATCTTGAAACGCTTGGCGTCAAGGACCTTAAGGTGCCTGATGTCAAGATAATGACGTATACGGAACTGGTCCGTGCCTTGCAGGCGGCTGGCGCAAAAATAACGATTGGCGAGGACATCTCTCGCGAAAACGAGGAGATGGTATACAAGCTGTACGGTGACGCCGTGATTGTACGTGGCTATCCCACGAGCGTAAGGGCTTTCTATTCCATGCCCAAGCCCGACAATCCGGAGCTTACGGACAGCTACGATCTTATCTACAAGGGTCTTGAGATATCCAGCGGCGCGCAGAGGATACACGATCCGGAGATGCTCACAGAGGCCATACGCAAGAGGGGCATGGACCCAAAGAATTTCGAGTTCTACATAAACGCGTTCAGGTGCGGCGCGCCGCCCCACGCCGGTTGGAGCATAGGCCTGGAGCGTCTAACCATGAAGATTTGCAATCTCAAGAACATAAGGGATTCGTCGCTATTTCCACGGGACAGGAAGCGCATAGCGCCGTAGGTGATGGTATGGTGATAGTAAAAGCAGGAAAATTGCCGGAGGTCGGCGGGAAAATATTCGTGATAACCCACAGGAGGGATTTTGACGGAGTGTCAAGCGCTGCGCAGCTGTTCCGCAAGTACGGCAATTCCGTGAAGAAGGTGCTCTTCGCCAACTACGACGACAAGGCCTTCAGGTCGGCGATTAACACGCTCATGCACGAGAGGCCAAAGGATTCCACCGTGATAATAACCGACCTCTCCGCTCAGGATCACAGGGTCGAGGCGATAAAAAGCGTATTGAAGAGGCTGAAGAAGTCGGGGAACCGCATAATATGGCTTGACCACCATCCATGGAGTTGGTACGCCCTCTCAAATATAGCGGAACTTGCAGACTTCGTCGTAGCCGGCGAAAACAAGGACCAGTGCGCTTCAGAGTTGGTTTTCACGGAGCTGTGCAGCGATGACAAGGTATGCAGGCGGCTTTCAGAATTGGCGCACATAACCGACTTCAACCTGCTACCCAGAACGGTATCCGAAGATGCGATGCTAAGAAAGATATCCTCGGTGATAACCTACCTCGATACAGAATCAAAGAGCGCATACGCCAAAATGGTCAGGGTCACAAAGGAGGTTTCCGGCGGCAGGCTCAATGGGAAGCAGACGAACAGCGCATACATGGAATACAAGGCCTCGGAGCGCGAAAACATGAAGGCCCTAAAAGCGACCATGTGCGCGCTGGCGAGCAGGAAATTCAAGATAGGCATAGCCTTCGCGGACAACCTGCAGACAAACTTCGCCAGTTCCAAGATATCCGAACTGACAGGCTCCAAGATCCAGATATTCGTTACCACCAAGGACGGTTCAGCGCATGTCAGGAGCTTTTACGGCATAGACTGCTCAATGCTTTCGAAGGCGCTGGGCGGCAACGGCCATCCGCAGGCATCCGGATTCCAGGTGAGCAAGGCCAGGTTCTCCAACTTCAGCAAGCTGGGCCGCCTGAGGTACGCGGAAATGGTCAGGCGCGCAGCCGCAAGGGTCTATAAGACCGGTTTCGCGCGTGTCTGAGGTTGCAGGTCACATGAATGGGCCGCCGCCTACGCAATGTTTATAAAAGTTTACGCCAAATAGTTACTCACTGCTTTTCCCGCAGTCACTGCATCTTGCAGGAGGGATAAGATGGAAAAAGGGACATTTGACAAATTCAACGCCTTTATCGAAGAGAATAAGGGGAAGAGGAAGTTCACGCAGAGCCTAGAGCTTTCCATGAACTTCGCAAACATAGACTTCAACAAGCAGGACAACAGGCTCAATCTTGAGGTAAAGTTGCCTAACGGCAAGGGCAAGTCCAGCAACGTAATAGTTTTTGCCGATGACAAGGCCATGTCGGAGAGGGCGGCGCAGGACGGCGCGAAGATAATACCGAGCAAGGAGCTGCAGACTATAGCCACCGACAAGGTGATGCTAAGCGAGCTGCTAAACTGCGACCTGCTCGCGCAGCCGAGCCTGATGCCGCAGATCGCCAAGTCGCTTGGTCAGTTCTTAGGGCCGAGGGGCAGGATGCCGAAACCAGTAATAGGGTCCGACGTCTCGACGCTGATAAGCAACGCCACGAAGTCAATAACGCTGAAGAGCAAGGGCAAGTACCTGCCAACGATAAACTGCATGGTCGGCACTGAAAAGATGGCTGCACCGGAGCTAGCAGCGAACATAGACGAGGTGCTGAGTTCAGTCACCAAGAAGGTAGGCAAACAAAACATCAAGTCCGTGTACGTGAAGATGACGATGAGCAAGCCCCTCCGCCTTATATGAGTGATAGCATGCTTACGAAGGAACAAAAGATAAAGTTCGTCGAGGAACACTCGAAGTTGCTCGACAAGTACGAGGTCGTAGGCATAGTGCCATTGAGCAACATACCTGACAGGCTCCTCCAGAAGTCGAAGAACCAGATGAGGCCGAATGTAAAGTTCATCATCGGCAAGCGCACGCTCCTCACCAGGATACTGGAGAGCAAGCCCTCCCTGAAGCCGCTGATTCAGGAGATGAGCGCCACCAGCGCAATAATACTGGGTAACGGCGATCCTTTCGAGCTATACAATAACTTCAAGGCCAACACGCTTCGGCTCGCTGCAAAGCCCAACCAGATAGCCAGCGACGACATAGAGATAAAGGGCGGGGAGGCGTCGATCCAGCCGGGCCAGGCCGTCACAGAGCTGAAGCAGGCAGGCATAGACGTCAAGATAGACAAGGGCAAGGTGGTGATATCAAAGGACAAGGTGCTTGTGCAGAAGGGCGCAGTGATAGCGCCCAATGTGGCCAAGGCGCTGAGGACTCTTGGCGTAATGCCCTTCACCGCTTCGATGCTGCCGTCGGTAATCACGGACCATAAGCTCATGTTCAGGCGCGAGGTCCTCTCAATAGACGCCGCTTCAACGCTGCGTGACTTGATGCAGGCCTTCAACAGGGCCCTATCGCTGAGTTTTGCTTCCAAGATGGTAAACAAGTACACTATAAGCCACTTCATATCCGAGGCCTACTCCCAGGCGGAATACCTTGGGGTTACGTCAAAGATATACGATAGCGGGATAGCGGAAAAACTTGTCGCCAGCGCGGCGAGCCAGGCTGCGGCGCTGGACAGCAAGGTTCAAAAGTGACCGTGTCACAAATATAACGCTAAGGTAAAAAGGTGAAATGAATGGAATATGTCTACGCTGCATTGCTTCTTGATGCGGCAGGAAAGGAAATCAACGAACAGAATGTCATGGACGTAGTGAAGGCCGCGGGATTCGCACCTGACGAGGCCAGGGCAAAGGCAGTGGTTTCGTCTCTCAAGGGCGTCAACATAAAGGACGTCATAAAGAACGCCCAGTCCGCCCAGGTCCAGGCTGCGGCGGCGCCGTCGCAAGCTCAGGGAGCTCAGCCTAAGAAGGAAGAGAAGAAGGAGGAGAAGAAGAGCGAAGAGGAAGCTGCGGGTGGCTTGGCAGGATTGTTTGGCTGATGTAGCAGGCATGGCGCGTGGCAGTCTACTACGTTGTCGTCAGCTACGCCACCGCGCTTGTATGCAGCGTAATGCATAATACAGCAAACAATAAATAGGTTAATAAGAATCTGTATTGGTAAATTGGGTTGATTTGATGAAGGTATGGGTTAACAAACCGAAATGCACCGGATGTGCTCACTGCTTTGACGTGTGCCCTGTCGCTGTCTTCCAGATGAAGGACAGGTCCGGCCCCGACGCGAACGCTGACGTTGCGCCGGCTGAGCAGCAATGGAAAGGCCAGAGCGACCCTGCGGTCAAGGCAAAGTGGGAGTCTGTCCAGGATGGCCACCATCATTTCGCCGAGAAGTACGAGGATCGCAGCGGCGGCCTGTCGGTCGCGGTGAGCGGCGACGCGTGCATACTCTGCCAGGCATGCCTTGTGGAATGCGAGGGCGAGTGCATAACTATAACGGACGACAACGGCCAGCAGTACCAGTCCATATACAAGTAAGCCTATCAAAATTTTCTTATTCGATATCTTTTCCTTTTTGTTTTTTCCAACCGCGTAGCCGTGCTTCTTTTGACGCACAGCGTCCAATGCAGCGAATAATGCGCCATGCCCCCTCCCAACTGAAGGTCGGGGCTTCCGGGGCTGCTATGATTGGCCATAAATATTTCAGCGGCGCAATATAATTCACTGCGGCATACTTTGCTGCATGATGATCCAATGATAGAATATGCTGGCGAGCCTTTCAGCGATGTGGAGAGCCTAGGGTCTCTGAACAGGTATGTCAGCGGCTGGTTCTCCAGGAACTTCGATGAGCTCACCCCGCCGCAGAAGTACGCGTTCAAGCTCATAAGCGACAACAGGAACGTTCTGATAACCGCGCCCACCGGCAGCGGCAAGACGATATCCGCGTTCCTCTCTATAATAAGCAAGCTGTTCGACTATTCGCTCCAGGGAAAGCTCGAGAACAGGGTGTACTGCATATACATCTCCCCCCTTAGGGCCCTTAACAACGACGTCTACAGGAACCTGCTCCAACCGCTGGACTCGGTATACGCCGCGATAAAGAAAGAGAAGGGCACCGAAATCATAAAGCAGAACATAAGGAACGTTACGATAGGCATCAGGACCGGAGACACGACCCAGCAGGAAAGACATGCGCAGCTAGTCAAGCCGCCGAACATACTCGTCACTACGCCGGAGAGCCTAGCAATAATGCTGAATTCGCCGAAGTTCGTCGAGAACCTGAAAAGCGTCGGCTACGTCATAGTGGACGAGATCCACGAGCTCGCTAACAACAAACGCGGCGTCCACCTCTCGCTATCGCTTGAGCGGCTAGCCGAAATAATAGGCAGGGATTTTGTCAGGATAGGCATGGGTGCGACACTATACCCGATGGAGGAGGCAGCCAAGTTCCTGGTCGGGTTCAAGGGCGACGACCCGCGCGACTGCACCATAGTCGACGCGTCATGGAGCAAGAAGCTCGACATAAAGGCGCTCAGCCCGGTAAAGGACATGATAAACACCGACGACAGCGACATAGAGGACGCGATGTACGGCGAGCTTAACAACGTCATAAAGAAGAGCAAGACCACCCTTATATTCACTAACACGAGGAGCGGCACAGAACGGGTTGTCTTCAACCTCAAGCACAGGTTCAATTACGGAGAGGATATAGCGGCGCACCACGGCTCCCTCTCAAGGGAGTCGAGGCTAGAGGTTGAGGAGCTGCTCAAGAAGGGCTCGCTTAAATGCGCCGTCTCATCGACAAGCCTCGAGCTGGGGATAGACATCGGCGCGATAGACAACGTGGTGCAGCTGGGCTCCCCGAAAAGCGTCACCAGGTCCGTGCAGAGGATAGGCCGCTCCGGCCACTCCTTCAAGTCGACCGCCAGGGGCGAGGTGATAGTGCTGAACAGGGACGATCTGGTGGAGTGTTCCATAATGCTGGACGCCATGCTCAAGCACCACCTGGATTCGTTCCTCGTGCCGAAGAACGCCCTGGACGTGTTGGCCCAGCACATAGTGGGCATGTCCTTCACAAAGAAATGGCCGGTTGACGAGGCATACGCCTTGGTCAGGAACGCCTACGCATACCATTCGCTTCCAAGATCCGATTTCATATCGCTGATAAACTACCTTTCCGGCGCATACGTCGGGCTTGAGAGCAGGCACGTTTACGGCAAGATATGGTACGACGACAAGGAAGGCACGTTCGGCAAGCGCGGCAAGTACACTAAGGTTATATACATGCTGAACCTCGGCACGATACCGGACGAGGTCTCGGTCAACGTGTTCCTCACCGGCACAAACAGATGGATAGGGAACATAGAGGAGGAGTTCCTGTCGCGCATGAAGCCCGGCGACATATTCACCCTGGGCGGCAGGCTTTACAGGTTCGAATACGCTAAGGGCATGAAATGCTACGTGGCCGACGCCAAGACAAGCTCCCCAACGATACCGCCGTGGTTCTCCGAGCAATTGCCGTTGAGCTTCGAACTGGCAACTGAGATCGGCGCCTTCAGGCGGGACTTCGCCTCACTCGTGGGCGCACACATAAAGAGCAACAAGGTGACCAGGATAACCAAAATGGCGCGCATGCCAAAGAAGATAGACGCATACCTGAGCATGCTTCCGGTAGACTCCAAGTCCAAGTCGGCGATATACGGCTACTTCCTGGAGCAGCTGCTCTTCGCAGGCGTGGTGCCGAACGACAAGCTGATACTAGTGGAGCAGGTGGACTACAGCGGCGGGCAGGATCTCAGGTACATAGTGTTCCATTCCCTGTTCGGCAGGAGGGTGAACGACGCCCTCTCGCGGCTTTTCGCGATAGAGCTCAGGGAGATGATGGACACCGACATAGGCGTGATGGTAAACGACAACGGGTTCGTGCTTTCGATGCCAAAGGATGGACGGCTCACTGCCAGGAACCTTGACGCAATGATAAAAGACCTCACGAACGGCGACATGACATCAATGCTTAGGCTCAACATAAGGAACACGGAGCTAATGAAGCGCAGGTTCCGGCACGTGGCCGCAAGGAGCTTCATGGTGCTGAAAAACTACAAGGGATGGAAGATAAGCGCAGGCAGGCAGCAGGTCAGCGCGCAGCTGCTCCTCAAGGCGGCGGAGAGCATAGACCCCAACTTCCCAATAATAAAAGAGACTTACAGGGAGATATTCGAGGACGTCATGGACATGCCGCGCACGAACGAGGTCCTCTCCAATATAAAGAGCGGGGCGATACGCTGCAAGCTCATAAACACCGCGGTGCCATCGCCCTTCGCCCACCTCATGATAACTTTCGGGCAGGCTGACGCAATACTGATGAAGGAGAGGCACGAGTACCTCAAGCACCTGCACAATCTGGTGATGAAGAGGATAAACGGTTGAATGCGCAATGATGCTAGACGATGATATAGAGCTGATAGACGGGTTGCCGATAGCGTTCATCAGGAGCCTGAAATCCATAGTGATTTCGGATCCCCACCTCGGATATGAGGGCGTAATGGCCAAGCAGGGGGTATTGATACCGAAGGTCAACCTCAGGGAAATGGCGGAGTCGCTGGCCAAGGCGATAAAGCTCACAAAGGCCGAAAAGATAATAGTGGACGGCGATATAAAGAACGAGTTCTCGAAGGTGGACCAGGAGGAGTTCAACGAGCTGTACGACTTCATAGAGTTCGCAAAGAACAACGGCATGGAGCTGGTACTTGTAAAGGGCAACCACGATAACTTCGTGGAACGATACAAGGAACCCTTCAAGCTGAAGGTTTACGCGCAGGAGGCGCTGATCGGGAAGTACCTGTTCTTCCATGGCGAGGAGTTCCCAGCCCGCGCGGCGGAATGCTCCATGCTGATAATGGGGCACGAGCACCCTGCCATAAGCGTGTACAACGACATCGGAAGGAAGGAGAAGCTAAGATGCTTTCTGTTAGGCAGTTATATGGGCAAGCCCTTGCTTGTAATGCCCGCCATGAATTACTTCGCCGGAGGCACTGAGATAAACATTGAGCCAAGGGATAAGCTGCTGTCGCCCGTTCTGAAGGCCGCGGACGTCGACGGGATGCGCGCCATAGCGATAGGGTTCGGGTCTACGATGGACTTCGGCACCATAGCTAATCTCAGGCGCGCAGCTCACAGGTAGTTGGCCAGCAATGGCACCGCGCCCAGAACGAAGCCTGCCACTACAAGCAACGACAGGCACGTCACCAGCTTTCCGTTCTTCACGTTTGCCTTGTATATCCTCCATCCGTCGAATCCCGGTATAGGGAGGTAATTGACGACAGCGACAAGGAAGTTTAGCAGGAACAGGAACGCTATGGTAGCGTAAACATTGAAGCCTATCTGGTCAATCAGGCCTTTGCCCGGCGTGCTGGGCACGTAAGCCACCACTATGCCTATGCGCCAGATGGAGTGGTTGGATGCGTTTTGCATCTCATTCAGCGTGTAATTCCCCCTGTCTGTGTCTAGCTGGACTATTGAGTTTGGCTTCTCGCTGGCCATAGCGAAGGTCTCAAATGCCGTTATGTTGGACACGTTGTATCCGTTCCACGAGATTATCTTGCTTCCGTCCTGTACCCCGCTCATAGCTGCCGGATAGCCTTTTATCGTATTGGTTATGTAAACGCCCCCCGGTACCATAACGGCCGGCATGAGATAAGTCGCTGCTAGCAGGAACGGTATGAAAAAGACCAGCGCGAATATGAAGTTGGCTGCTATCCCTGCTGAAAATATCTTGCTCTGTTTGAGGCTGTCCAGCCTGTTCACCTTCTTCTCGTCGGGTTCCACATAAGCCCCCATCGGCAGTACCCCGAACAGCAGCATGCCGATTGATTTTATCTTGACGCCGTACATCTTAGAAAGCACTCCGTGCGAAAACTCGTGCACCACCAAAATAAAGGCCAGCGCGAGTATGCCAGGAACCAGCGGTATGTCGATACCAGGGAGCAGAGGCGCAACGCTGGGTATCTGGCCAGTCACGCTGGAGATTTGCGGCGCGCCTTGCAAAATGCTTAGGATGTAATGCGCTACGCCTAACAGGATGAACGCCGCATTGGTTAACAGCGCCACAATTATGTATCCGGAGAAGCCCACCACGGCGCCGATTCCTGTCTCGATAAGCCGCGCGTTCAGCGCTGCTTGGCTGCCCTGCGCAGACAAGGACGCGTTCACTGCGGTTTGCAGTTGGGGCAGCTGTATCAATTGCAGGGCGAGAGTGAAGTTCGGCGTCAGGACTGCAACGGTGACCATTATGCTCGCTATGCCGAACAGGTAAATTTTCCTGTCTATGCGTCCCCTCAGCAGGGGATATGTAATCAGGCCGAAGCCTAGCACAAGCCCCCACATCGCCATCGCTTCCCAGAAACCTTGATGGCTCCTAGAAAGGCCCTCGATAAGGCCTATGCCACGCTTGCCGCCTATCATGTACGCCCCATACGCCCCGGTGAGCGACTTTATCCACGTTATCGCGATCCCTACGCCTATCATGGACGCTACAGCCAGGCCTACCTGGTACAAGGGCGTCAATCCGGTGGAAATGTAGCTTATGTAAAGCATTCCCATGCCGAGCGCGACCAGGACCACGACGCCTACGTCGCCATACACTCCCAAGTCCCTCCTCGCATCCTTTTTTACGGCCGTAACGAAGCACCGTTAAGTCATGACCCGAAAAGCTTTATAACACTTAGCGAGTTCTCCGTATCGCCCACGGGAAGGTCTACTGCCAAGCATTCGTGGCCTGCCGCCATGGAAAGGTATTTGTTGCTATACGGCCAAATTTAGCATATAGGGCGATGCCATGGAGGACTGCGAGATGTGCGGCAAACAGGCAAGCGATATTTACGTGATAGACGTCGAAGGCGCGCAACTGCGCGTATGCGCAAAGTGCGCGCGCGGAGAGAAGGTGATAAGCAAAGACATCCCTAAGCCGTCCGCCTCCGGGCAGGCAATCCAGCCGGAGCGCAGGAACCCTGAAGAGGAAATGGAGCTGATAGAGGGTTACGGCCGCGCCGTGCGCGAGGCCAGGGAGGCCATGAAGCTGCCGCTAAAGGTGCTTGCCGAGATGCTGAACGAGAAGGAAACACTGCTACTCAGGGTAGAGGAGGAGAAGACAAAGCCGACGATACGGCTCACCGCAAAACTGGAGAAGGCGCTGAACATAAGGCTAGCGGCCCAGCCTAAGTCCGAAGGTGCGTACCACGGCAGGAAAAGCGACAAGGCCACCATCGGCGACTTCATAGTAAAGCGCTAGGTTTTGCAATGTCGGTGGATCTGAGCAAACTGGTATCGAAGAGGAAGATACAGTTCAGCGAGCTCAACGACAAGACCATAGCAATAGACGCGTACAACGCGATATACCAATTCCTTTCGATAATAAGGCAGCAGGACGGCACCCCGCTGACAGACCTTCACGGGAACCTCACCAGCCACCTTTCCGGCCTTTTCTACAGGACGACCGAGCTCATAGAATACGGCATAACCCCGATATACGTTTTCGACGGCATACCATCCATACTCAAGCAGAAGACAATAGAAGCCAGGATGCAGCGCCGCAAGGCCGCATATGCGGCGTGGCAGGAGGCCAAGGCCGCAGGCGAGCTCGAGTCCGCACGCACGCACGCGCAGGCGAGCACCAGGATAGACAAGAACGTGGTCGAGAGCTCCAAGCGCCTGCTGTCACTTATGGGCATAGGGTATGTCAATGCGCCCAGCGAGGGCGAGGCGCAGGCGAGCTACATGTGCAGCAAGGGCCTCATATACGCAGCGGCGAGCCAGGACTACGACACGATGCTTTTCGGCTCCCCCAGGGTTGTAAGGAACCTGTCCATAAGCGGGAGAAGGAAGCTGCCCAAGAAGAACGTATACATAACTGTCGAACCTGAGCTGATGAGCCTGGAAGACACGCTGGCCAACCTGGGTCTTAGCAGGGAGCAGCTCATATGGGTAGGCATAATGCTGGGCACCGATTTCAACGAGGGCATAAAGGGAATAGGTCCCAAGACCGCCCTGAAGGTCGCCAAGTCGTCGAAATCCCTCGACGACGTAAAGAGGTACGCAAAGGAAAAGTTCAATGCGGAATTCGAGCTGGATGTAAGCGAGGTTGTAGGCCTCTTCGAGAATCCGGAGGTCGTAGATCTGGACAAGAGCTTCGTGGCCGATGCTGCGCTGCTGCAGGCCGACAAGGATGGCGTGCTGGGTTTCATGTGCGGCGAGCACGACTTCTCGCAGGAGAGGATAGAGAAGGCAGTCGACAGGATGATAGGGACAAGGACCAAAGCGCACCAGTCGAGCATGGATAGATGGTTCAAGTAGCCGAATCAAGATTTCAAAAGGCAATAAATAATAACAGGGATAGAATACTACATATAGCGGTGATACGGTGCCAAAAGGCAAGAAAAGGAGGGAGGGAACAGGCGCAGAGCCGGAAAACTACACGCAGCTCAACGACTTCATGGCAAAGTTCATAAAAGACGTCACCAAGAGCATAGAGGGCATGGAGGGCTCCAAGCAGCCGATGATATATGGCTTCAACATAAGGATTGACCAGAACGGCATGCCTGTGGTAGATAGGTTCGGCAACCTGAACAGGCAGGAGGCCAGCGCCCCGCAGCGCAAGGACGAGAGGGAGCCTCTCGTGGACATAATAGAGAGCGAGAAGGCGCTTACAGTGGTGGTGGAGCTGCCTGGCGTCTCAAAGGAGCAGATAACCCTAGAGTCCACGGAGTCCATGCTCATGATAGACGCAAAAAGCATAAATAGGAGCTACCATAAAGAGATACGGCTCCCGAAAGCCGTAAACCCTGAAACCGCAAAGGCGAAGTACAACAACGGCGTGCTGGAGGTAACTTTCAGGAGGGGCTCAAGGATCGGTAAGCCTAAGCTCATACCCATAGCATGATGTTCATCTGGTGATTTGATGCAGAGGACTATATCAAAATCAAAAAAGAAGATAGGCCACAAATACAGGATGCAGAAGCTCAGGCGGCTGCGCAGGGCCCAAAGGAAAAGGGCCAGATACCCGCCCAGCTGAAATCGCCATAGGCAGCTGTCAGCTTATATCCACGTACATCTTGTCATTGAATTCGTACGCGGTCGAGTCGTCATCCACGCTTATGTGCTTCTTAAGCTCTTCGAAGCTGCCGAACTCTCTCGCGCCCTTGTCAAGCTCGAACACCTGCAGCCTGCCTGCCAGCTCGTAGTAAACCAGTATCCTCTGCGCGTTGTCCTTTACGACGGCAAGCACCTTGGCGGATGGGTTGCCAAGGCTTATCAGCACGCTGCATAGAAGTATGTTCTTGTCCATCGTGTCCCCTACCATGAAGGTCAGCACCTCCTCGACGCTCAGCCAGAACTGCAGCGGCAGCGCCACGTCGTCCACTTTGTCCCTGACGAATGAGAACGCCCTCATACTGGCCTCCTTGAAGTCGCTTTCATAGTCGTATTGCGCAAACGAGTTCCTTATGTCGTCCGCCAGCCTGGCGACCAGCCTGTCCTTGGGAGTTATCAGTATGGGCAGCTCGGCTACGGATATGCTCTCCTTGTCCTCTATGTAGTCCTTGTACCTGGATATTATGGCGAGATAGACTTGGTTGAGCTTGCCCAGCCTCTCGTAGCCTTTCTCCTTCCCGATTGCGTCCTCGCGCGGTTTCGCGTCGTCCCCATCCATATATAAATATAGAAGCAAAGTGATAAAATAGCGATTAGGTCTCTGTCGCTGGGTGTGTTGAATGAGCAACAAGGTATTGGCCGACATGCTGGAGGAGATAGCCGACCTGATAAGCGTGGACGAGACCCCAAACTCTAAGTTTGAGGTCAGGGCGTACAAGAAGGCAGCCCTTACGATAGGCACGCTGCAGGAGCCGGTAGAGCAGATATACGCCAGCGGCGGCAAGGGCGCGCTAATGGCGCTGCCGGGGATAGGCAAGGGCCTCGCAGAGAAGATAGAAGCGTACATAAAGACCGGGAACATACCCCGGCTCGATGAGCTGAAGAAGAGGTATCCCATACGGATGGGCGAGCTCACTGGCGTGCAGGGCCTGGGCCCAAAGACTGCAGTGGCGCTTTACAAGGCGCTTGGGATAAAGGGCATAGACGACCTGAAGAAGGCGCTGCAGGAGCACAAGATAAGGGGCCTTCCAGGCTTCGGCGAAAAGAGCGAGGAGCTGCTCGAAACCGGGCTGCAGATGCGCGAGTCGAGCAAGGGCAGGCTGCTTCTGGGCGATGCAATGCCTGAGGCGGAGCAGATAATCAAGGCGCTGTCGAAGAGCGGCCTGGCCGACAAGGTGCTCATAGCGGGATCAGCCAGGCGCATGCGCGAAACGGTGGGCGACCTAGACATACTGGCCACGTCTAAGGAGCCGGAGAAGGTGATGGACCTGTTCTCCAGGCTGCCATCGGTCGAGCGGGTCATAGTCAGCGGGCCCACCAAGACCACGGCATGGCTCAAGATAGGCATGAGCTGCGACCTCAGGGTCATAGAGCCGGACAGCTTCGGCGCTGCTCTGCAGTACTTCACCGGCAGCAAGGACCACAACGTCCAGGTGAGGCAGATAGCGGTGAAGAAGGGGTACAAGCTGAACGAGTACGGGCTCTTCGACAGGAAGGGCAGGCTCCTATCGAGCAAGGAAGAGCCGGAGATATACGGCATACTGGGGATGCAATGGATGCCGCCAGAGATGCGCGAGGCCAGGGGCGAGGTGAAGCTGGCGCAGGAGCACAAGATACCAAAGCTCGTGGAGCTTGGCGACATCAGGGGCGACATGCACACGCATACAAAGGAGACCGACGGCGCGAACACCATAGAAGAGATGGTGGACGCGGCAATCGGCGCGCACCTGCAGTACATCGCCGTAACGAACCACACGAAGAGTCTGCCAGTGGCGCACGGCATGAATGACAGTCAGTTCCTCGATTTCTTCAAGAAGGTCGACAAGCTCAACGACAAGCTGGGAGGGAAACTCATGATATTCAAGGGCGCGGAGGTAGACATATTGAAGGACGGGTCCCTGGATCTCGAGCCCGCAACGCTCAAGAAGATGGATTGCGTGGTCGGGTCCGTGCATTCGTTTTTCAAGATGCCTGAGGCAGAGATGACTGCGCGCATCGAGAAGGCGCTGGACAGCGGCATGGTCACAATACTCGGCCATCCTACGGGCAGGGAGGTAAACGGCAGGGAACCGTACCAACTGCGGCTGGACAAGGTCGCCGAATGCGCGGAACGGAACGACGTGGCGCTAGAGATAGACGCGTTCCCCAGCAGGCTGGACCTCAACGACACGAACATAATGCTCGCGTCCAGGTACAAAGTGGCATTCTCGATAGACTCCGACTCGCACAGCACCTCGCATTTCGGCTTCCTGCGGTACGGCGTGGGTACGGCCAGGAGGGGATGGCTTACCAAAGGCAGGGTCTTCAACACCGCCGACGCGAAAGGCATGGCCAAGCTGCTCGATTCACGCAGATGAAATGGCTGCGGCAAAGCGATTCATGTAATGGAGACTGGCCTGAGCTCTTGCTTACCTGCTTCTCTGGCCCGGGCTTCTTGCCAGCATCCCTGAAGGATCCATTGGGCTGCCCGACCAAGCTACTGTCCCCAATCATCTTTCCATTCATGAACCGCTTGGCCGAATCAAAATCCTTGCCCTCCAAGATTTTGGCCGACGCTTTGGCGATGTCGACAGCGCCTGAAAGCGAAACTGCACGGCCCCGGTCTCTAGAAACTAACCATTTCACTATCCGCTTCTGCCCAACGCCTTTTTCGGACCTGCCGAAGCTGTAATAACCATTCGGATAATAACTGCATCTGCTATCCGAAAGTGAGAGCACGCCGTCCCTGTGGGGTATCAGTGCGATCAGCGTCATATCGAACTCCTATAGCGATATCCAATACAACATATCTGATCTTTTTTAGGAAGAGATCCGGGCGGCTTCCGGCATCCAAACAAAAAATATGGCGCGCTACGGCGCCATGGCATCATCGCAAAAGAGTTTTGAGGGAGTCATTTCTTGCGTTTTGCGCTCTTTGTTTCGAGCTCTGCCTGCTCCTCCTCCGATTCCTCGTCTATCCTATCCTCCTTCTCCAGTTTTTCTAGTTTTGCCATTCCAGCACCCGTTATAGTGCTAGGGCGCAAAACGCTATTTAAGGCTTTTGTGCAATCAGGATTAGCAATGCCAAATCCGCGTAAAAGGTCGCCGCCTCGCAATCCGCATCGGACTCACATGAACTTCGCGAGGTTGAACTGCTTCGTGCCGAACTCGCCCACGCTGCCAAGCCCGCCGAATATATGCTCTATCTCGTCCTTCAGCAGCGCCAGCCTCTGCTTTATGTACGGCTCAACATCGTACCTGTCTCCAAGTGATATCGCCATCGTAAGGTACTTCTCTATCCCGCCCTTGTTTATCGTCAGCAGTAGCTTGCCCTTGCATCTTTTGCACTTGCCTATGAGTGGCACCCTCCTGTACTTCGCGTTGCATGATACGCACCTGAATGTCTGCTTAGAGTATGAGTGCAAATTGCCCATCAGGTCCGGTATGAAGTGGCTAAGTATGAGCCTTCTTGCTGTGTCTGTCCTGTTAACGCATGCGAGTTTGTCAGCCAGCCTGAACTGCATGTCGACCTTCTCGTGCATCGTCTTGAGTTTCGTGTACATGCTCCTCTTGGGCGCGTCGGCAAGCGCCGTGGGCCCGCTGGCGTGGGTGAACAGGAGGTCGTGGAACACGGAGTCCTTGTTGAGCCTGTCTGAAACAAGCCCTACCGAAACCTCCCCCGGTACGGCGTATTCGAGCGTCTTCCTGTAGAAGTTCAGGCCGTACCTGTCTACCACTTCCATGCTGTGCACCTCGTCGTCCACCTCTTCAGGAGCAACATGGATAGTCAATATGAGCGGGGCGTCCATTGTGCCACCGACCGAAGTCGGCAGGTACCTTCGCGAGAAGTTTATGAGCATGTCGAGCAGCAGCATTACCGTGTCCTCGTCGCCGTCACAGTTTCTCCTCCTGGCGCATATGACATACGGATGCGCAAGCCCGACGTTCGCTTCAGTGAATCCTATTATCCTGCCCAATACGCCTGCTGAGGTGTGCGGCGAGAGGCTCACCACAAAATGCCCTACCATGCCGTCCACGGAATTTACGTTGTAGAACGGCTGCATCTTGTAGTAGCGCACCAGAAGCTCGTCGATGAACTTCGCGACGTTGAGCATGTACGCCGCGCCTCCCCTGTTCAATATGAGGTCCTGGTGCTTTAGCTCCACAAGCTGGTCCGGACGCTCCAGCGGCCTCCCTTCAGTGTCCATCGTGTAGCCGAGCTCCTTCAGGCGCTCCACGCTGGTACCTATTTCGCTTGGATAGAAATGCGTTATAGGAGCGTCTGTCGCGTCGAAACGCGCAGTCCCGTCCTTGAATATGAAAACCCCAAACATGCTCCGGAGTATGCCCTTCTCCAGCGGTTCCGGCGTCTTATCAAGGCTCGATAGCCCCTTCACGCCCTTGAAAGCCTTCGGGATGCTCTGCATGCCTAGGTTCGACAGCGCCTTGTCTACGCTCGCCACTAGGTCCATCTTCCTAGGTTCGTAGCCTGATGTCTTGCCGCCGCAATTCTCGCAAATCCCAGTTCTGCTCTTCCTGCCGCAAGTCCTGCAGACTCTCTCCACCTCGGCTCTGCAGTTATGTGCGCTGCAGAAAACTGTCTCGGTGCCCTCCCCTCCAACGGAGCACTTGTACCTCGGCAATTCCACTTCTATCTTTGGCAGCCCGAACCGCTTCCTGTCCTCGCTATACGCCTTGTAGACGCTACGCTCTTTGCCTCCGAACTCGCCCACAGGGAATAGGATATGCGGCGCAGGCTTCATAAGCCTCTCCCTGGCCTTCTCCGGCCTCCCTATCCTCCCGCCTATCCTTGTCGACCGCCTCCTTACCTTGAACGGCGAGGCGTTGTTTATCGCTTCTATCGTGTTCTGCGCTGAGCCGTAGCTTTCCAGCGCCTTTTCACTGCTTACAAAATTGCCGTCGGAGTCGACCAGTCCCAGCGCCGCTGCGAGGCTCCTGGCATCGTCGCCGCTGATCACTATGCTGCTTTTGTTGTCGAAGTGCGGTATGCACAGCCTCTCGATCGGCGCCCTAAGCCTCTCGATGCTGCCTTCGCCCGCGCCAAGCTCTATCGAATCCAGCTCGTATAGGTTTTTTGCATTTGCCAAGCTTTTCGCCGCTTCTTCCGCAATCGCCTTGAGCTCCTCGATTGCTATGTCCTGGTACTCGTAGGTGAACAGCGGGTGCATCGGCACGCCGTACCTCTTGGAGAGCGCTAACGCGTCCGCGAATGTCTTTATCTCGGGCGCTGCGCCGCTGTAACCTGCTGCCAGCAGCTCCTCGAGCCAATACTCCTCGACGTAGCTCGTTGGCTGCAGGGGCGTATTGGTCTTCTTGAAGTCGCCATAGGTTATCAGGATGTCGCCCACGGATATTATCTTCGATATCCTGTCCTTGACCTCCAGCGCCTTTGCTGCCGTGTTGACCTTAAACGCCTCCCCGGAGACGAGCTTGACGAACGGCCCCTCTATCGAGTCAACCGGCATCGCTATGCACCCCTTTCCCGGCTTTTCCACCTTTATCTGCGTGCCGGAAGCTATGAATTCCTCCAGCAGCAGCATGGTCGCGGGATTGAACCCCTTGGCCGCTATGCCGGTGAGCCTTGACCTCCCGTATCTGAGTCTGAAGCTGCCGGGGTAGTCCGGGTACGCGAGCACAGGCCTTCCGGCCACCAGTTCCTGCAGGAACACGGCCTCCTTCTTCGACTCGCCGCGCTCAACGGTCGAAGTGGCCTTGTCAACTTTTATGATGTTGTTGAGCCAAGTCCAATTGAGGTCTACCGCTTTCGTGTACTTCAGCACGCTTTTCGCCTTCTGCGCTATACCCTCGCACAGCACAAGCCCCACCCCGCCGCGTATCTTGTTGGTTATCATCTGCTGCTTCCCGTTCGCGTCAAGCCTCTTTATGTTCCTGTGGATGCCTATCTCCATATCCTCCGTGGGGACGCCGTCCACGCATACCGGGCAGTTTTGAAGTATCATGCGCATATCGTCCTCGCTGGGCAGGTACTGGAGCCTGGCCACCCTAGAATGGTACAGCATTATCTCCTCAAGGTAGCGTTCTATCTCGCTCTGTTGGGCCTTGTAGACACCTATGCCGAGTATCTTCCTGCCGTAATCGGCCAGCGCGACCGACAACGCGGCGCTCGTGCCGCCGGCGCCCCTTATAGGGCCCGCGTACATTATTGATATATAATCCGAGCCGTCGGAGTTCTTGTGGAGTTCCACTCCCTGCATCCCTTCAGTCGGGGCTACCAGTATGCCCTCCGTAAGTATCGAGAGCCCGACCCTTACGGCCAACGTGAGCCTGGCCTTGGTGTTCATCTCGAAGCGCTGGTTGGTGCACACTTCCTTTACCATTTCGAAAGCAAGGTCTTGCCTGGACTTCGCGCTCTTGCCCTTGATGACCTCTGCAAGGCCGCTTATTCCTATTATCCCCTCCACCCTAGTGGCCAGATCCGGCGCAGGCTTCACTTCTACATGCAGTTCCGGGTCGTATCCCCTGCTTCTTGCCCCCTCCGCCACCTCATAGGCTTTGTCGAATTTTTCGGTGAGCAGCGCAAAATACTCTTTCGTGTCCATTGCAACGACCTACAGCCCCTCGCCGAAGTTTATCGATGTGAACCTGTGCGACTTCATTTCGAATACCGGCATTACGCAAGGCGATGGCACGTGGCCCTGCCTTATCTGGAAATCCGTCCTGCCCTGCCATGTGCCGCTGTTTACCACGTCCACCCCATGGTATTCAGTCAGGCCGTTCTTGTGTATGTGGCCCATGTGGAGTATGTCCGGCACCTTGTCTATTACCATGTTGTCCTTTTTGCTCGGCACAATCACATTCCCTCCGTATATCGGAGAGAGGTGCCTGCGCTTCAATAGCTCGACCATCGCCTTCTCCGGCCTCGCATAGCTATTGTTCGGTATCGCGCTTATTATGGAGTCGAGCGATGTGCCATGATATGATAACACATCCAACCCGTCAAGTTTCATGTACGCCGGATTGGACACTATATGCACGTTGTCTTTCTTGAAGTCGCCTACTACGTCGGCACTCAGCGGCGGCTGCGGCTCCGCCCTTTGGACGGCATCATGATTGCCTGGCAATACAAACACATGCACGTAATCAGGTATGGCGTCTATGAGGTTGAACAGCAGCTTGTACTGGGCATAGACATCCTGTATGGCAAGATCCCTGTCCTGTCCGGGGTAAACCCCTATGCCGTCGGCTACGTCACCCGCCATTATGACATACTTGACTTTACCAGCCAGCTCGGCGTATTTGTCTATGCTGCCGTTAAGCCACCTGATCATGTAAGAGAAATTCCTGTCCATAAAAAGCTTGCTCCCGACGTGCACATCCGAAAGGAAAGCTATCGCAGTGTCCTTCTCCGAGAACTTCTTCTCCTTTATTGGTATGTCGGGCCATACTATTTCGTTGGCAATGACGAATATGCTTGATACCTTGCCCCTTATCGCTATTACCTCGTCATTGGCTATGTGCCCGGCCTTTTCGAACAGTTCCTTGGATTTGGGATTTGAACCGTTCATGAACATGACTTTTACCTCGCCTGTCTCGTCCTCGAGTATGGCCATCATGTTGCCGTTTTTGGTTACTATCCTGCTGGTTACAATGCCGACAAGCGCCACCTCCCTGCCGTTCGTGAAGCTTTTGATAGACTCTAACGTCTTCACGAAGCCATATACATTGTTCCTGTTCGTTTCAAGTATCGTGCGTATCTTCTCCATTCTGTCTCTAAAATAAGTTACAAAATCATTGATGTCCCCGCTGGTCTGTTCAGGGTTAACGTCATGTATCACGTATTCCGCGTCGAATTCTGCTGCAATAGGCACGAATTCCGCTTTCCGTGCAACCTCTATCGGTTCTGGGTTCTTCTCATTCATTATGTCCCTTATTATCTCCCCTATCTCTTCAGAGTCCACGAACACTGCTCCCTGCGAAGTCTTGTGGCCCTCTATTATCTTTGAAACGAGAATGTCTACGTCTATCCCATCAACCACGGCGGTTCTTGCATCCCCCGATAGGAATATCCTCGCCTGTGACAGTTTAGTAGTGAGTTCCTTGAAGTATGTTTCATCAGACATCTAATCCTTTATAGACTCAAGCATGCTCAGTATGTTCCACAGCATGGTGCGTGCCTGTGGCGGCAGGTTTATGTCATTGCTCACTACGTCTATGCTATAAATCGCACCTGCTACCCTGATGGTGTACTCACCGTTTTCATTGAGTTTCTTCCTGGCTTCTCCAACCGCGCCCCTGACATTTTTTGGCACAGTCGTATCGCCTATCAGAGAGTCCATCTGGCGTGTTATCTGGTCTATTAGGGCTGCAACCTTCTTCTCATCCTCCACATAAAGCACCCCGAATAATTAGTAGAATTATCTTAATTGTATACCTATTTAGCCCTATCCTAAATACCCTTTACCGAATTTATAAAGAATCCATTCCGCAGCCATTTTCAAGCTTCGAAAAAACACAGTGTGCGGTATTTATTGTTTTTGCACATATATTGTTGGGTCAAATGTCAGATGCAGAGGATGTCGTAGACCAGTTTTCAGGCATGATATCACTGGAGCATGCATCAAGAATGATAAGCGACCAGGTTTCCAATGCCAAAGATTCGAACGGCGTCGGCGCCAGGATTGCAGTTGTAACAGAAGTATTGAGCTTCATAGAGTCTGTCAGGGAATCCAGGGCGGATCCGGGGCGCGCTTTCAAAGCACCGAAATATGTCGTGGACGTCCAGGACGTAATATATAGGATATTCAATGGCAGACAGGGCTCGGAGGCGGCAGGCCCCAAAGCTACCAGGAGGATAGTGGTGCTAGGCAAAACCGGCAGCACGATAAACCTGAATCTTTTCGGCACGAGCGCAGCGATAGTGGATTCAAAGCCCCTCGAGCGCGGCGGGACAATGCTCGTGAAAAATGCAGTGATAGACGTGGCTTCAGGCGAACTCGACAGCTCCAAAGCGACCTCAATCAGCGTCGTGGCGCAGCCCACCTCGGTAGTTAATGATTTTTCCATGCTGAAGGCCGGCGATACCGGCATAGACGTGATAGGCAGGGTCATTGAAATATCGCAGGTTAGGCAGATTGCAAGGTTTGGTGGCTCAGTCAGCGCGTCTTTCTGCAGCTGCAGGATCGCGGATTCCAAAAACAGCACTGTCGCAGTCTCATTGTTCGGTTCGTGCGCCACTGCGATAGGGAAAGTCAGCACACAGAGCACCATAAAGCTGGAATTCTGTTCCGTAAACGCAATCGACGGGTCCCTGGTGCTTAGTGCCGGTGACAACTCAAGGCTTTTCTCCTACAGCCGATCAGCAGCCGGGAGAAAAGATGCTAGCGCTCTCCGTACTTCTGCAGGAAAGTAAGGTAGTTGCCGATGACCTGCTCCGGCGCAGACGGTTTTACCGACTTGAGCACGCTTTCTATCATCTCCATGCTTATATCGACATCCTTGGACAGCTTCATGCTCTCTTCCAGCGCCTTCGTCTTGGCCTCCCTGCACACATTCGATATGTCGGCGCCTGTGAATCCCTTGGTCTGGTTCGCAAGCTTGTCGAAATCTATATCGTCTGACACCGGCGCGTGCATGAGATAGTGCCTGAACAGCTCCCCGCGCTGAGCTGCGGCGGGGGGCTTTATGAATATGAGCTTGTCGAACCTTCCCGGCCTGAGCAGAGCGGGATCCAGGGCTTCGGGGTTGTTCGTGGCGCCCACTATGAGGACGTTAGACAGCTTGCCTACGCCGTCTATCTCCTGCAGCAGCTGGCTGACCCTCTGCACGCTCGACTCGCTGGCGCCCGTCCTCTGCGGGAAAAGCCCGTCTATCTCGTCTATAAGCACTACGGCAGGCGCGTTCTCCTTGGCCCTGTTGAAGATTTCCTTTATGGCGGATGCGGCCTTGTCCCCGCCCATCTGCATGAGCACCGAGCCGTTCACCTCTACTATGTTCACCCCAGTCAGCTCGCTGATTATGGCTTTCATCAGCAGTGTCTTCCCAGTGCCGGGCGGTCCGAATAGCAGTATGCCATTTATGTTTTTGATGTCGTACTTCTTCACAAGGTCCGGCCTGAGCAGCGGTATCTCTATCGCATCGGCTATAGCCCGCTTGGCTTCCGAAAGGCCTATCACCTCGTCAAGGCTCACCTTCTCCCCCCTCTGCTCAGTTGACTCGCCCGAAGTCCTCCTCTCGAAGTCCATCTTGAACCTCGTATACTCCTCCAGTTGCGCCAGAGAGGTCGACGGCTTCGTGTTGCTTAGCACGTTAAGCATCTCATTCATGCTTATCATCAGCACCTTGCGCTCGCTGGCCGCCTCCTGCGCCATTACCTGCGCCACGTTTTCGCATAGCGCCCTGATGTCGGCTCCGGAGAACCTCTCCGTCTTCTCGGCTAGCGCGGCGTAGTCTATGTCGTCGGATGTCGGCAATTTTTTTAGGTAAAGCTGGAAGATCTTTTTCCTCGCATTGAGGTCCGGCAGCGGCATGTATATCACCTTGTCGAACCTTCCCGGCCTCATTATCGCCGGGTCGAGCACGTTCGGGGCGTTCGTGGCTCCCACTATTATCACGTTTTCGAGTTTCTGGAACCCGTCCATCTCCTGAAGAAGCTGCGACAGCGCGTTGGCCTGCACATCTCCGGCTTCCGAATTCGCGCTCCTCGTATGGGCTATCGCATCTATCTCGTCGAAGAACAGCACGCACGGCGCATGCTTCGCCGCGACTTCGAATACGCTCGCTATCATCCTCTCCGTCTCGCCCGGATAAGCGGATATCAGGTTTGAGGCCTTTACAACATAAAATCCGGCGTGCATCTCGTTGGCAAGCGCGCGCATTATCATTGTCTTGCCGGTGCCCGGCGGACCGAAGAACAGCACGCCCTTAACGGGCTTTACGTTGTACGCCTTCGAGACGCCGCGCTGCTCTATCGGTGCCAGTATGGCATCGTGCAGTTCCTTCTTGGTCGCCTCATAGCCGCCTATGTCGTTGAACGTCTCGTTGCTCGCACCCCGCCCGAGCGATTCGAAAGCCTCGCCGAACTGCATCCTTATGTCCTGCTTCCTGACCTCCTGCACCTTGATCACGTCTATCCCGATCAGCTGTGCGGCGTAGAGGAATGCGGGCGCGACCAGGAAGCTGATAAACGGCAGGACGATGTTGTAACCGCTGCCTGCCGCAGCCGACAGCGCGATGTATACTAATGGATATGCTATGCCGGGCAGGGACGCGACCACGCCGCCGAGCTTTGACCTGTTAGAGCCCCCTATCCACGCTATCACCCAGACTGCGGCCGCAAGCACCAAAAGCGTAATGATGTAATACTCTGGCGTAATGCCTAGGGAACCAAGCAGCGCAGAGATGGTGTTCGGAAGGCTTCCGGCCACGGTAGAGTTGGCCACATGTGAAAGCGCCCCTGACAACCCTGCCGTGAAATTGCCTAGCGGCACTGCAGGCCTATCCATTATCGCATAAGACAGCGGCGAATTTCCGACCAGCTTCGAATGCGCCGACGCTGCATCATAGGCTATATAAGCGGTGTTTTGCATCCCTGTCAGCGCTGAAAGCGCCACTACCCCTATCACTGCTACTGCAGTTACCACAATGGCCCTCTTATAGTCGAGCACCAGCACGGACATTATGAACGCTGGTATCGCCAGCAGCGCGCCAAGCGGGGAGAACGCAAGCCCTACAAGTATGTAAGCGAAGGCCAGTGAACGATAGTAAAGGTACCCGGCTATAAGCGAGCCGCTCACAACGAAGAGGAAGAACAGCGCCAGGGCAGGCACCTGGTACGCAATAGCCGGGAATATGACCGCCATTAGGAATATAAGCCCTAGGAAGGGGTAGAAGACCGTCAGGGCTATAAGCAGTATCAATATGACCACGAAGATTTCCGCTGGATAAAACGGCAGCGCTGTGGCTATGGCTATGAAGGCTATCGATATCAGCACCGCATCAAAGAAACTGGCCTTTGAAGTGACCCTGGACACGGCGTCCTTCACTGTATAAAATTCGAGAGGCAGCTTGTCGTCGCCTGCAGCCTTGGCTTCGGCCTTCCCGCCGCCGTCCGGCTTTGGCCCGCCTTCTTGTCCGTCTTCCGGTTCATCTACCGGTTCGTTCTTTGATATCATCTAAATCGTACGCCCCTTTAAAATTGCACAGCTCCCTAAACGTTTTGATTACATATTTTATAATGTTTGCTCGCCATCCAGTTCCATCAAAGAAAGTGATTTAAATTAGGTTGTAAGATAATTTATGTTCCCGTTGTAGCTCAATGGCAGAGCGGCCGGCTGTAGCTTGTTGGCTTCTTGACTTACGAGAAGATACCGGCAGGTTAGGTGTTCGACTCACCTCAACGGGAAATAATCCAGCTATAGGACCTAATCAAAGCGGATCCGTGATTTGATGCTCCAATTTCTCCATGTAGACCGGGCCAAGGATAACGTGAACAAGCAGGTCACCCTTGCCGGCTGGGTGCACCGGAAAAGGCAGAGCGGCGGCGTCGCATTCATCATAATAAGGGACAGCAGCGGCACAATGCAGATAGCAGTGAAGAAAGACAAGGTAGACGAGGCGTCATGGAAGGCGGTCACTGAAACGACAATAGAATCCAGCATAGTGGTGGATGGCACGGTCAAGGAGGACAAGAGGGCGCCGACCGGATTCGAGCTTGAGGCTACGAAATTCTCAAACACCAGCATATCTGAGCCGTTTCCCATAACAGAATTCCAGAGCACCGAACTCCTCCTCGACAAGAGGCACTTGTGGCTGAGGAGCCAAAAGATGACAGGGATACTCAAGGCGAGGTCATTCCTATTCAAGTACCTGCGCGACTTCTTCGCTGAAAGGCGTTTCTGGGAGGTCACCCCGCCCGTGATAACCCGGGCCGGAGGCGAGGGCGGGGCCGACATGTTCGGCATAGACTTTTTCGGCACAAAGGCGTACCTAACACAATCGTCCCAGCTCTACCTGGAAGCTCTTGTGCCTGCGCTAGAGCAGGTCTACGATCTCGTCCCATCATTCAGGGCCGAAAAATCCCGCACGCTCAAGCATCTGGCAGAATACTGGCACCTTGAAGCCGAAGCCGCATACTATTCCCAGGAGGACAATATGAAACTGCAGGAGGACATGGTGGAGTACGTATGCCAAAGATTTGCAAAGGAGCAAGCCCCGCTTCTTGGGTCCCTGGGTGTTGATGCGAAGCAGCTAGCAGCGGTAACCGCGCCGTTCAAGCGGCTTACTTATGAGGATGCGCTGAAGTACCTGGGCGAAAACGGCGTTAAGAAGGAGTGGCTAGACGACATAGGCGCAGAGGATGAGAGGATACTGACGGAAAAAGAGAGCAAGCCCATTTTCGTTTACAAGTGGCCGCTGAAAATGAAGGCATTCTACATGAGGGCGGATCCGGGCAATCCGGAGTTCGCGCTAAACTCCGACATGGAAGCCCCTCACGGCCACGGCGAGATAATAGGCAGCAGCGAGAGGGTATACGATTACAATGAGCTTCTTGATCGCCTCAAGGCTTATGGCTTGGCCGAGAAGGACTACTATTGGTATGCGGACCTTAGGCGGTATGGCACCATACCGCACAGCGGATTCGGCCTGGGTGTCGAGCGCCTGCTGAAATGGATGCTAAACCTTGACCATATAAGGGACGCGATCCCATTCCCAAGGATGATGAACCGCTCCGAGCCATGACCAAAAGAAGGCAAAGCGCGAGATTGTCAGAACGCACTACCTAATGGCGGCTCTTAGCGCGTTTTCCACGTCCCCTATCAGGTCGTCTGCGTTCTCTATGCCTACTGACAGCCTTACGAGCGAGTCCCCTATACCGACCTTCTCTCGTATCCCCTTCGGGACAGAGGCGTGCGTCATGGACGCAGGGTGCTCCGCCAACGACTCGACCCCGCCTAGGCTTTCGGCAAGGCTGAATATCTTGAGTGCCTGCAGGAATTTAGCAGCGGTTTTGGAATCGCCGTCTATCTCGAAAGACAGCATTCCGCCGAAACCGCCCATCTGTTTCTTTGCAAGCTCGTATTGCGGATGGCTTTTCAATCCTGGATAGTAAACCCTCCTTACGTTTTTGCTCGATTCAAGAAATGCCGCTACCTTGGCCGCATTACGGGCATGCTCCCTCATCCTGACCGCGAGCGTCTTCGCGCCGCGCATCACGAGGAAGCTGTCAAACGGCGAAAGCACCGCTCCAGCTGCGTTCTGGACAAACTTGAGCTGCTCGTAAAGCCCCCGGTCCGAAAGCATTATGGCCCCTCCTACGGAGTCGCTGTGGCCGTTTATGTACTTTGTGGTGCTGTGCAATACGATGTCCGCGGAAAGGGCGAGCGGCCTCTGGAAATACGGCGTGGCGAAAGTGTTGTCGACCACTACAATCGCTCCGCGCGTTTTCGCGGCTTTGGATATGGCCGCTATGTCGCAGAGTTTCATAAGCGGATTGGTGGGGGTCTCCAGCCACACGAGCTTCGTGTTTTTCTTGAAGGCCCTCTCAACGTTATTCACCGAACGCGCATCGACATAGTCGACCGAGACTTTGAAATTGCTTGCGAACACCTTGTCAATAAGCCTCCTCGTGCCCCCGTAGAGGTCATCAAATGCTATTACATGGTCACCAGACTTTAGTAGCGCTAGGAAAAGGGACGTTTCCGCGCCAAGACCTGAGGAGAATGCCAGCCCGAACTTTGCATCCTCGAGCGCAGCCAGCCTCATTTCAAGGGCGTGCCGCGTAGGATTAGAGGTCCTCGAGTATTCGTAGCCTCCTGTAGGCCTGTCGACCTTCCTCCTTGCGAATGTTGAGGACAGGTGTATTGGGATGGCCACGTCGCCCGAGCCGCCTTCCTGCATGTTAGGTTCCTCGCCCACGTGTATGGCAGCGGTTTCAAATTCCATGCAAATCACGCCTCCCCGTCACAAAAATCCATTGCTCTCCATCCAGTCGTCGTTGAATATGGTGCTGAGGTAATTCCTGCCCGTGTCTGGCAGCAAGACCACTATAAGCCCCTTCCCTATCTTGCCGGCCAGCTTCTTAGCTGCAACTACGGCAGCGCCTGACGAGCCGCCGACAAATAAGCCCTCCTTCCTGGCCAGTTCCCTTGTCATTAAGAAGGAGTCCTTGTCGCTTACCCTTATCATCCCATCAATTACACCCATGTCCGTCGTTCCAGGTATGAAATCTTCGCCTATCCCCTCTATCTTGTACGGATGGAAGTGTTCCTTCTTGTGGTAAAACCTGTCATAGAAAATGGAGCCCTCGGGGTCCACGCCTACGACCTTTAGCTTTTTGCTTTTGCTCTTCAAGAACTTCCCGGTCCCTGTTATAGTGCCTCCTGTCCCCAGGCAAGCGACGAAGTGCGTAAGCCTGCCGTCAGTGTCCCGCCATATCTCCGGTCCGGTGGTCTCGAAATGCGCCTTAGGGTTGTTCTGGTTCTCGTACTGATTCGGCCTGAAAGAGTTGGCAGTCTCCTTCGCTATGCGCTCAGACACCCTATAATAGCTCCTTGGGTCTTCCGGGGCAACTGCAGTAGGCGTCCTTACGACTTCGGCCCCATAAGCACGCAGCAGCATCTCCTTTTCCTTGCTCATTTTGTCAGGCATCACGAAAATTGATTTATAGCCCCTCACTGCGGCGACCTGGGCCAGCCCTACTCCTGTGTTCCCGGAAGTCGGCTCTACTATGGTGGCCCCATGCTTTATCAGGCCCCCCCTCTCCGCATAGTCCATCATCCTGACGCCTATCCTGTCCTTGACACTGCCTCCTGGATTCATGCATTCCAGCTTCACCAGCACCGTCACATTCTTTTTCCTTATTACGTTGTTCAATCTGATAAGCGGCGTATTTCCTATGGCTTCCAAAACATTGTTATAGTATCTCATGCTTTCATTCCTAAATACAGTTGCACTTTGTATATTTTATAGCTTACGATGTTAAATATTTTAAGCGAGAGCGTGGTTCAATTGCCTAATGCAAAGTACAAAAAATACGGCGGGCTTACAAAAGTGCAGCGGAGATTGCTCGATGCGGCTGAGAGAGCGACCGCCACAGCCTATGCACCATACTCAAACTTCCATGTCGGCGCCGCGCTTCTGGCTTCAGACAACGAGATAATAACGGCCTCAAACGTAGAAAATTCGGCATACGGGAGCACGCTGTGCGCCGAGCGGTCCGCTCTAGTAAGAGCCAACGCCATGGGCTACCGCTCGTTCAAGGCCATAGCAATAATAGCAAAAGGGGGGAAGCAAGGCACAAGGAATCCTACCGCGCCGTGCGGCGCTTGCAGGCAGATGCTTTACGAGGCGACCCAGCTCAGCGGTTCCGATATGGAAGTCATATTCTCAAACACCAAAAAGGACAGGATTGTGGTTAGCGATATAGAAACCCTACTGCCATTCGGATTCGGACCTAACGATCTCGCGCCATGACGCGATTTAATGCGTACTTATCCACGTCTTGGGCTCAAATCCCATTGCCGCGGTCTTTGTCGGTATGCCACCTGCAGGACAAAATATCTTGCATCGGCCAGGGCGCGCATTCAATTGCGCAAGGATTCATCTATGTCCCCTACCTGCGTGCGAGTTCTTTATCTCGGCTTCTATTGTAGCATGCTCTATATTGAAATCCTTCTTCAGCATCCTTTTTATGTCCGCTATAATCTTGGAGCATTCAGTCATGCTGTCCGCGCCTATTATCGCATGGCAGCTCAGGGCCGCGTATTGCGATGAGATCGCCCAGACGTGAAGGTCGTGTACTTCAAGTACTGCCCCATGCCGGCCTATCGCGTCTCGCACTGCTTCGATGCTAACCCATTTCGGCGTACCCTCAAGTAGTATCTGGAACGACTCCTGCAAGACGCCCCATGCACCTACTACCATAAAAATGCCTATCATTATGCTGATCAACGGGTCAAATATCGCCTGCCCAGTCAACAATATGATAAGGCCAGCCAACAATGTCCCTATGTACGCTACAGCATCATAGCTCATGTGCAATGATACGCTGCGCACATTGAGGTCGCTGCTATGCCTCCTTAATAGCGCGGCTACGCCACCACTTACAAATATGCCGAATACTGCGGTGGCCACGATAGGAAAGCCGTCTACCTGGACCGGGTTGATTATCCTTTCATAAGCCTCTGTGAATATGAATACCGCGAATAGTATGAGAAGCACGCTGTTTATCAAGGCGGCTATTATGGTGGCCCTGCCGTAGCCGTATGTCTTCTTATCGCTGGCTTTCCGCATGGACACCTTGGCTGCGATGAAGGATATGAGCAGGCTTAGGGCGTCGGTTAGTCCGTGTCCGCCATTCGATATCAGCGCGAGGCTGCCGGATAAAAGCCCTATTACAAACTGTATGATGGAGAATGAGACGTCGATGAACATGCCTATCTTCAACCTCCGCCTCAAATCCGCCTCATCAAATCGTTTTCCCATGACACCGCTCTACGGGCCTACAAGAAAAAAGTCAGTCCGATAATCTATTTAAATGTTAAACCTTTAAAGTGTATGACTTGACACAGGACATTTATCCTGTTAATGTCGCACATTTTTAATCTGATGCCTTGGTAGTGTAGCGGTCTAGCATACGAGCCTGTCAACACCTTTTGTGACAGATCGCTTGTGACCCGGGTTCGAATCCCGGCCAAGGCGAATTTTTCTGTCGACGCAGTGCCGGGTTCGTTTCGAGCAAGTCTAGCATAAGAAAAACTCGCGAAAACGCGGGTTCGGGGTTCGTTTTCAGCGAGTTTTCAAGCCAGCTTGAGGCATTAGCCGAAAGTCTTCCTCAATCAAAATTAGAAGAGCTTAAAGCTGATTTGCACCGTGTTTATAAGAGGCGCTTCAAGGTGCCAAAAGAGCCGAAGTACGGCTCGATAAACAAGGCCTTCACAGAGACGGAGCTGCAACTTTTCCTGAGAGCCGTAGGATCGGAAAAGTTCAGGCTCCTCTTCGAGTACTAGGCTTACCTCGGCCTGCGCGTGGGCTTAGCGGCCTTTCTCGCCTTTTTGCCCTTCTTAGCCATTCTCTGCTTCCTGCGCCTGTGTACTTGTATCCCGTGCTCTATCGCTTGATGCGCGGGCGGCCCGGGCCCCTTTTGCGTGGTGCGGTGAGCGACCGATAGCTGAAGAACAGCGTGACTAAGGAAACCGACGCCAGTAACGCGCCGAAGCCGGACCACACAAAACCGATGGTCATGTCTACTATGAACAGTATAGTTGAGAGCAAGGATGATATGGTGGGGCCGGCTCTATTGGACTTCAGGGATAAAATTGCCGCCAAGAGGAACGCGAAGCCGATAACAAATGCGAATAATGTCGCGTACAGTAACGCGATGGTGTGTGGAGCGAAGCCGTAATTTGTTGGGGTTGATGAGTTTCCAATGTAATACCCTGCAGAGTCGAGCGCTATTATTATCAGCAGCAGCATGCTTGCCAGGCTCCAGAAGACTGTGCCGTAAGTATCGATGCTTAGTTCTGTTTCAGCCACATAATCACATCCCCTTGTTAACATATTTTATGGGGCGCCAGTAATTTAATTACTTGCTGCCAAGCGAGACTTTTAGGTCGCATGCCGCAGCCTCCGCGCCAAATTATGATAAGAAGCCCCCCACAAACCACGCAAAGATATTTATTCCCTATAAGCGCAATACAGCTTCAGTTCAATGGTGCTATCCGATGCGCAGATACGATCAAAAAAAGCTGCTTACAAGGTCTATCACGCTAAACGTAATACTCGGGGCCACTGTGCTGCTGCTGGTTGCCGCGCTGGTCTACATCAGCATCACGAAACCAACGTACATAGTACAGCCGTCTAAAAACGCCACGTCCACCCCGAATGCGACCCTGGCAGGCATAAACGATCCGCTAAACAGCTCCGCCCTGGCGGTTATAAACAACGAGCCGCTCAATTATTACGAGATAGCCGGCGAACGGCTGCTCAATGGCACCCTAGTGAATGAGGTGCTCGTATCGAACTCGCCCCAGTACAGTCCCATAGTGATAGACGGGAAGCCCAGTGTGGTGTACATAGGCGCGACTACCTGCCCCTACTGCGGGGAAAACAGGTGGGCAATGGCGCTGGCGCTGTCACGGTTCGGCAACTTCACAGCCCTGTACAATGGTTACAGCGCGCTCCAGGATGGTGACGTGCCCACGCTCTACTGGGTGCAGGCCAACACCACTACGGCTTCAGGCGTGGATTTCGGGAACCACTACTCAAGCAGCCTGATAAATTTCATATCAGCCGAGTACGAATCGCCGATAACCGGCCACTTCGAGATACAGCCGCTTTCATTCTTCCTATCGCGTGCGCCAAATGCCACGTACTACAAGGCTATAGCTTTCATGAACAGCACAGGAAAATTCGAGGGCACTCCGTTCACCCTCTGGGGCGATTCGCTCGTCAGCGGAGCCGACGCAGTAATCATAGGCAACAATGCCACCACAGCGCACAATTGGCAGTACATCGCATCGATGACGCATGCCCAGATACTTAACCAACTTGCAAGCTTCAATGACCAGTTCGCATGGGGCGAGTACGCCGCAGCCGACCTATACATAGCCGAGATATGCCCTTCAATAAACGACACGGCGCAGGTATGCTCCCTGCCTGCGATAAAATCGATAGGTCAGCAGCTCGGTCTCCCTTCAGCAGCCTGACCTGCCAGCTTTGCCTGAGCACGCCCAAAGGCACTTAATACGGGCCGACAAAATGTCATTATGAAATGGGGTCTATATAACCCGTTCAGCCACAGGCCGCACGAGTTCGCCAAAGATTCGACATGGCTGAACACCGAAGTCCCGCTATCTATTTCAGCGCTGAGGGGCCGTGTTGTCATACTGGATTTCTGGACCTACTGCTGCATAAACTGCATGCACATGCTTCGCACCCTGTCGCGCATAGAGGAGTGCTACAAGGGCAGCCCTGTAGTAGTCATCGGAGTGCATTCGGCCAAGTTCGAGAACGAGAGAGACCCGGAAAACATAAAGGAGGCCATAGCCAGATACGAGATTAAGCATCCGTTTTGGTCAACAGTAAGATGCGCCTATGGAATGGCGAACAGGGCAACCATGTCGTATCTTTCTATATAAGGGAAGGGCGTCAGATACAAAGGGCATGGCGCTAAAGACTCTTGAAATCAAATCCTGAGCGGCTACGCAGCCTTATTTAAGCTTGTTTTTCAAAATAATACTTGCGTGTGTTCGAATGGACAAAGTGGAACTGCGTAAGAAGGTAAAGATAATAGAGAAGAGGAAGGAGGAAGGGATCCTGTTATGCCTGGAGAAGCCGGTGCAGAGCAGGAGAGCGACCACGCTCTTCGAAAACGTCCGCCTATTCAATGACGCGCTGCCGGAAATCGACTTCGACGACATAGACATATCCACCACCTTCCTGGGGCACAAGTTCGCTGCGCCGATATTCATAGGCGCTATGACCGGCGGTGCGGAACTGGCAAAGAAGGTCAACAGGAACTTAGCCGAGGCTGCGCAGCGCCTCGGCATAGGCATGGCCGTAGGGAGTCAGCGCGCAGGATTGCTGACCAGGGGGCTGGCCGAAACCTATTCGATAACAAGGAAGGTGGCGCCTGACATATTCATAGGTTCGAACATAGGCGGCGCGCAGCTGTCTAAGGGGCTCAGCATAGCCGAGGCGAAGAAGCTGGTCGAGATGCTGGACGCAGACGCGCTCTACGTGCATCTCAATCCGCTCCAGGAGGTGATTCAGCCGGAAGGCGAGGCTGAATTCAGCCATGTCATGGCGCGCATCAAGGAGACTGCTTCAGGCCTGGGAAAGCCGATAGTCGCCAAGGAGGTCGGCGCAGGCATATCCGATACTGTGGCGAAGCGCTTGGAATCTGCAGGCGTAAGCGCAATAGAAATAGCAGGCATGGGGGGAACCAGCTGGTCCGGAGTGGAGTCATACAGGGCAAAGGAAGCCAACAAGATGGTCAAGTTCAAGGCGGGCAATATATTCTGGGACTGGGGCATACCTACCGCAGCCGCGCTGTACGGGGTCAGGAAGGCGGTCAAGCTGCCGGTTGTCGCGTCAGGGGGAATAAGGAACGGCCTTGAGATGGCCAAGGCGATATCCATGGGTGCAGACCTGTGCGCCATGGCGTGGCCTCTGCTTAGGCCGGCTACAGTGTCGAGCGACAAGGTGACCGAATATCTGGAAGAGACCATATTCGCGCTGAAGACCGCCATGTTCGTTAGCGGCTGCAGGGATCTAAAGGAGTTGCGCAGATCAAGGCACGTAATAACCGGCGAGCTCAAGGACTGGTGCGAGATTTTCGACAATGACTAATGCAATGCGTGTGCCAAAGCCTTAGGTCTAAATGTACGTATACGCAAAGGTTCAATCAAGACAACGGCTGTGCGTCTATCACCAACGCATTCATCCTGTCATTTCTTTCGTATTTCACATTTTTATGCCGATCCGTAAGCATAGTGTCATTGTACGTACCATACATATACGGCCAATTCGTCGGGTCAATTATGACGTCTTTACCGTTAGGCAAGTGCAATTCCACCCATGCATGGCCGTATCCCTCTTTGTTTCCCTCTACTTTAACTGTACCCTCAACAAACTTGGAAGTTATAATATTACTTTCATCCCTCCCCTCATTCTCCATCTCTATCAGCATCTCAAGGAGCAAAGCTTTCTCATGACATACACCTCTTCTGTTCTTCAGTATCTCTGCAAATGGTATTACATGCTGCTGCCTGTCTAAGTACTCTGATTTTATATAACTCTCCCATCTATCGTCATATCGCAGTTCCTGGTACACGCCTTTAGCCAATAGAGTTGCAGTTTCCAAGATCTCTTTCGAAATCTTATCGCCGTCTGAAAACTCTAATATTTTCTGCCTAATCTCATCCTCAAGCGTATGGCACTTTACCTTCATATCATTATGAAGTTTTCTGGCTTCCTCGTTGTCATTCGATGATAACTCAATGTAATAAGTGTCGTTTATTTTATCATTTCCTAAGTCGTATACCACTAAGTTTTTTACCCATCTATATGAACCCTGCTTGAGGCATGCAATCCCTTTTACATCTGCTCTAAAATTCGGTGTTATCTCGTATCTAGATTTGAGCGAATCAAGCCTACTGGTAAGCGTATTGTAATCTTTTAGTCGCGCTCCTCTTGGTACAAACGATGAGATGACATTAAATTTACCGCGCAGTGAGAATGAAGCTGATATATCACTCTCCACTTGTGAGTTTATTATGTTAAGATCTGCATTCGAAATGCTTATTTCTGTTAAGCCAAGCGGAGTACCAACAGACGAATCTTTTATAACAAGTTTCGCCTCGGTAGCTGCGCTTCCCCCTGTCCAATTTATGGATGCATTTCGCTCTATGAGAGAATTGGTTATATAAGCGTTACCATACTCTACAGCTACTGTGCCGTCTACCTTAGATTTATAAAAGTTGATTGCTGCACCTTCGCCTGCGTTTATTGTAGCATTCTCACCTATTACGCTTTCGTTCAGTGCTATGTTACCGATAAGTACTGCAGCACGCGATATGAAATTGTGTAAACTATCAAGTTTTACCTTTCCGCTCTCGAAGAAGCCGCCAATGCTTCCATCCGAGTTCATATAGCGTTCGAAAGAGAGGCGGCTTTTGAACATGCTATCGCCAGACATGCAATCCTTTATCACGTCTACATGTACGACGTCATCTTTTTGTGCTTTAAGGTACTCTACCAATCGCGTTGTGTCTTGAAAAGTTTTCACGTTTATAGTGGAATTCAATCCCATTAGCAAACACCTATGCGATAAACCTAGGGGAGTGTGCCGCTTCTTCGAAACGGTGATCTACACCCTCAAATGCGCTGTCAAGTATCCCTATCACGTAATCGTCCAATTTGTGATGTCCTGTAGCTTTGTAGTCCTCTACTTTTCTTATGCACAAGTCAAATCGTGCTACCAAATTGGGGAGCTTGCGCGCAATTGCTATTGTCCTTCCATTGCTCAGCACAGCCAATGCATATCCTATCGGATCTGTGCCATGTAAATCGCCGCCTTCATCCTCAAATTTCTTTGAATAGGCAGCTAACCTTCGCTCGTAGGACTTTTCATCCTGGATAGGTGCCCCTTCAATCGAATCAGAGTCCCCCATCCAATCATCATAGCCATAAAAAGTTTATCGACCGGCGCGCATCCAAGCCGTGAAGCCACCAGACAACTTAGAATACATCAAATGTTATAAGTATATAAACGCTTCCCATGCGAAATGGGGTAAGAAAAAGAACGGACCGCGCTCGCATCGCGGTCCATCAAATGTTCAGTACCAGCCGCGCGCCTTCATGGCCTTCGCTACCCTTTCTACGGCTATCACGTAGGCAGCCATCCTCTCGTTTATCCTGGTCTTCTTCTGGGCGTAGCTCTTCTGCACTGCTACGGTGTCCCTGAAGGACTTGGTTATTATCCTGTCGAGCTCAGCGTGGAACCTGTCAGTGTCCCAGTAGTAGCCGCTTATGTTTTGCACCCATTCGAAGTAAGAGCCTATCACCCCGCCGCTGTTGACCAGGAAGTCCGGCAGGTCCATGGCCTTCTTCTCGAACAGTATGTCAGTGGCGTCCGGCGTCACAGGCCCGTTGGCCAGCTCCAGTATCAGCTTCGCCTTTATGTCGTCCGCGTTGTCCTTCCTTATCTGGTTCTCTATCGCTGCCGGTATGAGCACGTCGACGTCCAGCTCCAGCAGCTTCTCGTTGGTTATCTGCTTGGAGTTCTTGCTCTTGTAGTTCTTGACGCTGCCGGTCTCCGCCTTAGCCTTCTCGAGTTTCTGCAGGTCCAGCCCGTCGGGATCGTAGACGCCTCCCTCAGAGTCGCTTATCGCCACCACCTTCGAGCCGAAGAGCTGCTTCGACAGCGTGTAAGCGAACTTGCCAGCGTTGCCGAAACCCTGCACCGCGATTGTGGATCTCTTAAGATTTAGCTTGAGCGCCTTGGCCGCTTCGCGCATCACGAACATCCCTCCGAGCGCAGTCGAGTCCATACGGCCCTCCGAGCCCCATACCTCTACCGGCTTGCCGGTTATGGTGCCGAAGTCGTTGTGGCCCACTATCCGTGTGTATTCGTCAAGCATCCATGCCATTATCTGCGGCGTAGTGTAAACGTCAGGCGCTGGTATGTCCTTGTCCGGGCCGACGAAGCTGGCTATCGCCCTCATGTAAGCCCTGGATAGGTTCTCCAATTCCATCTCGTTGAACTTCTTCGGGTCGCATATCACGCCTCCCTTGCCGCCTCCGAGCGGTATGTCCGCAAGCGAGCACTTCCACGTCATCCATGCGGAGAGGGCCTTCACGGTGTCCAGCGTCTCGGCCGGGTGGAACCTTATGCCGCCCTTGGCTGGACCCCTCGCGTCGTTGTACTGCACCCTGAAGCCCGTGAACGTCTCTGTGTGCCCGTCCCTCATCTTGACGGGCAGGTTAACTATCAGGGTGCGCCTGGGCTCCCTAAGTATGGCATGCGCCTCCTTGTCCAGTCCCATTATATCTGCAGCCTTATCGAGCTGCTCTTGCGCTATCTTGAACGGATTCAATTCCTCTGCCATTTCACCACCAATCAGCGTTTACATAAGGACTTATAACCTTTTATTTGTTTTCGAAAGCTTTTGGGCCTGCGAATAAAAGCAGGCATCGCATCGCAACACATAAGCATTGGCAACCGCACAGCCCAAGGCAGCGATCATGGCAGGTTATTTGAGCGCTCCAAATAGTGTATAAAGCGATAGCATCGGTCTAGGTAGATAACGCCGATTTCAGTATCAAAAATTTTCAATACGTTGGAAAAGGTATATATATCTTGCGAGAGTGTAGTTATAACAGGGGGTATCTATGATACACAACAAAAAGACGCTAAAAGGACAGAGCGCTATGGAATACCTGATGACCTACGGATGGGCCATCTTGATAATAGCAGTGGTCCTGGCGGCGTTATTCGAGCTAGGAGTGTTCGGCTCAGGCGGAACACCACAGGCGTGCATAGCACAATCCGGATACATATGTGCTACTCCGACTTTCAGTGCTAACGGCACTACCGGGTCGTTCATAAACTTCTCGTTCGGCCAGAACACAGGGCAGACATTCTACTCTGTCAACGTGTTCGTCGCACAGGAGGGTGAGAACCTTACTTCTGGTAGCGCTAAAGTGATAGGCGTGCCGTTCAACATGAGTCATGGCGGTTCCACACCTACCAACGCCGTTGCGATTGGGACGTTGCAGTCCGGCCAGATATACCCGGTCTCGTTCGGCGGGACTGGGTCACTGACTGTGGCAGGCGGCATGCCGATCGGACCTGTGATAGGGACTCCGTTCTACGGATACGTGTGGGTGACATACTGCACTCTGGGCCCGTGCAAGGGTGGCGTTCCAACGAACTGGGCCAAGGTGGCTACACTAGCTCTAAAGTCCACGCACTGAGCGCGTCAGTTTCTTTTTCTTTTTTTCTTTAATTTTCCTTTCCTCTTTTTACTTTATTTTTCTGATTCCCACTTAGCCCGCGCTATGCAAAATGGAATATGAGCCGCGGCCAAGGCCCTTCAACGCGGAGCGTCAACTGTCAAAAATCGCATAGCAACTTCTTACTGGACCTGCTTCCGCTCCCCTTCAATAGTGGACAGTTCGTCCTTCATCCTCAGAACCTCCATCAGTTCATTTGCGCTGAGGAGAGGCTTCCCTATCCTTATCGGGTCGTCCACCGAGATCCTCGGGCACGCGGTGTTGACGAAGGCGTCGAATTCAAGCATGTTGCTTATCGACTGGAAATCGAAAGTGTTGGCTACAAGTATGCCGGCGCCCAGCCCGGCACCCTCCAGCTTCCTCTTTATAACCTCTGCAAGCCCCATGTTGTGCTGGCCGTTCTTTGTGCTGACCAGTACGCCGAACCTCTTAGCATTGAGCGCTGCGAGCACCTTGCCCCTGCTCCTCTTCCTGTAGACTTCGCGCTGGTCGTCTATGAATGCCATCCTGTTCTCAAAAGGCTCTATGACCAGGAACGGCTTTGTGGTCGCCAGGGCGGCGCCCAGCGGATGGAACATGCCGCCGCCGAAGTACACATGCGCGTCGACCTGCCTGTCTACCGTGGCCGCGCTGCCTATGTCGCACCCCAGTATCTGGCCAGGCTTCTTGGCGAAGCCGTACGGCTTGCCTACGACTACGGTCTTGCCATGCGACTCATAAAACTCCCTTATCTCTCCGAGCTGGTGCATGTGTTGTATCGTAGTGACAAGGCCTATCCTCTTATAGCTTTCAAGCCTGTCTAGCGATTGCCCAAGGAGATCCAGCGGAGCGTCTATCCTGTACTCAACGTATTCGACGTCGAAGTCAACGCTGTGGAACTCCGCGTGGCCGAAGTGCACCAGCTTGTCCGCTTTCAGCGCTCTGGCCTCATCGAGCGCCAGATCGCATGCGCCAAAACTGGGCGATGCCGATATGAATACCTCGTTGCCTGCATCCTCAAGCTTTTTCGCATGCTGCAGGGCGTACTGTTTAAGGCCCTCTGGGAACTGCAATAGAATCCTCATCCATACGCACTGGGTGTTCCGAATTGAAGGGCGCCTATGCGGTAAGCCTGACCTTGTAGGTGCCTGACAGCTTGGACGCCGCCCTCCTGAAGGCCTCGTTGACTACCTGCCTGTTCCTGGCGCTTGTCTTTATCATGAATATGGGCTGGTCCTCCCTTATCCTGGCAGCTATCGAGATAGGCCTGCCAAATGCCAGGCTCATTCCCTGCGATATCCTGTCTGCGCCTGCACCAGTGGCCATCTTGTGCTCCCTTATCACGTTGTGCGGGTACACCAGCACCTTGAAGAAGTAGCCCTGCGGTATAGTCGTCTCAAGGTACTTGTTGGCTACCTGCCTTGCGGCCTCCAGCGCGTTGGACCTGAGCTGTATGTCCCGCTGCGGGTTAAGCGTCATTGTGGTGTCATACGTCCCGTTGTCAACTCCCATGTTGAATATCAGCAGGCTGGTGTGCGGCAGCGCCCTTATATAGTTCTTTCTGGGCTTCTTCAGCGAGTACCTGGCCCACGCCTGTGAGTTAGGGTAACGCATAGTCCTTGCAGGTCTCAATCTAGCCATGTGATCAAATCAGACTCTATGATAGACAATACCAAGAAAAGTCCATAACTTATTGCACGAAAAGCTATAAATTCATAGCGGAAAACCTCAGTCACGTGAGAAATCAGCCGCGCTTTGGATGTCTCCTGTTGGCGCGCTTGCCATGGCGGGTATCCTGGTGATGCGCGCCCCTGCGCCTCATCATGCTCTTAAGGCTGGTCACCTCCTTGTTGAAAGTGTCTGTCACCATGTGCGTGAATATGTTCGTCTGGCTCCTCTTGTCTTCTATCGTCGATATCACGATCATGGAGACCAATATAAGCGCTATGGATGCTATAATGTCGCTGTTTATCGCTCCTATGCCGAAAAGCACATACAGCACCGATATGAATATCACGTCAGTTTCGCTGAGGAGGAACAGGACGTTTGTGCCAACGAACCGCATCACGTTCTTGTAGTACGCGAGGTACCTGTAGCTGTAAACCATGCTCGATATGCCGGCAAAGAGCAGCAGCCCTCCTGCCATAGAATAGTATATGATCGCCCTATGCACATCTATGCCCGTACCAAGCGAAGCGAACGCAAGCGTGCTTACTACGAAACCGGCCAGCAGTATCCAGAATATGAAATTCTCCTCGTTGACCACCCTCTTGCTGTTGTACGAAAAAAGGTAGTTTGTAGCGCCGAACAGCACCACAAGCAGGAATGCTACATAAAAGTCCTGGGGATCAAGCGCCGTGAAGCCGGTGCTCTGGTTGAATGTGTATATCAGGTCAACCGCTATTATTATGAGCAGCGATGAAACGAGTATCCTCGCCATGATGTGCTTGTTCAGCACCTCCTTGTGCAGGAATATGTTGATTATCGTGAACACTATTATGTTGAGCGTTATCAACGCAGATAGCATCACTATGTTCTGGCTGTTCACTATGGACAGGAATATTATGGATTCTATCGAGAAGAGCGCCCCATTTGCTATGACCCTGGGCTTTGGCTGCCTTACCTGCTTCTTCCTGAACGCCTGGAACGCGAGGAAGAACGCGAACGCGAAGAATGACATCAGCATGTAGTAGTCTACCGTGTTGTAAGACTGTATGGCCACCATAGACAGGATCAGCCACCCGCCCATGAGCAGCGAGGACAACAGCGCCAGCACTATCGACCTTAGGAATCCCTTATCCATCCGCTACCATCCCTTGCGTCGCGCCGCCCTCCGTGAAACGATGCGATGAGGCGCAGTAGCGCCCTGACGCCGCAAAAAACCTATAGGAAGAGGCTAGCCCCTGAGCTGCAAGCACACATTTAAGGTCGGCTTCTGACATAAACTACTAAATTCCCGCTCCACTTGAGCAGTACTGCACATAGTACTATATATAGAATAACATTTTATAGCTTTTTTGTTCTTATCTCTACGTGATATGATGGACATACTCTCTAGCGCGCTCACGAACGACACTAACGACGAAGAGCTTTTCAAGGCAAGGATAGCAGTCTGCGGCGTGGGCGGCGGCGGCAGCAATACGGTGCAGAGGCTGAGCAGGACCGGCATAAAGGGCGCATCGCTCATCGCCGTGAACACCGACGCGAAGCACCTCAACAGCCTGGATCCCTCGATAAACCGCCTTCTGATAGGAGACGCGCTGACGAGAGGACTGGGCGCCGGCGGCTTCCCGCAGGTAGGGGCCAAGGCCGCAGAGTTTTCGCGCGCCAGGATAGAGGGGGCGCTGGACGGTTACAACCTCGTTTTCATAGCTGCCGGCATGGGCGGCGGCACGGGGACAGGGGCCGCGCCTGTCATAGCTGACGTGGCCAAGAGGGCCGGCGCGATAGTCATAGGCGTGGTGACGTTCCCGTTCAGGCTGGAAGGCGTAAGGATAGCAACGGCAAGGAAGGGCATAGAAGAGCTTAGGAAGAACGTGGACACATTGATAGTCATAGACAACCAGAAGCTCGTCAACCTATATCCTAACGTAGCGATAGAGGAGGCGTTCAAGATAGCAGACGAGATAACGACCAGGGCGGTGCGCGGCATATCGGAGACCATAAACACGCCGAGCCTGATAAACCTGGACTTCGCGGACCTCAAGGCGATAATGTCTAACGGTGGCCTAGCCATGATAAGCGTGGGCGAGGCCTCGGGCCAGGACAGGGTCGAGAAGGTTGTCGACAACACCCTGCAGAACAAGCTTCTCGATGTGGATTACGAGGGCGCCACTGGCATACTGCTTCACATAACCGGGGGGCAGGACCTGACCCTCGGCGACACCAACGAGATAGGCAACAAGCTGACAGGGCTGACCGCGCCGAACGCTAACGTCCTGTGGGGCGCAAGGATAGACCCTGCATACAGCGGCAAGGTCGAGGTCATAGCCATATTCACTGGCGTTAAGAGCTCGTCCATCCTGGGCTCTACTGCGCAATCTGGTACCTCGCCAGGCGGCCTTGGCCTGGATCGGCTCTGAGCGCAGGTACGGCCGGCGCTGCGGTCATGCAGCCGCGCCGTTCCCCACCGATCATAATTCCGAGACGGTGGTCGGGCCATCGGCCGACTTGTCCCTGTCAAGCGTATACACCACCGCAGAGCCTATCTGCTTCATGTCGTCCTCGTGCGTTATCACGAATATCTGCTCCACCACCTTTGGCAGGCTCTCGCCCAATACGCTTATGAGCTTTGCTATGCCGTTCGAGTCAAGGTTGTGTGTGGGCTCGTCCAGTATGATCCACTTGAGGTTAGGCACTATGACCATCGACATCGCAACCCTCATCACGAGGCACGCCACGGTCCTCTCGCCGCCGCTGGCGACAGAGTCGACAGGTTCCCACAGGCCAGAGTCTCCCCCGCCCAAGTCGGCCTCCAGGAGGTAGTCGTCCTTTTTGCTGGTCAGCCTTATGCTCCTGTAATCCCCGTAAGGGTACAGCTCGGGCCACAACCCGTCCATCAGGCCGTTTATCGAAGAGACCAGCCTGTTCCTGAGCAGCGCTTCCGTGTCCATTAGCGCGGTCTTGAACTTGTTAAGGTTGCTTATGTAAGCCCTCCGCCTCTCTATCCGCGCCTCTATCGCGTCGAACTCACCTATCTGCCTGGCCCTGTCTTCAATCTGGGACTGCAGGGTCGCGATATGCCTTGTCACTTCGCCCAGTTTCGCCTTTGCCTCGCCCAGTTCCACGTCCTTCCTCCCGAGCTTCTCCTGCAGCAGGTCAACGGTCTTGTCGTCAACCTTTATGGCATCCATCTCCCCGGCCTTCTGCTCCAATGCCGCCCTGCCCTTCTTCACATCATTCGAGTAGGCCTCCTTCCTCCTGGCCGTCTCCATGTCGGCGTTAAGCTTGTTGATCGCCTCGTTCATCGAGTCGCGTTCCTTCTCCTTGGATTCGAGGCCTTTCTCAAGCTCTGCGGCCCTGGGCTTTATGGCCGAGAGTTCGTTCCTGTCCTTGCTGATGGCGCCGTCCAACCCCTCGTAGTCCTTGAGTTTGCTCGTATACACTGCAAGCTTTGTGGATTCCTCCTTCGCCTTATTGAGCGCTGTCTCGCAATCCGCCGCCTGTCTGGCCAGCTTCTCGCTCTCCTTGGCTGTGCTTTCCAGAAGGGCTGTCTTGTCTTTGAGCAGCTTCTCCTTAAGGCCGCTGTCCAGCTCCCGTTCGCAAAGCGGGCACTTGCCTATGTGCTTGCGCAGTTCCTCGAGCCAGGAGCCGATTTCCCTCTCGAGCGCCCTGTGGCGCGCTATGGCGTCGTTCAGCTCCTTTAGCGACTTCTCCGCGCCCCTCACCGCATCCTTCGATGACTCCAGGCTCCTGCCCCCGATCTCGCCTGATATCCTGTCCCTCTCCTTTAGCTTAAGCTCGTTCGCCCTTATCACTGCCGAAAGCGACGCGCTCCTCGCCGTCGCGTCCTTGAAGTCCGACTTGAGGCGTTCCAGCTCCCTGTCTATCGCTCCCCTCTCCGCCTTCCTGGCCCTGAGCGCGGCCTGGATGGCCTCGCCGTCTATGCGGAGCTTTTCTATCGCTGCCAGTTCCCCCTCCATCGCGGCTATCTTGCCGCCCATCGACGCGATCTCCTTGGCCAGAGCGTTCTTCCTCGACTGCAGCGCCTTTGCCTCCGCCAGCTCCTTCCTAAGCGCCTCGGCCTCGGTTTCCGCGGCCTTGGCCGCGGTCCTGAGCGAGCCCATCTCGCCCTCCATCGCCTTCCTCTCGCCAGCAAGCTTCTCGAGCTGCGCCCTGTACGACTTTATGTCGATCTGCGCCAGCGTGCCCTCCTCGTCGCTTATCATTGCCTTTATGCTGTTTATCAGCGAGGTGGCGTTGTCCTCAGCTGCAGCGAACTGGTCCAGGCCGAGCATTCCGTCTATCTGCTTCTTCCTGTCGCTCTTCGTGAGCTCCAAAAAATAGTCCAGGTTGTTCTGCTCCGCGTAGATGGCGCGCGAGAACGTGTCGTAGTCTATCTTGAGCACCTGCCCTATCTCTTCGTTGACCCTCTCCGCCTGCGCCTGCACATAGCTGCCGTCCTTCTCGAGCTTGGCTGTGCTGCTCCCGCGCAGGCTTATGGTCCTGGAAACCGAATACACGCTGCCGTTCGCATCGAAATCCAGCTTGACGGTCGCCTCCTGCTCCTCCTCCGGCCTGTTTGTTATAAGGTCGGATGACGCCACCCTCCTGCTTTTTAGCGCTGGGAATGTGCCGAAAAGCGCGAACGAAATGGCGTCGAGCACCGAGCTCTTGCCTGCGCCCATTATGCCTATTAGGACATTGACGCCGCTCTTGAACTCTAGCTTGGTATGCCTGTGTGTTTTCCAGTTGATAAGCTCTATCGATCTTATCATGCGGCAAGCACCGTGTCCCCCGGACACAGATATTTATCTCGCGGCTATTAAATAGTATGCTGAAAAATCGGCGTTTCACCATGTCAAAAAGGTGCATTCTGGCCGACGTCATGCTGGCGAAGGTCGCAAGGTGGCTCAGGCTGGCCGGCATCCCCGCGATGGACGTGCCAGCGCAAGGGGACGACGCGATACTGAGGCATTCGAAGAGGTCAAAGGCCATACTGCTGACGTCTGACGTAGCGCTTTCACTCAGGGCGCGGAAGCGCGGCATAACCTCCATCCTCGTGACCCAGCACGACCTCGACAGGCAGCTGGCATATGTAATAAGGTCGCTGCGCCTCAATGCCCGCACCGACCCTGCGGAGACCTTCTGCCCGAGATGCTGCTCTCCGCTGAACAGGGTCTCGCCAGAGTTCGCCGCCCGCCGCGGCATACCTGATGCCATTGCGTCAAGATACGATGGATTCTACTACTGCAGGCGGTGCGGCAAGCTCTACTGGCAGGGCACCCACTGGATCAGCATAAGGAAAAGGCTGGCGAGGGTGGCCAGGCTCGCAGCTAGAAATTCTGCTTTATGAACCTGAGCCCCGCTTCGTTGCCGGTCTGCGAGAAGTTCCTGGTAGTCTCGAACTCCTCGTATTCGAATATGGCCCACGTGTCGTTGCTTACCCTGAAGGCGCAGAAATCCGGCTTTATGACCGACTGCGGTTTCATTCCGAAGGTGCAGGTCACCACCCTGACCATGGATTTCGAGCGTATGTCGCCGCATATCTTCTTGAGCGTCTTCCCAGTATCGGCTATGTCGTCCACAACAAGAACATAGCCCTTGGCGTCCAGCCTTGGCACGTTGCCGGTCTTCACGCTCGCGTATCTCGTGTTGGATTTGGAATAGTACCTTGCGCTTACGCAGACCATGTCGCGCACGTCCAGCGCGTCGCTGAGCAGTCTGGCAATGAGCATACCGCCCCTCTGCGCGTATACGATGATGTCGGGCGCGCCATAGCGCTTAAGTATCTCGGTGGCGAGGTCCTCGGAGAACTTCTTCATCTCCTTAAAGCTTATTTTCACGAAACGCTTCTTGCTCAGCTCGAAGTTTAGCACCATGCTGGCACTTTCGCCACTCTCATGTTCCATATAATCAAATCGTCTTCGCTTCTTTTATTCTTTACTGGGCAAGCGTTGCGAATCAGCCTGCATCCTCCGGGGCGCGCCGCCGGTATTACGTAGGAATATGCATTTATGCAGGCGCGGCTTCACATCAGGGACTCTTCCTCGACTTCTATCTCACTTACGCCGGGAACCTTCTTCAGCTGTTCCTCCAGCTGCGATGAGCCTGTCTGCTTCGGGTCGTACACGAAAAGCACTTTTATCAGCTTTATGCCGAAAGCGACCTCCTGGGCCTGCATTCCCGATGGGTTCATCGCGGCCTTTATGCTGTCCATCGTCTGCGGCACCTTGTCCGGATCCGACGGATAGACCTTGAATAATATAGTGGCCTTGGACATTATGGTCCCTCGAAGCCGCACTCCGCGCACTTATATGTGTTCGATATCTCCCTGCAGTGATAGCATCTTATTACGTCGCTCTTCCCGCATTTTGGGCAAGAGAATTCGGTGTACTCGCTGCTCAGATGGCCGCATGACACGCATACCTTACCTGGCAATACATCGGTTATAAACTCACCTGGAATATTTCTGCTTCGCCGCCTGCGCCTCCCTCTTCGCGCCCTCCCGCGCCGCCTTCCTTTCGCGGCGCTCCCTTATCATGAGGATCCAAATCGCGGTGTTGACAATGAATATGCCTGCAATAACTATAAATAATGCTGTCATGAGCTTGTCGAGCTGTCCCAGCTCAGCCTCCACCTGCGAGAAGTCCACTATGCTAGGCACGTTGTATGCCGTGCCGTTAACCTTGGCGCCCTGAATCGTCTGCCCAGTGGGCTCCAGCCCGCCGTATATGGCCTGCATGTCCCTACTCATCTGGCTGGCCAGCAGTGCGGTCGAGTAAGCCTGATCCAGGTAGCCGCTTGCATTGGTGGCGTTGTTCGCTGCCTTTGACTCGTAAAGGTAGAATTTGGATTCGTCCGCGAACTGCGAGGCCCAGATGCCGTAGCTCGAGTTCGATTCAAGCGCTACGGTCATGTTGTATTTCTGGGCTGCGGTCGCGTTGGCCCCGGACGACAGCGCATAAGCGTAATCCGCGTCCAGTATGGCCAGCGGATAATTGCCCTGCTTGTATGCGGTCTCGGCGGTGCTGAGATAGAGCCCTGGCCCGTAGGCCAATGCCCTGTCTATCCTGTTGAGCGCCACTGAATTGAGCGACGGCGACACCGTGACGACCTGCCCTCCTATATCGCTGGCCAGGCCGTACATCTCATGCGCCGCATTGCACCATCCGTTCGCGTTGGCCCCGTTCGACATCTCATAAAGCACTTCATCAGTGTCGAATCCGGTCTGGTTGTAGCTGCTCACCGCGCTGCTTATCGTGTAATTGCCCCACGCCTGCCTGAGCTCTCCGCCCAGCACATACTCGTAGTTGCTGGACGTCAGCTGCGGCGGTATGAAATCCGCGCAGAATCTGCCTATGCCCTGCAGCGTGCTAAGGCCTCCGCTCCTGGTCACGAGGTGGTTGTCGAAATAAAATGCGTTCTGGTAGTCCAGGAATGCTTCGTCCGCGGCCAAATAGTAGTAGCCTTTCGCATCAAGCTGCGCGCTCTGGTTGAGTACGCGGCTCAGCTGCGCGGTGGTCGCATTAAAGGCCGGATACGATGCCAGGATGTTTATCTCGTTGCGCGTGAAGTTTATCGTGAAGTTAGCCAGGGCAGCGAACGCGCTGGAGTTGCATCCGTTGCTGCACAGTATGTTTGCATCCCCGAGGCCGTGCATTTTGTAGTCGGTGTAGAAGTTGTACGAAGTGCCGTTGAGCGTCCTGTAACTGCCGTAGCCATAGGGTAGCGCGTCGCTTATGTTGCTTACCTGTATCAGCGGTATGCCGAAAGTTTCCTGTACGAGAAGGTAAAGCACGGCCTCGCCGCTGCCGTATTGGACTGCAGGCACCAGCGCGTATTTCATTCCCGAAGCGGCTGCGGCGCTCACCTTGTCATACACTCCGCCTATCTCGCCTATGGACCCGTTCGGGCTTATGGTGCCCGTTATAGTGAAATCCTGCTCCAGCGGCTTGTGCGACAGCGCAGAAATCGCCAGAAGCGTCATCGCAGCCCCCGCGCTAGGCCCGGATACGTTCGAATAGTCGTCTTGTATGTCGTAAGTGAAATTGTAGTTGTACTGGTTCACGTTCAGGTACTTCGCAGCGTAGTAGACCGCCGTCTGCGCCGACTGCAGCGTTGACTGCGCCACCTCGGCAGGGCCGACTATAGAGACGTTTCCCCTGCCGTCCGTCACCGTCAGATTTATTACAGTCAGGCTGCCTGTGTTGTTGCCGAGAATGACAGCAGGCGCATGTATCATCGCCGTCCCTACCACCGCTCCCGCGGCCATCTGAGCAAATGCGGCAATCATCGCTGTGAAGATAAAGCAGCCAAAAGTCCTCATTTCGTATCACCAAATTAACCTAATCAATCAGCAGCGGCACGGCACCCCCCGGACAACCGTGCTGCATCAGCAGACCACTTAAGCTCATTTAAAGTATTTAGAGCTTTTTGTCATGTTGGGTGGAAACGCATACAGCGCATGCTACGATTTTCATATATATCCGTAAACAAGCAGGTAAGCGAGCATTGCAACTGTTATGCCCGCAAGCAATGGCGGTATCGCAGGCAGCGCCCTCTTGTACTTCCTTAGTATGTACATGGTCACGATCAGGCCGGCTGTCGCGCCGATTGTTATGAAAAGGCTGAGCGTGAAGTTGAGGCTGACCCTGTAGGCCGCAACCGCGAGCATGAGCGGCACGCCGAGGTCCCCCGTGCCCAGCTCTATGTGGGCCGCGAACGGCACGAATTTGCTGTCTATTATCTGCCTCATCGCAGGGCTCTTTCTCCTGGCCTCCGCCAGCTCCTTCCTGTAACCGAGCATCTCCTTCTTGCCTATGGATTCCTCGGGCACTGCCTCCACCTCGTTCACCCCCACAAGGAACGATAGGTTCATCGATGACATGGCCTTGGCCATGGTTATCATGTGCTTCGTGATGAATACCGCTATGAAGTCGTACACTGCAAGCACCACCATGAAGAGGTAGGCGAACGAGAACGGGAAGCTTACGCCCAGCACTATACCCACCCCTACGCTTGCTATCATAGCCGTAGTGTTCCTCAGCCTGGGCCATTTGTTCTTAAGAACCACGAGCAGCAGCGCAGCAAGCGTGGCTGCCATAAGATATATCGGCACAGGGGAGCCCGCGACGTTGACGTACGCGGAACTGTTCAGTGTTCCTGCCACTATAAGGAACACGAAGAATGAGGATATGAAGATGACCAGGGCCTCCAGCACGCGGAAGAGCAGCTCGCCGTTGTAGAACCTCAGAACTATGACTATGAGCAGGCTGAAACCGATTATGTACGCTATGTATATGAGCGTGCCTGCCGCGCCGGACACCGCCTGGGTGCTCGAAAGATACGACGACGGCACCCCATAATACCACTGCGTCGCCAGCAGCAGTCCGAGGAACTGCACTATCATGAACATTACTAGTATCTGCGACATCTGCCTGTACTCTATAACCCTGAGCGCTACAAAACCACCGCTTACTCGCCCTTGTCCTTTGGTATCATTATCACTCCGGGCCTGGGGCTGTAGACGTCCCCGCTCTTCTCCAGTTCAGATATCAGCTTCTCTATAGTGCCGATGTCAAGCCCGGCTTTCTCGCCCTCCTCCCTTATGCTCTGGATCCTGGCGCTGCCCTCTTTCTCCTGCAGGCCCCTTATTATAGAGAGCATGGTGTTTATCTTGTCGACCTTCTCGCGCGGCATGCCCGTAAGTATTATGTCAATGTCCTTCCTCCCGCCCCTGTCCACTGCGAGGGTCTTTAGCATGAATTCGCTTAGCCATATCGCGCGCTCCGCGTCCTGCAGCTCTACCGTTGGAGACAGCCTGGTCTTGGCGCTCGCCTCAGCCATCCTGACTAGGCCCTCTATCTGCCTCGGCGTTATCGGCACCGCGCCCTGGCGCAGCCCGGCCTTCCTGAGCTCCACGTAATACGTCTGTATCCTGCTAGCAGCGTCCTGCCCAAGGCGCGGCATTATGCTCCTCTTGGCGAACGCTATGTACTTGCGCAGCAGCAGCTCGTTTATGGGCGGCAACTCAACCTGCTGGTAATCCTCTATCTCGGCTATGACCGCGCCTGCGGCTTCGTGCTGTATGAGTATGTGCTTCGCTATGTTCCTGTCCTGCTCCTCGTCCATCTGGTCCTTTATCGGGAATATCAGGTCGAACCTGGACAGCAGCGTCGGCGGTATGTCGAACTGTTCCGATGGGTACATGTTGGGGTCGAACCTGCCGAACTTCGGGTTCGCGGCGGCCAGCACCGCGGCCTTGGCGTTGAACGTGGCCACTATGCCAGCCTTTGCGACGCTTATCGTCTGCGATTCGAGCGCTTCGTGCAGCGATGCCCTGTCCTCGTCGCCTATCTTATCAAACTCGTCGATGCATACGATTCCGCCCGATCCCAGAACCAGGGCCCCTGCTTTCAACGTCCATCCTCCCTCAGAGAATTCATCTCTCTCTGCGACAGCCGTCATTCCGCCCCCTGTCACGGATTTCCCGCTGACGTATATGCCCTTCGGTACAAGCCTCGACACTGATTGCAATATCCTCGTCTTGGCGCTTCCGGGATCCCCTATGAGCAGGATATGCATGTCGCTTCTGATAAGGCCACCGTCCACCAGCATCTTGCCCGGCGTGCCGCCGAACAGCTGCAGCGCCACGGCCTGCTTTATCTCGCCGTACCCGTAGATTGACGGCGCTATCGAGCGCGTTATCTTGTCGAATATCTGCGGATCCTTAGAGAACTCGCGTATCTGCCTCTCCTCCTCATCGGATATAGACAGGTCAGAGAATTCCCTCTGCTTGTGCATTATGGAAACCGTATCAAGGAACATGGTGTAGAAGTCCCTGTCCTGCTTGCCCTTCGCGTTTCTCCTCTCGCGTATCCTGAGTATGCCGGTCAGGTCCACCCTGTCGCCGGGGATGACGCTGTTGACCAGGTCGTCCTCCATCCACACCTCGAGCTGCCATGTCGGCGAATTGCCCCTGAGTTTTTCAAGCGGATCCTGCACGGCTATCTTCTGCAGGTTTATGAATTTCGAATCCTCCGGCATGTCCTTGAGTGACTTCCTCTTGCATTGCGGACAGACTTCCGGGACCTCCTCCTTGTCCACTCTGAACTTGTACACCGCGTCGCAGTACGAGCATTTGTACGCGCCGAGATGCACCCTCGGTATTATCTCGGACCTTTTCACTACGAGGCTGTCCAGCAGTATCAGCTTGCCTATGTACGCGGCTCCCACGTCCTGCACTAGCGGCGTGTTCACGCTCTGGCTGAAGAACCGCGGATGCGTCTCCGTATCACCTATAACTACGCCCTCGCACTTCGACTTGAGCGCCAGGTACGCGGCCTCGAGCACTATGTCTGGCCTGTTGATCAGCTCGCTCGCCAGGTCTGGGTCGAACAGCTCAAGGTCCTTGACGTTCACGAGCAGGCTCCTTTTCGAAGGCAGCCCTATTATCATGTCGTTTATCTTGTCCCTGTAATAGCGTTCGAAGAAGTCGTCGAACTTTATCTTCATCCCTTCCATTATCGCATCGGCCATTGGCGTCACTTTGTTGGTTTACAGTGTCTTATAGCATCCCGGCGACATGACGTAAAATGCTGCATGCGCAGCGCCCCCCTCCTTATTTAGAGCTGCAAAAGACCTAAAAGTGTGATGTCCCGCGCTTCACACTGCCTTCCTGAAAAGGCAATTCCATTCTTTATCTTACCTGCAAATTCTTTAAACCTGCCAGTCCTTTAGGGCGCCAACCTCTACATGACAGGATTATTGAGAATAGCTCCTGATCTCCCTTATCTGTTCATCCGTTAATTTCTCAAACACTGGCCTGATCTCGCCATTTATGTTGAGCCTTGGCTTCTTCGACAGGTCTTTCATCGTCGGGTCATTCTCCAGACCTAAGTACCTTAGCGCCTTCTTAGCAGAGTCAGGTACGAATGGGAACATCAGTACGCTCACCAGATAGCTTATCCTCACCAGCGTGTTCATCGTCGAGGAGAACTCTTCTGCCGCTTTTTTGTCTTCCTTGGCTGTTTTTGCGAGCATCCACGGGGTCTTTTCGTTCATAAACGCATTGCCTGTATCCGCAATGTCTATCACTACTTTCAGTGCGTCCCTGATGTTTATCATGTTAAAAAGTTCATCGTATGCATTGATAAGAGTGTTTAACCTGCCGGATACGGCTTGATCCATTTCCGTATCTGGATTGTAGACCTCCAGGTTCGCCTTTATGAGCGTCAGAACCCTCTGGAAAAGATTGCCTATCTTTCCGTTCATCATCTTGTTCACCGATTCGGTGAAACCATCTATCGTAAAGTCAGTGTCTGCGCTTTCTGGGGCGGACATCATGAGCGCGAATCTCCAGTAATCAGGATTTGGGACTACGGAGATGGCATCTTTCATGTCCATGCCTACACCCCTACTCTTCGAGAACTTCTTTCCCTCCCAATTTAAGAACTCATATGATTTTATCGTATGTGGCAGCACGTAGCCGAGGTTAGAACCTATCAGCATGCCTGGAAACAGTATGGTATGGAACACTATGTTGTCCTTGCCCATGAACTGAATGAGCTTCGTGTCATTCGCTAACCAGTAGTCCCCCGCTTTTTCTTCATTCCATTCCTTGGTTATGCCGATGTAACCTATTGGCGCTGAAAACCAGACATAGTAAACCTGATCTTCGAAACCCTCCAACGCAACCGGGAAACCCCATCTGGTATGTCTGCTTATATCCCTAAGTTTTAGTCCCTCTTTGAAATATTTCGTAGTCTCATTGATCGCATTCTTGCTCCAGTTATATCCTGAATTTCGTGAAAAGAACTTTTCTAGTTGAGGTTGAAGCTTCTTCAGATCGAGTGCGAGGTTCTTCGTCTTCTTGAAAGTTATGTCGGCCTTTCCGCATATCGTGCAGTGGGGTTCCTTGAGTTCCTTGGGTTCAAGAAGGGCGGAGCACTTGTCGCACTGGTCCCCCCTGGCAGACTCATAACCGCAGAACGGGCACGTTCCTTCTATGAATCGATCAGCAAGGAACATATTGTCCGTATTACAGTACGGAAGCTCTTTTTGTATTTCGTTTATGTAGCCATTTTTGTGCAACGCTAGGAATATCTGATCTGTCACTGCTTTGTTCTCTGCAGTGTGTGTATTTCCGTAGTATGTGAAGTTGCATCTGAACTTCTCAAATAATATTTTTGCGTCTTCATGCAACTTCCTCGCAAGTTTTTCTGGCTCTATTTTTTCTTTTAATGCCCTAACCTCTATAGCGGTGCCATGCATATCTGAGCCACAAATAAAGATTACATCTTCTCCCTTCATGCGAAGGTAGTTTGCGTATATATCGGCCGGCAGTATGGATCCAACAAAGTTGCCGAGATGCGGTGTCGCATTTACGTACGGCAGTGCGGATGTTACAATTGTCTTGCTCACTTACTTACCCGTGAATCAAATTGAATCTGTCTTAACCAAATTTTTTTAATGCCCTGATCAGCCTATTTTAGTTCCTGCTTTAACATCCTTGTCTGGCAAAAGCAATGATATCGACTGGTCGTCTCCAGCTGCAAGCAACATGCCCTCGGATATTACCCCTGCAATGCTTTTTGGTTCGAGATTTGCTACCACGATTATCTTTTTGCCCAAGAGCTGTTCCTTTGTGTAAAACGCCTTTATGCCACCCACGATTGTGCGCGTGCCTAACTCGCCCAGGTCAATCTTGAGCTTATACATCGGTTTCCTTGCCATTTCGATATCCTCTATCCCAATAATCTGGCCTACCCTCAAATCGAGCGCAGAAAATTCCGTTATTGAAACCACAATATCACGCAAATTATGCAAATCATATATTTATTTTTTACAATCAAATAACAAATATAGTAAAATACGCATTCCAACGCTAACTTTTGATGCATGCAAAAATAATAATGTTGGCATTGAAATACTTCACATGGAATCAGAAATCAATCTAAATGGCATAGCAATCAGATCATGCTCCTCGAGGATTGCCCCCGCCGAACTAATAGAAAAACTAAAAAAATACAGGGGCAGAAATCTGGCCGTGCAGCTTTTTGATTATGGCAGCACAATAAACCGTACTCACATCCTCGGGGCTTACTTAAATGCGATCTTGGCATTCAAAAACAATAAAAACATATCGAACAGCATCTCTATGGAAATGCTACTCTTTGCCAGCATGACGAGGCAGATATCCGAAGCTATAGGTAAAATAGGCATAAGGTCAAATGATAGTTTTGTGTTCTTTTCAAACAGCAGGCCAGCCTATGCCGATTTCAAAAAGCTTCTCGAGAAAGATTGCGAATTTAAAACAACAAAATCACACGAGGCGGCGGCAGCAAAAAAATTCGGGATCGCAACCGATACAGACTACTCAAAGGCCGTGCTGCAGGAAATGGCCGTAACGCGATTGGAGGACTAGGCAGTTTCAGGATCGTTTTTGTAAGTTTCATTCAGCGTTTTGTAGATCCGCCCAGCCTTCTTCTTCCCCACCCCATCCACGTCCATAAGCTCTTCGGCGCTTGCGTTTGCTATGCTTCTTATCGTGCCGAAGTGCGTCAAAAGGCTTTTTGCAAGTTTAGGGCCGATGCCAGGAAGGTTGCCTATTATGAACTCCTGGAATTGTGCGCTTGTGTAAGCCCTGGCCCCGCCTTTCGGGGACGGCATGCGTTCCGTCGAATCCTGCTCCTGCACAGCCATGCTCACCAGGATCGATGCGCTTTCCGCAGGGCTTTCTGACGTTATGACCGGTATCCCATAAGTCACGTAAAGCGAGACCATCGCCCCTGTTATGGCCCTCTTGTGCATCCTGAACTCCTCCCTGTCGCCCTCCAGCAGCAGTATCGGGCATGAGTAATGGCTCTTCATCCGCTCCGCCTGCTCAAACAGCCTGCCGTTGATGATGGAGCCCTCGAAGTCCGCCACCGTCTTCCTCTCCACGCAGATCCTGTCCGATATTATGTAGTCTCCGATGTGCAGCGTGGCCATCGCGACCGTCGCCCCAAACTCCTTCAGATGGTCCAGGAGGTCCAAGTTCCTTTCGCGCTGGTCTACGATTATCTTTGGCTGGTCCATACGAAATCATTGCCGCGTTATGGATATGTCCTTTATGAAGATGAGCTGCTGGGCTCCGCCTGCCGGAGGGCTGACCCTCTGCACGAAGAAGAGGGTGTTGCCTATTGGTCCGGATACGAGCATAGCGTTGAAACTCCTCGTAGTGAAATTTGGCGTGACCGCTATGTCCGCCAGTTGAATCGGGTTGCCGTTGGCCCCGGCGCTGTCGACTATAAGGCTTGCGTTGCCGAAGTTGGTACCCGCATCCACAGTTATGCTGGAGTTGATGTAGTATGTCGTGGTCGACAGCACCTTGTAATTTATGTCGCTCAGGTTTGCGTACGGCGCCAGCACAGCGATTTGGCCGTACAGCGCGCTTGCATTCTTGAAGGGCGTCCAGAAATACTGTTCGGTCCCGTTGACAAGATCCTCTACCGCAGTCCATTGCGTCAATACCGGATAGGTGACGTAGCCCCTGTACGCGTTGCGCGCCGTGGCGTTCAGCGTAGAGAACACTATCGTTGAGTTGTCTATGTAAATCCATCGCCCGAACACGTTGACCAGATAATTGACCAGTTCATACAGCGATGTCTGGTTATACGCGTCCCTGTTGACTACAACGAATGCCGTGTTGTAATCGTCAAGCAGCAGCAGCGACTCGTTCGCAGTGTTCTGCACGGTCGGCTTCGGGGAGAACTCGAGCCCGTCCTCAGCTACGGTGTAAGTTGAGCCATTGCTGCCTTGGGTGCAGAGCGAAAGCTGCCGCTGGTCACCCTGTTCGAGATAGGTCGCTGCCTCGATGATCGGCACGTTGCATAGCGTGAGCTTCTGCGATGTGTTGAACGGCCCAACGTATCCGCCCAGTATGGGCCTGTGCGCCGCGGTCGCGTAGTAAGCGGCCTGGCCCGTGAACAGCGCAGGCTCGACCGAGTAGTACCGGTCTTGCATAACTGGCAGCTCCAATATGGAGAAGTTCAGCTGCGCATAAGTGCTGTTGGATCCTATGAACTTGTAAAACTGCGGTATGGTCGCATTGGTCACTACCTGGCTGCTTAGGGAACTGCTAAGCGCTATGCCATTGTTCTCTATAATGAAGACCGCTATCACGATGGCGGTGGCCAGCGTCACCGCCCTGGCACCGTCCGCGCGGCTTCTGAGCTTAGTCAACAGGTCCTTGAAACCGAACGCGGCCATTATCGCCACGGCAATGCTGAACACCAGGTAGAACCTGTCCGGCTGGCTTATTATGTTTATCGCGAAAATCGAATGGTAAACCGAATAGAGAAGCCCGGCCGGTCCAAGGCAGAGCAGCCCGAATATGACCGCCAGCCCGATCCATAGCCTGCTCCTCCTGTAATTGATGTACAGGCCGTAAAGTGCAAGAGCCAAAACCATGTAGCCTATATACGCCACCCTCTCGCTCGGATAGGGCAGGAAAAGCGAGCTTATGGCGCCGCTCGGGCTCACAGAGGTGAAATAAGTGGCCGGGTTCCAGTCGAACAGCCCATTGTAGAAGCTTGGGACGAAGAACGACAGCAGACCGTCGCTCCATGCGTTGCTGTATGTAGCGTTGCTGAAGACAAGGTTCTGCGCGATTCCGGACGGCTGCAGCGCTGCATCGATCATCGGCATGAAACCCCACGACCCGAGAACGAACGCTATCGCAACTGAAATTCCGACGAATGCCCATAGCCTGCGGTCTAGCACTGACTTCCTTGTGCCGGTCCCTATCAGGTAGGCGCACAGCACCAGCGCGGCCGCGATGAAAAGCTCCGCGCCCTGCTCCACGCTGCCCATGAATACCGCAAGCACCACCGAGGCCCCCAAGCCGAATGCAATCCCGTAATTGGTCTCGCCTCTTATCATCCTGAGCAGGAAGTAAAGCGCCAGCGGGACCCATTCGATGTTTATCCAGCCCAAATCGGCATAGCCTTGCGCTATGTGGAAAGAGCTGAACGCGAAGACGAGCCCGGCCACGAATGCAGCGCGCCTGTCCCTTACTATGTAATCGGAAAGTATGAACATAGTAACCCCGGAGAGCGCGAATCCGACAAGCAGGAGCATGTTGTACGCGAAAGGCACGCTGACCGCTTGGAATGGCAGCGAAAGTATGCCGACAAGCGGCGCTATGTCATGATATACCAGGTTTACCCCGAGGGGATAGTATAGCAGGTTGGTGAAATAGAAGCTCGAATGCAGGTGAAGCAGTGCGTAGCCCACCCACCAAACGTCCCACAGATTCTGGTATGCAGTGCCTCCGGATCCCGGTGCAACGTTCATCATGTCGGATACCACCGGGTAGAATACTATGCAGGCTAAGAACAGGTACGAGGCGAACAGTGCTATGCCGAGCCTGAGCTCCTTGCTTTTCGCTATAGAAGCGACTGCGGCTATCTTTCCATCCAAAGGCCGTCCATCGCCACTGGTGACGATGCCGTTGCCACCCAACTCCCCTGCAGCGCGTTCTTCTCCCATAAATTTTCGCCTTCAAAAACCAGTATATGGACATTTTCCTACAAAAATAAATAAAGCTTCTTCAGCATGCGGTTCCGGCAAATGCCCAACTGGAAATTGTTATCTGGCCGCGGCCCTCTTTTTCGCCGCCCTTATGAATGAAATGAACAGCGGGTTGGGCATCTCGAGCCTGGACTCGAGTTCCGGATGCGCCTGCGTACCTATTCCAAAAGAGCCCCTCCACTCAAGCATCTCAACAAGGCCCCTGTCAGCGTTTACTGCGCTCACTACGATACCGGCCTTTGTCAGCGTCTCCCTGTACGCGTTGTTTATCTCGTACCTGTGCCTGTGCCTCTCGCTCACGTTTTCCGATTTGTAAGCCGCGTACGCCATAGTGCCCTTCTCGATGCGCGATGTCCATAAGCCCAGCCTCATCGTGCCGCCTTTAGCCGTAACCGCTTCCTGCCCGGGCAGTATGTCCACTATCCTGTGCTTGGTATCGCTGTCGAATTCTGCCGAGTTCGCGCCCCAGAGCCCGCATACGTTCCTTGCGAATTCGACCGCCATGAGCTGCATGCCAAGGCACAAGCCCAGATACGGGATCCTCTTTGTCCTGGCATAGCTTATCGCGGAGATCATTCCCTCTATGCCGCGCTTGCCGAATCCTCCCGGCACTATCATCCCGTCCATCCCATCCAGGAGCCTCGGGATGCTGTCCGCGCTCTTCTCCAGCATCTCAGAGTCTATCCAATGGACCTCAGCGCTCACCATGTTCTTGCCTGCAGCATGCACTATCGCCTCCTTGACGCTGGCATAGGCGTCATGCAGCTGCGTGTACTTGCCCACTATCGCTATGTCTACCTTGGGTCCCTTCCTGTCTATCGCATCGCATAGAGCGCCCCATGAGGCGGCGCGCCTCTCAAAAGATCTGCCGTCGGCTTTAGGCTTCAATCCGAGGGACTTCATGACCATGCTGTCAAGCCCCTGTTCCATCAGGTGCAGCGGCATCCTGTATATGTTGCCAGAGTTTTGGTCATCTATAACCGCACTTTCGTCCACGTTCGCGAAAAGTGCAACCTTATTCCTTGCCGCCTCGCTAAGGGCATTCTCTGACCTGCAGATTATGAAGCTTGGCTGGATCCCGAACTGCATCATGTTCCTAAGCGCTATCTGCGTAGGCTTGGTCTTCTGCTCCCCTACCGCGCCCAGCTCCGGAACGTAGGTAAGATTGACGAATATTACCCTCTCCCTGAGCGCCAATTCTCTCATAGCCTCTATGAAATAGCCGTTCTCTATGTCACCGACCGTTCCTCCGACCTCTATCAGCAGCACGTCCAGCCTGTTGCGCGCCGCGACGCCCTTCAGGTATCCTATTATATATTCGGCCACGTGCGGCACGAACTGGACGTCGTTCCCGAGGAAATCGCCACGCCGTTCCATCTCTATCATGGCGCTGAATATTTTGCCGCCTGTAAGTGAGAATTCGCCCTTGAGGCTGGTGTTCAAGAACCGTTCGTATGTGCCGAAGTCCATGTCCACTTCGCTCTTGTCGTCAAGTACGAAGACCTCCCCGTGCCTGAACGGGTTCATCGTACCGCAGTCGTAGTTCAGATAGCCGTCGAACTTCAGCGGCATGGCGTTAAGACCGTGCATAGAAAGCAGCTTTGCCAGGGAGGCGGTTACTATGCCCTTTCCCAGCCCGCTGAGCAGCGAGCCGAGCACCACTACGTACTTGGTCGGCATAAATGTTATTACCGTAGCAACCTTAAAAACATTGCCATAAAAAGGGCTTTGAGACAAAATCCGGCTTGCCTATCCAACACTTTGACGCGCTTGGGCAATCGTCAACCGAAATGCGCCTTATGGAACTCCGCGACCCGGCGGTCAGTTATGATGTACTCCATCCGTAGCTTCCTTTTAAGCGTTATGCCTTCCAGGCGTGTACACCTGCTAAGCGCGACATACAGCTGCCCCGGGGCGAATGTGCCGCTTCCGATGTCTATCACCACGTGATCGAACGTCTTTCCCTGGCTTTTGTGTATGGTGACCGCCCACGCCAGCATCAGTGGGTATTGCACAAAGCTTCCTGTGCTTGTCGATACGAGTCTCCTGTTGGCCGAATCATACGACAGCTTTGATGTCTCCCACGTGCACGGCTCCACCGACACGCGTTTCCCATCCGAGAGTTCCACCCATATCCTGTCCCTTTCTATCGACGTAACTGCGCCTAGGCTGCCGTTCACCCATCTTTTCTTCGGATCGTTGTTTAGCATCATCACCTGCGCACCCTCCTTCAGGTAAAGAACCTCGTCCGCGGGGTACGCGTTCTTGCTGAATTTGCCCGTGACAGAAGCATTGTATGAATAGAGCTTGGACGGCATCATGTCCAAATGTTTGCTGTTGATGCCGTCTGCTATGCTGTTGGTTGTAGTTAGCGTTATGTACATGTAAGGGGCCCGCAGGATAACATGGGATTGCTCTACCTTGGAGTTTAACTCCTCCAGGTCCTTCTCCGAGGCGGTGTTGTCGCGTATCGCGTTAAGAAGCCTTATGAATTCTGGGTCGCTCTGCCTGTAGTGGCCCTTCAGCTCTACGAATCTCACGTCCAGTGCGTTGAACGCCGCACTGTCGAAGAAATACGGGCTTTTGTACGGTCCATTGAATATGTCGCCCTCATCTTCGGGAACGACTGGCGGCAACTGGTAGAGATCACCGACGAAGACCATCTGCACGCCCCCGAAAGGCGCTTGCGGGTTATTTCCGTTAAGCCTCATGAACCTGTCCAGGCAGTCCAGAAGGTCGGCCCTGACCATGGATATTTCATCGATCACTATCATGTCTAAGCTCCGATACATGTTTATCGTAGAAAACGGGACGCCCCGCAGTTTTTCGACAGTTTCCGGCGTGATGCCCGGCTTGAACCTGCAGAACGAATGTATGGTCTGGCCCATGACGTTCAAGGCGGCTACGCCTGTGGGAGCCAGCACCGCGATTCTTTTCGAGGTAATGGATTTGAAATAGGTCAGCAAGGTCGACTTCCCCGTGCCGGCCTTGCCGGTTATGAAGATGTTAATGCGGCTGCCCTCCATCAGGGACAGCACGCTGCGCAGTTCCGCGTTCAACTCTATGCTGTTGGCAGGCAGTTTTGTCTGCAGGGCCACCATGCTTGCCCGTGCGGCGTCGATCAGTCCATGTTTTTCCAGCCTTGACCTTATCGCACCGGTCGACCTGTCTACGCCGAATCTCTCCTTTATGTCTTTTATTATTTCGGAGCCTGACTTGTTTGCGTGGAACTCCTTTTCCAGAAACGCGTCCTGCTCCTCATCCCATGGGGCGTATCCCCGATATGCGGCATCGCGTTCGCGCATGGCCCCGCTTTTGGGCTCCCGTCCGGCTTCCGGCGTCTTTGCTACAAATGCGCCTAGATATCTTGGGATCCCGTATCCCGAAAACTCGGGAAGCAGCCGGGTCCCGTAAAGCAACCTGGAAAAGGCTTCAGCTTCCCATTTTGCGCCGTTTAGCGCATTGTGAGGATGGGGCTCGTCTGGAAGTCCCACAAAGTCGTATATCCGGGAAGCCTTCCTGTCCGTAAATCCGGGCACGCTTAAGTTTGATTTGCGCGCCCTGCGATACATTTTCGAGTATACGCCCCTCAGGTCCAATGGCGGCTCCGTGCATTCGAACTTGATGCCTGCCCTTCTTGCCGCCACGCCGATGAAGCTTAGGTCGAAACTTATGTTCTGGCCCGCTATCCGTTTCGCGTAGCATTTGTCGCGCCACAGCAACCATTCGCGGATCACTTCAGCTTCGGACTTTTTCCTAGGGTCACGCACGCCCTCCTCCGTGAAACCGTTGACATGGAGCGATCCCGGGTCTATCTCCGCGGTTTCCGGTACCATGCACTCCATGTAGAACTGCATTTTTGGGTGCAAGAAATTCACCGAGCCTATGCTCAATATGGAGTGCAACTCCGGATTGAGGCCGCTTGTCTCGATGTCCAGGACGATTATTTACCCACCACAGATAAATGGGAAATTGGATATTTAATCGTTGTCGCGGGGAAACCGCCTGCTACGTTCGACGAGGGGAAGTGGGCGGCGCAAGCAGCCCACTTCTCTACCCTATCCATAAAAATGGCACAACGCGGTCGTGCCTCTGTTGCGCTTTCAATTCGTTGCTCACGAAATCAGCACGCACATAAAAGATGTATGCAGCAACATTTCATAGCTCAAGAATCTTACGGCTTCGAGGACAAGATTTTCGTGTGTTTTGGGCCCTGTAGAAATGCCAATACGGCATCAGGGCCGTAATGGCTTATTGGTTCCATAAAAATGGCGAATATCGACAGTAGGCTTTGCTTGCACATTATTAGGAGAGCCCGATGCTCAAGAGGTTTTCTACAGAACCGTAACTTTAGTTACCTAATTTTCCGCTCTTTTGCTTCATCCAAAATTAGACTCCAGCCCAAGATCCCTGTGAGGAGCATCACAAAACCTATTACGCTGCCGGCGCCATTGGCAATGTCCACTATAGTAATCCCACAGAATATATAAAGTAACCAGGCAATCTTGTTCACATTATCAGTGTAGCCCACAATCTTGAAGCTTACGAGCAATGCCAAAGAGAGCAATGGAATGATGATTGTTCCAGAGACCACTCCGACAAGCAAAGCTATTGTATACGATGGATTACGCGTAAAACTCTGTATAATCAAGGTAGGTAGGTTTCCACCTCCTTCCAATTCAAATAGGATTAGACTTTCAACCAGAAGTTGTAGAGTGGCTCCAATCGGTGTTTTTGCGGGCCCAATTGAAATTACGGTCCCCCCTGTCTGATTGGACTTGGACGATTCCCTATCCCTGCGCTGCTGTTCTTCATGTGCCTCCCGCAAAACCCGTTGGCTGATAGATTCATCTTCCATAAACGCAACACGGTTGACAGTTGACGTCGCCTGTGATGCATTAGAAAAACAAGTTTTAATAGCTTTCCTTAACAATAGAACTGCTGTGTTGGGTCTTGTAGAAATCCTCTATTTAGGATGGAAGCCGAAGGATTTTAACCCTTCGGCATGTAGGTTATTTGGCAACCTACATGAAAAGATTTCTACAAGGCCGTGTTTTGCAGTTTTCTGATGATTACCGTCGAATGGCAAAATTTTTTCGTAACAATCTTAAACTCTTGCTGCAACATAAAATATAACCGCGCTGGTGCTAAGGCGTCAAGTTGCAGAATAAAATGATAACTGCGCCGTTTAGCGGCCTGCACGAAGCGGAATGTTTGCATGGCAGAGGCCCGACCCGACTCCAAGCGCCTTTTTCTTGCAGTCGATATGCCGGACGACATAAGGGCAAAAATATCATCGATCTCGTCTGCCCTAAAAACCAGCGGGGTCAGCGTGGTTTCACAGCAGAACATGCACATAACGCTGCTTTTCCTTGGCGATGTGAAATCCGGCAATATACCGTCACTTGCATCAGCGCTCGGGCGCGTGCGCTTCAAAAGTTTTGACATAGGCATGCGCGGATTCGGCACCTTCTCCGCTTCAAGGCCTAGAGTAGTTTTCGCCGAGGTGGAGAAGGGCGGCGATGCGCTGGAGAAACTGCATTCCGATATCTTCGCTGGCGTAAACGGGCTTGATGGCATAAGCCTGCCGGATGGCGAAGAGGCCGGATTCTCCGCGCACGTCACGGTGGCAAGGATAAGGCATGCCGGCGATGGTGTAAAATCGCTGCTGGACGGGTTCCTGGAAGAAAACAAGCACACGTACCTAGGTTCGTTCAATGCCTGCTCTTTCGTGCTGAAAAGCAGCAGGCTGACAGGCTCCGGCCCGGTGTACGAGGATATCGTGGCATTTAGTGCTGCGCCGTAGTGGCAGCGCCGTGTGCCGCGCCGGCAGCTGGCGCTTGCTGCGATGCCGCCGCCTGTACCAGCGCCTTGTTGGCCAACTCTCCAGGCTTGTATAACCTGTTCTCGAGCAGCATATTGTAGCTCATCCCTGTCTTCGCATCTAACGCAACGTGCCTTATGTTGCCGCCGAAAAGGTCCACCTCCAATATCGGAAGCTTCCTGGACGCAGAGAAGCGCAGTATATCGTAAAGCGCGCCGTACTTCTGGTTATTCTGCAGCCCTATCACTCGCACCTCGAAGTTCCTGTTCTTGGGATCCTTGAATAGGGCCATGAACTTGGCGAAAGCGGACTCGACGTCAGTGTTCCACGCCGCGAACCTTGCTGCGCAAAGGGACATGGTGCTAACTTCGTATATGCTCATCACAATTTCGTCTGCCACATCTGTCTGCGCTATGTACCGTACCGCCAGCTCGTCCTTGTAAAAAGTGGAGTGGAATTCGCCTGGCTTGTTGTACAGCGCCGCGCCGTACCTGTCCACCTTCTCCCTGGAGATGTTGTTCCTCGTCACTGCCAGGAAGTCCTTGAATGTCAGCACGTACGCCTTGGAACCGAAGCCAGGCTTCTTCATGTCAACGCTAAGCACGGATTCGAAGCTCATTTTCACACCATATAAATATCTATTTAAATGTTGCCGTCATATAATATGTGGCTTGCATATTTCTGCATAAAGTAAGGCTATTGCTGCTGCGACTGAGATATTATAGCGAATTAATAATAAATATCTAAGCGGTCGCCAAGGATTACGCTTAATGGAGTGAATGCATGAAAATTGAGGTTGTTGAGGACAACGAAAAGGTTTTCAGGTTCAAGCTAAGCGGCGCTACCAACTGGTACGTCAATACGCTTAGGCGCATAGCCATAAACAACGTCAAGACCTTCGCCATAGACAAGGTCACGTTCTACGAGAACACCGGTGCCATGTTCGACGAGTACATAGCGCACAGGATAGGCCTGATACCGTTGCTCACCCCTAGCAAGGGGTACAGCGATGCCGACGAGATACTGTTCACGCTGGAGGCCGACGGGCCCAAGACGGTCTACTCCGGCGAGCTGCAGAGCGCTGACAAGGAAGTCAAGGTGGCGAACGGCAACATACCGCTCATAAAGCTGGCCGCGGAGCAAAGGATACGCCTTGAAGGCAAGGCGGTCATGGGCGTAGGGATGAAGCATGCAAAGTTCCAGCCCGGCCTGGTCACGTACGGCGGTCCGCAGGAGGGCGCCTACGAAGTTTATGTTGAATCTTTCGGTCAAATGCCACCCAGAGAAATGATTAATAAGGCTTTCGACGCAATAAGAGGGGAAATAAAGGACGTGGGCAAGGAGGTCAAAAAGCTTTGATAATTGTGCAGGGGTGGCAGAGCTTGGCCAAATGCGCTGGCTTGAGGGGTCAGTAGCTTTAGAGCTTGCGTGAGTTCAAATCTCACCCCCTGCATTGGTGATTCGATGAAACTGAACGTTGAAAACAGGGATGTCAAGGAGTGGCTCGATGTGCTCAGCCGCGCTGCCAAGGAGAAGCGGTATGCAGGGCTGTGGAAGAAGGTGCACTACGAGGTGGCAGTGCCGTCCAGGATACGCTCGACTGTGAATCTGTACAAGATAAACAAGCTCACAAAGGACGGAGACAACGTCATAGTGCCGGGCAAGGTGCTCTCCGTGGGCGCGATGGACCACAAGGTCAACATCGCAGCCATATCATATTCGAGCGCAGCGCGCAGCGCGCTCACCGGCGCGAAGTGCAGCATAATAGACATAAAGGACATGATCAAGATGGACAGGATAAACCTGATAATATGACGTGCTTGCAATGGTCGACATAAACGTTAAGGAATACGAGGTCTTCGACGCCGAGAACAAGATACTCGGCAGGTTCTCGAGCGTGGTGGCAAAGCGGCTCCTCTCTGGCAGCAACGTGGCCGTGATAAACGCGGAGAAGGCGGTCATAAGCGGCAACAAGAAGTTCATACTCGCAAAGTACAAGACCCGGCTGAACCTCATGGAGAAGGAGAATCCGGAGCACTCGCCCTACTGGCCGAGGAGGTCGGACATGCTGGTAAAGAGGGTCATAAGGGGCATGCTGCCGTACAGCAGGCCGCGCGGCAAGACCGCGTACAGGAAGCTGCGCGTGTTCCTTGGCGTGCCGCCGGCATTCAAGGACGCCAAGTCGGTCAGGATGGACAGCAAGGACCCGAACAAGCTTTACGTTAACTACGTCACCATAGCGGAACTGTCAAGGCTGCTCGGCTACGGGCATAAGGTATAGCGATAAGGTATAGCGATATCACAAGGTTTTATGATGGCAGAAGAAAAATCCGAACAGGCACAACCGGTACAACCCGCTCAACCCGCGCCGCAGCAGCCGGCACAGGTCGTGCCAGCCGCCAAGAAGCAGCGCGTACCAAGGCAGAAAAAGCCAGCAAAGAAGCCGGAGAAGGTCATAGTGCTCAAGAGCAAGAGGAAGGAGGCGGTCGCAAGGGCCTCGGTTAAGGCCGGCAACGGCACGATAAGGATAAACAGGATGAACGTCAACACTATAGAGCCGAGGGAGTTCAAGAGCGCCATACTGGAGCCGATAAACGTTTCAAGCATAACCAGGGAACTGGCGTCAAGGCTGTCCATAAATGTCAACGTCATGGGCGGCGGCGCCAGCGCTCAGGCGCAGGCCGCGCGGGGCGCCATAGCGAAGGCGATGGTCGCATTCGCGGACACCGATTCGATAAGGAAGGAGTACCTCAGATACGACAGGTTCATGCTAGTTGACGATACGAGGAGGGTGGAGCCCAAGAAGTTCAAGGGGCCGAAGGCCAGGGCCAGGTTCCAGAAGTCCTACAGATAATGGGTGTTTCGATATGATGATTCCGGTAAGATGCTTCACGTGTGGGGCTGTGATAGCCGACAAGTGGGACGAGTACGACAAGAAGGTCAACAAGGAGCACGAGGATCCGGCAAAGGTGCTCGACCAGATGGGGGTCAAGAGATACTGCTGCAGGCGCATGTTCATAAGCAACGTGGAGCTCATAGACGAATTCATAAAGTTCGGGAGGAAGTAATTAATAGTGTTATGATAAATAAAGTGCAGGGGCCGTCTGCTAGCTTGGTAGGCTTCCACCTTGGGGTGGTGGCGACCCGAGTAGGCCTTATACGGCCTCGGGAATTCAAAAAGAAATTGAAAATCTCGGCGGCCCCAAAAGGTGTTTAAAAATGCCAGAAAACGAGGAGAATCTGCTTGTGGACCACAACCTCTATCTTGAGGCGGGCATACACATAGCGACCAAGGTCAAGAGCCCTGGTATGAAGAAGTTCATCTACAAGACCAGGGAGGACGGGCTCTACCTCCTCGACCTGAAGACTATAGACGGCAGGATAAGAACCGCATCTGCGATGGTGTCAAGGTACGATTCCAAGGACGTCATAGTCACTGCGTCAAGGGTTTACGCCATAGCGGCCGCAGAGAAGTTCGCCGAGATAATAGGCGCCAAGTTCATAAAGGGCAGGGTCACTCCTGGCATATTCACGAATCCTAACAGGAAGGACTTCACCGAGCCCAAGCTCATAGTGATAAGCGACTCGAGGAACGAGAAGCAGGCCATAAAGGAGGCCAGTAAGGTCAACATGCCAATAATAGCGCTGAGCGACACTGATAATTCGACCAAGTTCCTTGACCTGATAATACCGTCTAACAACAGGGGCAGGAAGTCTCTGGCCTTCATATATTACCTGATGGCCAGGGAGGTGCTCAAGGCCAAGGGCGCTATAAAGACCGATGACGAGTTCAAGTACAGGGTCGAGGACTTCGAAGCGCGCATAGAAGCGCCAAGGTAGTGCGATAGCGGCCTGATATCGGAGCGACTGCGGCATGCATCAATTTTTACTTATTCATGTTGGCCATTATGGAGGAGAAAAAACCTAAAAGGCTTTACCGTTCACATAAAAACAAGGTAGTGGGCGGAGTGCTCGGCGGGGTGGGCGAATATCTAGGCGTGGAGCCAATATTCCTGAGGGCGATATATCTTCTTATCCTGATATTCGCCATATCGGTGTATCTCGTGCTTCCGCTCTTGGCGGCTGCATCGTTCATCTACATCATCGTGTTGATCCTGATAGCGCTGTACGTCATATTATGGCTGGTAGTTCCTGTGCGAAATGACGCCGCCCAGAAATAATAGAAGGGCTGTTGCTTGATTCAAGGAAGCAGTCAGCGCGAAGCTTCATATAAGTACGTTCAGCGGCGCAATTAGATAAGCAAGCAGGGCCAAGGACATCGCGCCCAGGCTTATGTTCCTGGCGCTCTTGAAGAATGGCATGCTCCCCCTAAGCGCGCCGCTTTCTGTGCGGTCGACGTACCCTACTGCCACGTACATCAGCGCCGCGTCTGCGACAAGTATCGGCGCAATGTAAAGGGCGTTGTAAAGGAAAGGCTGGTAGAAGAAGAACGCGAATATGCTTATCACAACCGCTTCGGTGTAGAGCACAAGTGCTATCACGGCCGATTTCCTCACTCCAATGTAGTGCACCAGGCCCTTCATTTTCCTCACCTTCGCGTCGCCCTCGTAATCCCTTATCATACCGTGTATCTCTCGCGCGAGCCCGCTCAGGAATATGATTATGGATATTATTATTATGCTCTGTGCTATGAGATCCGATACGACCAGGTCGCCGTAGATGAAAGCCACGACCATGGAGAGCGCGATGTAAACGTTGCCCAGCAGCAGGGTGTCCTTGAGCCTGTAGCTGTACATGAAGGCCATAGCGCCGAACACTATCGCAAGCACGAACGCGTAGAAATTTATGAAGAAGCTCGCAATTACGCCGACGAGGAAGCTGATTATCGCGGTGCCGAGCGCCGCCTGCGGGCTTATAGCGCCGGATACCAGCGGCCTCTCGAACCGCCTGTTGGCCCGGTCCGTCTCTATGTCAAAGTAGTCGTTTATGGCGAAAGAGGCCATACTGAGGAATATCGGGGTTATCACGCTGAGCGCTATTATAGATGGCTTCGGCAGCCCGGCCAATCCCACCGTATCGAGCTCTGCAGCCATTACTGCGATCACGAGCATGAGGCTGTGCTCTATGCGCGTCAACTTCAAAATCGCAACCAGCCTTCCGCTCAACGAAACTTCCTTTGCCATATCCTTACCTCAGCGCTCGCAGTACGGGTAGGGGCACCCGCCCGAGTATTCCGAATCGGCTATCACCGGCACGTTGGCGCCGGGGTGTATGCTCAGCACCTGGTTCTCCTTGCTGCCGTACCTGTACACCGTCACGCCCTTGCACTTAAGCTTATGCGCGAGCATGTAAACGTCCGCTACGTCCTTCGTCGTGGCCTCGTTGGGCAGGTTCACCGTCTTCGATACCGCATTGTCTACGTGCTTCTGGAAAGCGGCCTGCATCCTGACATGCCATTCAGGGCTTATGTCGAACGCGCTTACGAATATGTCCTTGGCCCTGCTGGGCACGCCTCCGACGCCGCGCAGCGAACCGGATACGGCTATCCTGTTCATAAGCTCCTCGCTGTAAAAGCCGTTCCTTTTGGCGTATGCGCTGAACACGTCATTGACCTCCATTAGCTGTGTCCCCTCCATGACGTTCCTCACGTAGCTTATGGCGAACAGCGGCTCTATCCCGCCGGATGCGTTCGCTATTATGCTTATCGTGCCAGTTGGCGCTATTGTAGTTACGGTCGCGTTCCTCATTGCCTTGTAATCCCTGCCCAGTGTGCTCTGCTCGAAGTTCGGGAACGAGCCCCTTTTGATTGCGATGTTCATCGATGCTTCCTTCGCATTCTTTTGTATGAATGACATGAGCTTACCTGCAAGCGAGAGCGCCTCTGTGCTGTCATATCTTATCCCGAGCTTTGTCAGCATATCGGCCCAACCCATTATCCCCAGGCCTATCTTCCTGTTGGCTTTTGTCTTATAATCTATTTCCTTGAAAATGTACGTGTTCGCATCGATGACATTATCCAGGAAATGGACCGAGGCAGCCACAATGTCTTCCAGAAGGCTCCATTCCACTTCATTGTTCTTTACCAGCTTGGAAAGGTTGATCGATCCTAAGTTGCACGACTCATAAGGCAGGAGCGGCTGCTCGCCACAGTTATGGATTACTATCCCGTTCCCAATGAATGAATGCGTTACCCGCTCCTGTAGGTCGTATACATCTTCTATCCCGTCTTCTACTAGCGATTCGACAGTTGCGACAAATTTGATTTTATCGGTATAAGGCTTCCTAATATAGCTGCCAATGGCCTCATTCAACCTTGCCGTTTTGCTTTCCGAAATGAATCCTATTTTTGTTGCAAAGGCAAAAATATCCGGACCACTGATCGAAAGCTCATGGACTGCATTTGTCTTATATCCTTTCAGAATCATCCTGTTGGCGCTCGTCATCATCTTTGTGCCTGCCTTCTCCCTACCCATGCATATCCGGCTATGGACGTCGAAGTTGAGTAAAAGGAGCTGGACGCCCCTAAGTAGCCCCTCGCTTATCGAAGTGAGCCTTACAGTATCCCTAGACCCTCTTTGTTTCCCAATCGTGCCATCGGCTTCGAAGAGCGCCTGCATGAAGCCCCTTTGCATCCCCTCTGAACCATTGAATACTGCCTCGGGTACCTTAAGCTTCTGCTCTCCGATCCCGTATCTTAAGGCGAATTCCTTCAATCTTTCCGAAGCAATAGCCTTCCGCTTTCGCTGTTGAATCGTAGCAATGCCTGCATTATTGGCGCCGTTCATTGACTCCGTGCGCCTTATAACGCTGTTAACATCATGCGCAAAGCTCCCTGCAATTTCCATATAATCGCAGTAAAACGGAAGGACCGCACGGTCGTTCCCTCCGCCCATGTTTATATGGCCGCCGCCGACAAGCCAGCCGAGCACTTTCCCCTCCTTTGCGGTGCCTGTTCTTCCAAAAGCTCCTCCAGTATTTGAGATGCGTACCATCTCTCCGTTTCTGAGTTCGCCTGCGGCGACCCATCCCCTTTCTTCACTGTAAATCTTGTGATCACTAGTCAGCCTTATCATAAACCCCTCTTTCGTGGTCAATCTTACTACGGGCTTCGTGCCAGTTAGGATAACCGGTGACGATATCTGCTTTGCGCCAGCCCCAAAGCGGCTATCTACAATTATTGCGATTGGTCGGGCCGCCTCATACAGCGCTCTTGCTGTGAAAAGCCCCTCCGCCGTGCTTATCAGTGTATCACCGGTAACGCAAGGATTTGTGGCCTCTATAAGTTCTGTTCTGCTCAGTGGATTATGCCTGTTTATTTCGTCTATGAAAATGAGCCCCGGGTCGCCCGTCTTCCATGCGTTCGACACTATCCGGTCGAATAGCACTCTTGCGTTCATGCTGCGCACGGGCGCGTTGGTCCGTGGATTTATGAGTTCTATGTTGCTGTCATCCGCTACAGCTTTCATGAACTTGTCGTCCCCGCTTACCGATATGTTGAAATTCGTGAGTTCGTTCTTGTCAAGCTTTACGGATATGAACTTCTCTATGTCGGGATGGTCATAGCTGAGTATGCCCATATTGGCCCCTCTCCTCTTCCCTCCCTGCTTTATCGCCTCCGTCGCTGCATTGAATACCTTTATGAAAGATACGGGGCCGGATGCGACGCCCTGCGTTGTCTTGACGAAGTCCCCTTCCGGCCTCAGCTGCGAAAAGCTGAACCCGGTGCCTCCGCCGGTCTGCTGTATCTTCACCATCTTGTAAACCGCGTCGAAAATGCTGTCTAGCGAGTCCCCTACCGGGAGCACGAAGCAGGCGCTGAGCTGGTTGGAGCCGGTCCCAGCGTTCATAAGCGTGGGCGAATTGGGCAGGAACAGGCGGTTGCTCATCATGTCATAGAACGCCTTCTTGCTGTTCTCTGCATTCTCCTTGTAAGCCCTGTCCACTTTGGCTATCGCGGTAGCCACCCTGGCGAACATTTGCGTTGGCGTCTCGGTTATCTTGCCTGCCTGGTCCTTTATCAGGTACCTCCTGTTGAGCACGCTTATCGCGTTAGGGCTCATCTTGAGCTCGTCGTTGTAAACGCCCATCATCGATTTCAGCAGGCGCAGCTCCCTGTGCGCATTCCTGTAGAGTATATAATTCCTGGCCACCTCAGGATATCCCTCTTTCATCAGCGTTTCTTCGACAAGGTCCTGTATGTCTTCCACCCCCGGAACGGCTTTCTTGAATCCCCTGTCCAGTTTCCCAGACACGATGTCCGCTATGCCCCTCGATTTTCTAAGCCCCTTGTCATCTACGCCTGCATCCCCCATCGCGCCGTGCACTGCATCTACTATCCTGCTTATGTCGAACTTCACCAGCCTTCCATCGCGCTTGGTTACCTTTGTAGGCATGAACGCCACCTGATGTCTTGTAATCAATATGACATGCTACATTATCATTAATAAATACTTTCGTCGAACCATTATTCCCATGGATAAGCAAGCGCTGGTCAAGCGGAACGTGCATCTGCTTGATAAGCTAGGGTTCAATCAAGTCAGCGTAGCCGATATACACTCGTGCTTCGATATACTTGCAGAAAAAAACGGATTCGTGGTTATGCTTAAAGTGGTAAAGAACATAGATTCGCTCAATGAAAGCTCTGTCAGCGCACTTAAAAAACTGGGCCGCTTCCTCGATGCTGACACTTTCGTAATAGGCTACATGCACAAAGGCGAAAGGCTCGCGGATGATTCGAGTCTGGACCGGCGCGGCGTTTCCTGCATATCAGAGAATGCGTTAGAGTACATGCTGATTAGCGGTGACAGGATCGCCCAGAGCGAGAAATTCTGCGGCGCAAAATACAAGATAGACGGAGCGGCGCTAAAAAGGATGCGAATGCTGTGTGGAATCAGCATGAGGGGGCTTGCCGAAGTGGTCGGGATATCCAAAGACAGCATATACAGATATGAGAAAGGGGAGGCGTACGCAACTAGGGATTATGTGGACAGGCTGGAAAGGTTCTTCAAGAACAGGCTGGCCTATGGGGAGCAGTCCACCACGGCACTTCAGGCCCGGCAGAAATACAAATACAAGAAACTGAACGAGAATCTGGACATGCAATTTTTGGAATTGGGATGCGCGCCATTCGAGCTTCTGGGCAAGCATGAAAATAGGTACGAGGTGGGCGAACGCCTTGATCCGAGGACGATAGGCAAGCTTTCAATCCTGTATAAGGGCATGGCCGAGCTCCTCAAGCGCGACTACCCATTCTTCATAACGGACAAAACCAGGAGGACAAGCATCAATGGCGTAGCTGTGCTGAGAAAGAAGGAGCTCAAGTCGATATACGAAGAGGACGAGCTCATAAACCTAATAAGTTCGAAAATCTGAAACAATGGCTTCTCATCAAGCGGGTGCAAGTATGAATATCAGCAGGTTGCCCAGCGTGATCGCCAGCACAGTGCCGACGAATATCGCAACCGCGAACGGCATCCCCTCCTTGTAGACGGGGAACAGGGTCCTTATGCGTTTCCTCTTCATCTCGCTTATCATCCTATCGTTCGCCAGCCTCTCGAAGCTCTTTACCTTCCCCTTTATGCTCCTTACCGCAGAAGCATCCATGAGGTTAAGCGCTATCATGTCCCCGCTCTCGAATCTTGCCACCGGCACGTACTCTACCATGGCCTGCGTCATCAGCCTCTCGAAAAGCACTATCGATATCGATGATATCATGACAAGGGCGAGGAGCGAGAACCTTAACATGTCTATGTCAAGCTCAATCACAAGGAACGCCACGAAGAAGGCGTAAATCAGGCCTATGGCGACCGCCTTGGAAAAATCCCTCTTGCTTACGGTGGCCAACGGATCCTTTATCCTGCGATAGCCCTTTGGTATGTAGTAAAGCGGGAACATCACGAGCGCGGCCATGCCCGCGTCTATCAGCACCGATAGTATGAATGGCATCTGCACGGAGGCACCTAGCCCTAAGGACACTTCCTGCAGTGGCATCAGCAGCGATATCGCAATGAATTCCGCGACGTCCGCAGCGCCTATCTGCCCTATCCTGTAAACGATGTAACCGGCTAATAGTACGACAGCCGCTATCCCAAGATTAGCGATGGTCGTGGAATCGAAGTAAACCAATGCTATGAAGAGCGCATACAGCACTGACGCATAAACTATCTGATTCGGTATGGCCCTCTTGTTGAACAGGTCGAATAGCATGTAGATTAGGGTTATGGCTATTATGCTTATGACCCTCAATCCGTCTACGCCTATTTGTAGCACTCAATCAACGCTGCGCAATCGCAGTGATTATTTTGAAACCCAAGACTTTATCGTGACATAAATATGGAAGTTTGAAGGATTTGTCCCCTTCTGCTATGTCATTAGCGTATCCGTCCTGCGCCCGCATCGAAACTCTGCGTTCTCTTATTGACCTTTCGAGTATCCTATTGTAGAAATTGCGGGCAAGGTTCATGCTTTCATCTATCGTTTCCTGGCGTTTGGCGTCAGGATATGGCCTGAACTTGTATGCCCTCGTCTCCATGAATTCCATCTTGTTATGCGCTTTCATATACCTTTGCTTCCGCATCCGCTTTAATCCCCTATACGAAGGATATGGGTTTTCCCTCTATGAATTTATAATAGTCTAATATAATAATCTAAAACGCAACAGGCGATCTAATGGTGGATTACGCCGCAGTAGAGGCGAAGTGGCAGAAGGCGTGGGAGGACGCCAAGGTATTCGAGGCCGAGCCCAGCGGGAAGCCCTCAATACTCGTGACAGCTGCGTTCCCGTACCTGGACATGCCGCAGCATATAGGCCACCTCAGGACTTACGGTACGGCGGACACATACGCAAGGTACATGCGGATGCAGGGCTACAACGTCCTGTACCCGATGGGCTTCCACGCCACGGGGACCCCTGTGCTGGCCATAGCGAAGCGCATAAAGGCCAGGGATCCCGAGATACTGGAGACTTTAAAGCTTTTCAAAGTCCCGGACTCCGAGATAGGCAACATGGAAGACCCGCTGTACATAACGAGGTACTTCGCCAAGGCGATGGAGACCGGGATGAAGGCGGCCGGCTATGGGATAGACTGGCGTAGGTCATTCGTATCGATAGACCCGATCTACAGCAAGATGGTGGAATGGCAGTTCATAAAGCTGAGGGAACTGGGCTTGCTGACCCAGGGCGCTCATCCAGTGGGGTGGTGCACCAACGAGGGCAATGCAGTCGGGCAGCACGACACCAGGCACGATGTCCAGCCTAAGATAGACAGAATAGTAGTGATAAAATTCAAGGACGCGGAGTCCGGAGCGTATTTCGGCTGCGCCACTTACAGGCCAGAGACGATATACGGCGTCACCAATATATTCGTAAACGACTCGATAGGCTACGTGGTGGCTTCGGTGAACGGCTCCGACTTGTACATGGCAGAGGAAGCCGCAGCCATACTGTCGCAGCAGGCGAAAGTGGAAATAAAGTCGAAGATAAGCGGCAAGGAGCTGCTCACCAAGCGGGCTGTCAATCCTATCGACGGCCAGACCGTCCCCATACTGCCGGGCTTCTTCGTGAAGGCCGATACTGGCACTGGCGTAGTGATGAGCGTGCCGTCCCACGCCCCGTTCGATTACGCGGCTCTGGAAAGGCTGAAGGCCAGCGGCTATCCTATGCCGCAAATGGAATACCGGAAGGTGCTGGAGATAGAGCCTCTCAACAATGTCACCGTGGGAAGGTCCGTCAGCGAAGTGGCTTCGGGGACGGTGAAGGCCGAGCATCCGGAAATACCCGCGCTGGCTTACCTCGAGATACTGAAATTGGACCATCAGTCGGATGAAAGCGCACTCGAGATAGCCACAAAGCTGATCTACAGGGAGGAAGCCCGTTGGGGCGTCATGATAACGGGCAAGTACAAGGGATCAAAGGAGCCGGAAGCCCGGGAGGCATTGAAACGCGATCTCATCGAGTCGCACGACGCATTCGAGTTGTACGTGCTGGGCAACGACGAGCCGGTGATTTGCCGCTGCGGTGCGAAGGTCCTGATAAAGCTCGTGACCGACCAATGGTTCATAAACTACGGAGATAAAGCCTGGAAGGAAATGGTAAGGGCCCTGCTCCCAAAAGTGAAACTGTATCCTGACAACACCAGGCGCAGCTACGAGGCCACCATAGACTGGATAGAGGAGAGGGCAGCCGAGCGCGCGCAGGGCCTAGGCACCCCGTTCCCGTTCAACCCCAAGCACATAATTGAATCCCTGTCCGATTCTACCATATACATGAGCTTCTACACGTTCGTCCACATCCTGCGCTCGAACAAGGTGGCCCCTGAGCAGCTGAAGCCCGCGTTCTTCGATTATGTCATAGAATCGAAAGGTACCGCAGAGAGCGTTTCAGCCGCAACAGGCATAGACAGCATGACCGTGCAGAAGTGCAGGGACCTGTTCGAATACTGGTATTCGTTCACCTCCAGGCACTCGGCAACCGACCTGATACCGAACCATCTCACGATGTACCTTTTCAACCAGGTGGCCATAATGCAGGAAAAGAACTGGCCCAAGCAGATAGTCGCCAACGCGCTGGTCAACTACGAGGGGGAGAAGATGAGCAAGAGCATGGGCAATATAATACCGCTGCTGGACGGCATAAAGGAATACGGCGCCGACAACCTGAGGATGGTCGAGATAGCGGGCGCCGACCTGGAGACGGTAACGGAATTCTCCATCAGCGCGATAAACGGAATCAAGGACAGGAACGAGTTCCTATACAGGACTGCCCTGAGCATAGGCGACCTCGGCACCGGAGGCCTTGGCCACATAGACTACTGGCTATACTCGAGGCTCAACTCGAAGATAAAGGCTGCGACAGCGCATATGCAGGATCTGGGTCTGAAGAACGCATACGGAGAGATATTCTACAACTCGGTTTCCGAGCTCAAGTACTATTTCGCGAGAGGCGGCTCGAGCTCCATAGCCGTCGGCGACTACCTGGAAAGCGTGGCCCTGATGCTGGCGCCAGTCATGCCCCATTTCGCGGAGGAGCTCTGGCATTCCATGGGCAAGACCACGCTGGCCGCGCAGGAGCGCTGGCCCAAGGCCGATGAAGGCATGATAAACGAGGCAGTAGAGTACACCGAGGAGCTGATAGGCGGCGTCATTAGCGACATCTCCAGCGTGATAGAGCTCACGTCAAAGATGGATGCCAACAAGGGCAAGAAGCCCAAGGCGGTGGCCATCATAATAGCGCCTGCATGGAAGGCCAGGGCCATCAACGCATTCGTGGACAGCAAGGACATTGGCAAGGTAATGTCGATGCCGGAATTCGCCGGCGAGAACAAGGAGCAACTGGCAAAGCTGCTGGCGCAACTTTCGAAGAGGTCGCAGGGCCTGCTCAAGGTGAAGGACGCCGACCCGCAGGCCGTGAAAGAGGGCTTCGCGCAGGCGAAGGACTACATAGCCAAGCAGTTCAAGGCTGATGTGTCGATAGAACTGGAAAGCGAGTCGAAATCCCCCAGGGCCTCAAGGGCCATGCCGGGCAAGCCGAGCATAGATGTATCTTGGGGTTAGGATGGAGGCAACGATGAGCATGGCTGAAAAAGGTCTCCTTGACCAATTCGATGTCTTCATATTCGACTGGGATGGCACGCTCACCCAGATGCACTTCCTGAGGAAGCTAAACCAGATGCTCAACCCCAGCTGGCGCTACAAGAAGCGGAAGACCCGGCTGCGGCTCGAGGCCGGCGGCACGGAGGTGCATCAAATAGTCCACACGAAGAGGCGCTACGAAGTAGAAATGAGGGCCATGGAATTCAAGAACCGGCTGCTCATAGGCATGATAGAGCTGTCGCTCAAGTTCGTGAAGCCGCATCTGCAGGAGTACGCCAAGGAAGTCATCAGCACTCTGTACAAGAGGAACAAGAAGATAGCCCTGCTGACTGACGCCAACCCTTACAGGGCGCTCAGGGAGCTTTCCGAGGAGCGCATATCAAATTACTTCGACGTGGTCGTCAGCGGCCAGGAGATAAATGCGCTGAAGCCCAACCCTGCCGGCATAGACACGGTCCTGTACGCGCTCAACTCCCACAAGAACAAGGACAGGGCGGTCTATGTGTGCGACATGGTGGATGACGTGCTTGCGGCAAAGAACGCAGGGGTCAGGGCATGCGCCGTGGCAAACGGGGTCGAGAGCTACGAAAGGCTCTCAAAGGCCAGGCCGTGGCGCCTTTTCAGCAGCATGGAGTCACTGCACGATGCGTTATAGCAGTCGCGCGCCAATGCGGCCGCCCATCCAAGTCTCCAGTTTTCGCGCAATGCCAAGCCTTAAAAACCTTTCGCCCCATAATATATACCAGATACGGGAGTAAGCGCATAAAGCGTCAGAATTTCGTATGAGATAGATAAAATGAATGACGAAGAAGGAATGGATTCCGCAGAGCGCGGAAGCAGTGAAAGGAGAGGAGAAGGAGGGTACAGGATAAAGCCAAGCTACTTCTTGCCCAAGCCGGTAAAGGTCGGAGACGAACTTGAGGTGAAGGTCGAGGCAGTCGGGGCTAAGGGGGACGGGATAGCCAAGAAAGACGGTTTCGTTATCTTCATAAAGGGTGCTCAGCAGGGCGCCGACGTGAAGGTCAGAATTGTCGACGTAAAGGCAAAGTCTGCAGTCGCTGAGCTAATCCAATAAACCTAAAATTTTATTTTTTTCTTTATTTCTTTAATTTATATTTCTGTCTTTTCAATACTATAGCGGAGCTTATGGGCGTTTTTGATGTACGATTCGCAGGCGGATTCGAAGTGGGACAGGATATGGCAGGAGAAGAAGGCCTTCCTATTCGATGAGAAGTCCGACAAGCCTGCTTACGTGATAGACACCCCGCCGCCATTCACCAACGGCGCGCTGCACATGGGGCAGGCCTTCTGGGTCTGCTACATAGACTCTATAGCCAGGTACAAGCGCATGAAGGGCTACAACGTCCTGTACCCTCAGGGCTGGGACGCGCACGGCTTCCCGACGGAACTGGCCGTAGAGCAGAAGTACGGCAAGGGCCTGGGGAGAGACGAGTTCTACAAGAGGTGCGTAGAGGAGTCGATGGGCAACATAGCAAAGATGAAGGACGAGATGCTCAGGCTCGGCGCCTCATTCGACAACAGGTACGAGTACCTTACGATATCCGACGATTACATAGCCAAGGTGCAGCTCTCCCTTCTGCAGATGCACGAGGGCGGCTTCGTTTACAGGGCCTCGCATCCGGTCGAGTGGTGCACCAACTGCGTCACTACTATATCCAGGGAGCAGGCCGAGGAGAAGGAGTCGGACACCGACCTCAACTACCTGAACTTCAAGCTCAAGGAATCCGGAGCCGCGATGACTATAGCGACTACCAGGCCGGAGATGCTGCACGCCTGCGTGGGCATCGCCGTAAACCCGAAGGACGAGCGCTTCGCAAGCCTTATAGGCAAGAGCGCCATAGTGCCGTTGTTCAACAAGGAGGTAAGGATATTCGGCGACGAGGCCGTGGAGATGGGATTCGGCACCGGCGCAGAGATGGTATGCACTTTCGGCGACAGAGCCGACGTGACAATGTATTACAAGCACAAGCTGGACCTTGTAGACGCAATAGGGGAGGACGGCGCGGTGAAGAACGGCGGCGCATTCGACGGACTTAAGTTGAAGGAGGCGCGCAAAAAGGTTGTGGATGAGCTCGCAAAGGAAGGCGTCCTGATCAAGAAGGAAAGGATAAGGCACACGGTGAAGATACACGACAGGTGCGGCACCCCCATAGAGCTCCTATCGTCGATGCAGTTGTTCATAAAGATAAAGGACAAGGCGGCCAAGATAAAGGAAGTGGCCCGCGAGATAAGCTGGATCCCAGACTTCTCGCTGCAGAGGCTTGAGGACTGGAGCAACTTCATAGAGTGGGATTGGGCCATATCCAGGAACAGGGTGTTCGGCACCCCGATACCGTTCTGGCACTGCGAGAAGTGCGGCGAGCTGGTGCCCGCCTCTAAAGACAGCCTGCCGGTCGACACGCTCAAAAGGGAGCCACCAATCAAGGAATGCCGCAAGTGCGGCGGCAAGCTGGTCGGCGAGACGAACACGCTTGACGGCTGGGTCGACTCCTCGATAACGCCGCTCATTATATCCGGATGGCCGAAAAAGGATTCTAGCCACGGGCTCCCATCGTCGGTAAGGATCCAAGGCACAGACATAATAAGGACATGGGCATTCTACACGATATTCAGGACGTGGGCGCTCACCGGAGGCAAGCCGTGGGAGTCCATAATAGCGCACTCTATGATACTGGGCCCTGACGGCAGGGAGATGCACAAGAGCCTCGGCAACGGCGTCTACCCGATGGAGCTGCTGCAGAAGTACACCGTGGACTCGGTGAGGCTGTGGGTGGCGCTGAGCGGCGCGATAGGAAAGGATAAGATATTCTCATACAAGGACATGGACTTCGCCAAGAACTTCATAAACAAGCTCTACAACTCCGCGCTGTTCGTCAAGAATGGGATTGACCAGGCCGGCGCGCCCAGGGCCGAACCGAGCAAGAGCATGGGCATCTTCGACATGTGGATACTCCACAGGTTCAACGAGCTGGTAGGCACAGTGCAGAAGGCGTACGACGGCTACAACCTATACGAGGCTTCGAACGCGATAATAAACTTCTACTGGCACGAGTTCTGCGATTTCTACATAGAGAACGTCAAGTACAGGATATACTCGAAGGAGCCGTCCATGGAGCGCAGCCGCCACGCGGCCGCCTTCACGCTTAGGTACGTGCTGCTGAACTCGCTCAAGCTAATCGCCCCTATAGTTCCGCATGCCGCGGAGGAGATAAACTCAATGTTCTCGGAGGACTACCTGTTCAAGGCGCAGTTCCCAGAGCACAAGGAGGCGCCTCACGGCGCAGGCTATGCGATCAACGGGGTGGTGTTCCAGAGCGACATAATAGACACGGACTTCGCCGACGTCGGCACGCTGCTCAACGACATCATAAGCGATGTGAGGAAGGCCAAGGCGAAGCAGCACCTGGCGCTCAATTACGAGATAAACTCGGCCGAGGTGACGGTGCCGGTACAGTACGCAAAGGCGGTGGAGCAGTGCAAGAAGGAGCTGGCCAACATATGCAAGATAAGGAACGTCAACATAAAGGCGGGCAGCGACTACTCCGTAGCTATTAATATATAGCTTACTGTGCAAATATATTCTGCCGCGTAGGCGCCAAGCAGACTGGCTAAGTACGGGACTAAAACTCCGCGCCGCTACGCTATTTTAAAGGTGCTAAAACACATGGCTAGAATGCATTCAAAGAAGCATGGCAAGTCGAAGTCAAGGAAGCCCTCCCTAGAGCCGGGCGCCATGCCAGAGAACATGGCTTTGGGCAAGGATCAGATAGTGGATACGGTACTGGCGTACTCCAAGCAGGGCCTAAGCCCGGCGATGATAGGCGAGAAGCTGAAGAGGGAGCACGGGGTGCCGTACGTGAAGCAGGTAATGGGGAAGAGGCTTTCGGTCATATTAAAGGAGAACGGGCAGGGCAGCGACATACCTTCCGACCTGATGGACCTTATGAAGAAGGCGGTCAAGATAAACGAGCACTTGGTCAAGAACAAGCAGGACATGCACAACAGGAACAACCTGCGCAGGGCTGAGTCGAAGATATGGCGCCTTTCGAAGTACTACATAAGGTCGGGCGCGCTGCCGACGACATGGAGGTACGACCCGCAACAGGCGGCTCTGCTCATAAAAGGAAAGGTGTGATGAATGGCTTCACAAAGGTCTGTCGATAAGTGGAAGATGAAGAAGTGGTTCTCCGTCTACGCCCCGTCGATATTCAACGACGTCGTGATAGGCGAGATGCCGGCCAACGACGACAAGGCGGCGGCGGGCAGGAAGGTGGTCGTCAGCATGGATCTGCTCACTAAGAATCCTGCGCATGCCTACACGAACGTGGTGCTCAAGGTCGTGGACGTGAAGGGCGATGCCGCCCACACAAAGGTCGTATCGATAGAACAGCTCTACAGCTACATGAGGTCCCTCGTCAGGAGGTACAGGAGCGTATCGGACTCGGTGCTTCCCATGAACACCAAGGACAACATCCCTGTTGTGCTGAAGCTCATAGCGATAACCAAGAGCCGCACCACCCACGTCAAGCTGGTCGGCATAAGGAAGGAGATGAATGCGCTGGCTGCAAGCTTCCTGAAGGAGCACACCGCCAACGAGGTGATGGGCGCTGTGATAGACGGCAAGCTGCAGTCAGAGCTGCAGGGCAAGCTGGAGCACATAACCGACATAAACAAGGTAGAGATAAGGAAGCTTGAGATAGCCAGCTGATTCATCGCTAGTCCTGGAATTACTTGTTGCGCAGCCCAGTTGCTTTTAAGGAGCCGTTAAATACAAATCGGCCCACATCACTAACAAAGCAACTGAACGATGGCGTAGAAATGCAGCGTCCCGCCTCCCCCCGCATGACGCGTGTCTTCACATGCCTGTTAGCGGTGCTTCTATTCATTGCAATGTCTGAATCATACGCGTACGGCGCGCCTGCGTGCAACTACACCGCATTCGACCGCACGCCCGCATACCAGATCCTTTCATTGAGAAGGGATTGTGCAACGGCCAGTGGTGGTACATGGAGAGCTATCCTCCTAACCTGACATCATGCGTGATTGGCAACTCCACGCCGGCGATGCTGGCCAATTACATCACGGTCTACCTGATGGTAAACCTCTTGCAATGCCATCAAGCTTGCTTCAATATGATGGAACGAGCTTTACAGTGGTGTGCTTGAATGCTAACTAAGTTATATAATAAGACCAAAATATTGCTTGTTGTGCTTTCTGTAGTAATATTAATTTTAGCAACGCTCATAACAATACACGCTTATAATATTAAAACCGCGAGATTTATTATACAACTTACGGCCATCCCACAGGTCCCAGTCGGTACACAGAAGTTCATTTTAACTTACTCCGGTTTACAAATATACCAATCAGGTAATGGTAGACCTACAGATTTAATTCAAATAAATTCCAGCGGGAGCGTAAACACGATATGTAGCAATTAATGGCTATTTATTATACCAACTTGTACCGCTTAGTGCATTAGGGAGTATCATTAATTCGTCTAATAACGCCACAGTAATAGAGAACATAACAAATAAGACCAGAATAGAAAGCTTTCTTCAAAACAAACTTAATAGAAGTATAATAGAAGACCTCGGTCTATTAAATAGTACAATATCCGTGGGCGCCCAAACTAAAATTTTTGAAGCAGAATCTTATTCATCAAATTATTATAACCACCTTAATCTTATTGTAGCTCCAAATGCAACATTATACTTACCGTTTGCTTCAAACGATGTCGAGATATTAGGATATACGTTACCACCTTACACAAATGTTACACTATCCTTTAATGGCTATATCAGCGTTGTGAGTTCTATACCCAGACTTGTTAGTCTTATAAGCAATCAGAAATATAATGTAAGTGTATTTAGCAGTAATGGCGCCGTTGTGTCCGCTAACGTTACTGCGACTTAGAGCACTCAATTCGAGTAGTAAGGGCGCACACCTATCAGTCCTACGTCATTGCGCCTCTAGCATGCCCTCCAGGTCGCCTAACTTTTCTATGGCCGAGTTGCCGGTCGCCTTGCTTATCCTGTTCATTATGGCCATTCCGATCCCTTTATCGTCGAATTTCTGTACGATCCCCATCTTGGCGCTCGTTTCGTCCAGCGCCCTGAACGCGTCGAACAGGTTCCTCGCCACTTCATAGAGGTTGCCCTCGCTTCCGAGTATTATGACAGATATGTTGCGCAGCTTGATGCTCTTCATGAGCGAATTCGCCGTTTCGCTGCTGCAAAGTATCGCTATAGGGTCGTCCATGTCGGCTGCCATCATCGCAGCCCCGCGCAGTATCGTGCTGTCATTTGCAAGCACAAGCATCTTGTCCGGCGCGTAATGCCTGTATTTCATCCCGGGCGCGATCGCCACCTCGCCATCCGTGGCCGTTCGGTTGACGGCTTCCGGCACCATTATCCTTCCCAAATGCTTCTCCAGCTCTTCCACGGTGAACGCCCCCGGCCTGAGCAGCACCGGCGGCTCTACCGTCATGTTTATTATGGTGGATTCGACCCCGAATGTCGCGTCGCCGCCGTCTATTATAACATCGACCTTTCCGTCGAGATCATCGACAACGTGCTCGAACCTAGTGGTGCTCGGCTTTGTGGACAGGTTGGCGCTGGGTGCGGCTATGGGCACGCCGCTGTACTCTATGAGCTCGAGCGCTATCCTGTGGGCGGGGCATCTTATCGCCACGGTGTCCAATCCTGCGGTCACTACGCCAGGCACTTTCGCGTTCTTCTTTAGCACCAATGTTATCGGTCCTGGCCATGCCTTCTCTGCGAATTCCATGGCTCTGCCACCGACCTCGCCCGCGACCCTGTCAAGCCAGTCAGGCCCGAGTATGTGCAGTATCAGCGGATTGTCCGCCGGCCTGCCCTTTATCTCGAAAATCCGCCTGCACGCCGCAGGGTCGAAACCGTTAGCGCCTAGCCCGTAAACCGTCTCTGTAGGGAACGCCACGGTGCCGCCTTCGCGTATGACCTTGGCTGCCCTGATGACCCTGTTTATCTCAGGATCTGTCGGATTTATCCTTATTATCTCGGTCATCCCCTCATACTCCTATTATAATTGAATATGGGCAAAATCTAATAAGATGACTAGCGCATGTAAATACACGGCAAGGTGGCAGTCGGATGAAATACTACTTGAAATGCACCATATGCAAGGCGTCATACCAGAGCGACTTCGAGAGCCAGATATGCGCAAAATGCCGCGGCATCCTAGAGGTCGTATATATCGGTAAGCCCAGAAAGCTCGGCATATCGGGCAAGTCCTTCTGGGATTTCGAGGCAGCGCTGCCGGACGGCGAATACAAGCACTACGTCGTAGGCGGAACAAGGCTGGTGCAGAGCGAATCGCGCAGGAACATATTCATGAAGCTCGAGATGGAAAACCCGACCAGGTCGTTCAAGGACAGGGGCTCTGTCATAGAGATCGCGAAGGCCCTTGAGTACGGCTACAAGGAGATAGTCTGCGCATCCACCGGCAACATGGCGTACTCACTGGCTTATTACTCTAAGATCGCCGGCATAAAGGCGAAGATCCTGATGGGCGAGCACTCCAATCCGCACAAGGTCAGCAGGATAAAGGCCGTGGGCAGCGCCTCAGTCCAGATAATCAGCGGCGACTTCACTAAGGCCGAGGACCTGGCCAAGTCATACGCAGAGAAACATAGGGCGTTCCTCACTGGCGACTATTGCTACAGGGAGGAGGGGCAGAAGACCATGGCATACGAGGTGCTGGGCCAACTTCCCGGAGCGACGCACGTCATAGTGCCGGTAGGCAATGCAACGCTGATAAGCGGCATGTTCAAGGCGCTGAAGGAGATGCGCTCTTCCGGCATGATCGAAAAAATCCCGAAGCTCGTCGCGGTGCAGGCCAAGGGCAGCGACTCAGTTGTCGACGCGTACCGCAGGCGCAGCGATACAATAAAATACATGCGCCCGACGACCAAGGCAGACGCGATAGCCGTAGGGCTGCCCAAGTTCGGTCTTCAGACCCTGGAGGCGATAAAGGAGACAGGCGGTTCTGCGGTAGCCGTTACCGACCGTGAGATGGCAGCCCAGCAGCTTTCCATGTACAAGGAGTGCGGCATAGTCGCAGAACTGGGCGGCGTAGCCAGCCTCGCCGCCCTGCCAAAGCTCAGATACGGGATTACAGACCGGATAGCAGCCATAATAAGCGGTGCGAACGTCTGATTCAGCTGAGCCCGACCAGGAAAACGCCGACCGTGACCACGGCTACGCCTATCCACCGCAACAACGGGACGCTCTCGTTCAGCACCACGGCGGCCAGTACTACTGCAAGCGCGTATCCTATGCCCCCTATCGTATACGCCCAGCTCAGGTGCACCCTGCTAAGGACGTAGAAGTAGAAGACGCTCGACACTAGGTAGGAAGCCAATCCGAGACCAAGGTACAGCCCGAAATAACCGTAAATAACCAGGTTCGCCTGAAGGAAGGCGAGCTTGAAGAGCAGCTGCCCTAATGCCCCTAAAAGCGTCGCTACGAAGATGAAGGCCAGGTTCCTTGTTTTCGTTCCGGCCATCCCCAATCACACCGATAACGCTATCACTGCTATGCCTATGAATATCAGCGCGACGCCAGCCAGGCGCAACCGCCCTACGCTCTCCTTGAGCAGCGCAGCAGATATGAACGTGACGAAGACGAAAGAGCTGGCGAAAGTCGGGTAGACCACCGAGAGCGGGGCCTGCGATATCGCGTATAGGTATATCACAAGGCTGGATACGTAGCCCACCCCGCCGAGCACCACAGTCCTGTTCTCCGCCAGCGCCAGGATGTCCCCCAGGCCCCTTATCTCCTTCTTGATGCCCTTCTTGTAGAGGAACTGAGAGCCGGATGCGATAAGCGCCGCAACAAGTGTTATAAATATAATTAGGTATATACTCAAGAAATCACGCGGTAATAAAATGGACGACCGGTCAATCCAGCTGGGCATGTCCCTTGCGACAGTGTTACTTGCAATATTCGCAATAGTCATTTATATATATTATGGCGGCGGAATCGCATTCTATGTCGTCGTAGCCCTTGCTATAATAGTGGGCCTGCTGAACACCCGCATGCTGTCAAGGGAGGCGGCAACGGAAGCCGCCGCGCAGCATAATGTCGCTGCGGCTGGCGATACCGCATCCAGGCCGCCACGCGGCCGCGCAGCCAAGAAGGCCAAAAGCTGAGATAACTGCCTGGTTTTCATGAACACGTTGATAGTCGCTGAAAAACCCAGCGTCGCGCTGAGGCTAGCGCTGGCGCTTGGCGACGGATCGCAGAAGAAGATAGCGGATGCGCGCAGGGTCAGCTACTACAGGATAGACACGAAGGACGGCACAATATACATAGCTGCAGCCGTCGGCCACCTGTTCACCATAAGGCAGATAGGCACGTCGCGCGGCTACCCTGTCCTTGACGTCGGCTGGGCTCCGTCCCACGAGGTCAGCAAGTTCGCGGCCTACACGAAGAACTACCTGGACGTGCTGCACGACCTCGCGCCCAAGTGCGAGGTCTTCATAAACGCGTGCGACTACGATCTCGAGGGCACGGTGATAGGCACGAACATAATAAAATTCCTTAACAACGGCTCCCTGGAAGTCAACGCCAAGAGGATGAAGTTCTCCACAACGACCAAGCCTGACCTGCTCGATGCATACGCAAATATGGCGCCATTGGACATGAACAACTTCTATGCCGGCGAGGCCAGGCACATACTCGACTGGATATGGGGCATAAACCTGAGCAGGGCGCTCATGAACGCCGTTTCGTCAGCCGGCTTCAAGGTGCCGCTCAGCATAGGCCGCGTGCAGGGGCCGACCCTTGCGTTGCTGTCGAGGAAGGAGCGCGAGATAGCCATTTTCGTGCCGAAGCCCTTCTGGCGCATCATAGCAGTCATAGCAGGCACGGAATTCATCAACGTCAAGGGCGACATATTCGATAAAGGCATAGCGCAGGCCGCCTTCGATGCGACAAAGGCGAAGGCTGGCGATGGGTCGATAGAGAGCGCGGACGGCGCGGAGCGCAATGTCCCGCCATACCCGCCGTTCGACCTCACGTCCCTGCAGCTGGAGGCGAGCAGGGTGTTCCGCATAGACCCCTCCAGGACACTGGCCATGGCCCAATCGCTGTATGAAAGGTCCTACATATCGTATCCGAGGACTACGTCCCAAAAGCTGCCGTACACCCTTGGGTTGCCCAGGATAATAGAACAGTTGTCCAAGAGCGCCAGGTATGCGGCGCTCGCAGGCGCGCTTATAGCGTCTAGGAGATTCAGGCCCAACGAGGGCAAGAAGATAGACGAGGCGCATCCTGCGATATTCCCCACAGGGGAATCGCCGAAGGGCCTCACTGTGGAGGAGGAGAAGATATACGACCTCATAGTCAGGCGGTTCCTAGCATGCTTCGCCGAATGGGCAACGGTGCAGAACACCAAGATAATAGCAGTTTTCGGCGAGGAGCGCTACGCGGCCACCGGCGCCAAGGTGCTGAAGCAGGGGTGGCTTGATTTCTACACCTACTCTACCATAAAGCAGAACGAGCTCCCGCAGCTTAAGAAGGGCGACCGCGCCTCGTTCAGCGACCTATCAATGCCTGAGCTACAGACCCAGCCGCCGAGGAGGTATACAAAGGCTAGCCTCATAGCTGAGCTGGAGAGGCTGAATCTCGGCACCAAGGCCACAAGGGCAGCCATAGTGGACACACTGTTCAAGCGCGGCTACATAGACGGCTCCAGCATAACGGTCACGAGCTTCGGGATGAGCGTGTATCAGGCGCTCAAGGACAACGCAGCCATGATAGTGGACGAGTCCACCACAAGGCAGCTGGAGGAGGACATGGAGCGGATAGTAAAAGGCGAGAAGACGGAGAAAGAGGTCATAGACGAGGGCAAGCAGATGCTTGTAGACGCCATAACGCAGTTCGATAAGAACAAGGAAAAGATATCGCAATCGATGACGATAGGCATGAAGAAGAGCGAGAACGTATTGGGCAAGTGCATAGCCGACGGGGGCGACCTTGTCATAAAGCATTCCAGGGCCGGCAAGCAGTTCGTTGCCTGTGCGAACTACCCGAAATGCACCCAGACGTACTCACTGCCGCAGTACGCCAAGATAGTTCCGACCGGGAAGGTGTGCGAGCACTGCCACACGCCCATAGTGAAGGTCATACGCAGGGCAAAGGGCGTGTTCGAGATGGACCTCGATCCAAACTGCGTAACCAAGAAGAACTGGCAGAGCTCTTCCGCGAAGCAGCAGGCCAAGCCGGAGGAGAAGCCGCAGGAGGAGGCCGCAGCGGCGAAGACCGCACTGCCAGAGAGGCCCAAGGAGCAGGAGCGCGCGGAAGCGTCCCGGCCGAAAGCCAAAGAAAAGGGGCAGAAGCCTAAGGCCAGGAAAACGAAGAGGTCGGCGAAACCTAAGCCAGGGAAGCCGAGGAAAGCCAAGAAGGTCGTGGAAGAGGAGGCGGTTTGATGCTGGTACCATATTCTTACAGGAAGCTCAAGAGGGGGCCGCAGGTCATACTCCCGAAGGACATAGGAATAATAATAGCGTATTCCGGGGTCGGCAAGAACAGCATCTGCGTCGATGCTGGCGCGGGGAGCGGATGGCTGGCCGTATCGCTGGCCAGAGTCTGCAAGCAGGTTACCAGCTATGAGGTGAGGGACGACTTCATCAAGATTGCCGAGCGCAACAAGGAAATCGAGATGCTGGACAACCTGGCGATAAAGAACGCGGACGTGACCAAGGGGATATCCGAGACCGACGTCGATCTTGTGACTTTGGACATGCCGGATTCGGACAAGGCTCTCAAGCCCGCATACAAGGCTCTCAAGCCCGGCGGCCTGGTCGCCGGGTACCTGCCGCACATGGAGCAAGTCAAGGCATTCGTTTCAAAGATGGAAAAGCTCAAGTTCGGCAACATCCTCACGATAGAGGTTATAGTAAGGGACATGCTGGTAAGGGAGGAGGGCATGAGGCCTTCAACCAAGGGCGTCTGGCACACTGCCTACCTGACATTCGGGCAAAAAGAATCGGTGCATGAACCTCAACGGCACGAATTCGATTCCTGGTCGTGAGCATCGGCTGCAATTTTGCATGCCAGACCGTTGCAGTCATTCTGTGTATCTTTCAGCGCTCCTTTTCCTCAAGAAGAATGCAATCGCTATGCCGATTAATATTATGACGGCCGCTTCTATGTACCTGATGCTCACTTGACTTGATGCTATCGGAGTCTGGCCCCCGGAGCTATTATTGGTCACAGGTTTCGGCCGCGGCGGCAGAGCCTGCTTCCATGTGAAAGTGGTATTTCTTGTGGCATTGATGTAACGCGCATCCACGGTGTAGGTACCGTTTATCCAGTTTGATGCGTTGCCCGCCATGAAGCTCATGTTAAAAGAGCCGTCCTTTAGAAGCACCGCACTGTAAAAGTCCGCCTGCAACCCCCCTGGTGCGACCACCTCTATAAATACGGTCTCGACTCCTGTCAGCCGTTGCGTAGGAGAAATCGTGCCAGTTATATTTACCTTCTGTATTCCGCTGTAAGTTGGCGAACTGGTGGCAAGGCTGGTTATAGAATATTTAGGCGTCGCCGTGCCGTTGCCGCCGGAAAGGGCTGACTTAGTCCATGTAAATGTTGTGTTCGCCGTTGCGTTAAAGTAGACCGCGGATAGGACGTATGTCCCGTTAGTCCAGTTGGACGAAAGTCCCGTCGTAAAAATCGACTTAAAAATGCCATTAGGCGAGACCGGGGCGAAAGAAGCGTAAATCTGGGTATCCTGCGGTGATGTGACTGAGAAGTTGACTATCGTATTGTAAGACGTCGGTGCAGGAGAGATGGTGCCTGTCACCTGCACCTGTTTTATTCCGTTGTAATGGGACGAATTAGCCAAAACATTCAGCGAATAATGTGTTACGTTAGCCGCATAGCCGTAGTAAGAAACCACCTGCACGGTGAGTATGATGCTGATGAGGGCAAAAAGCTTTAACAGAGGGCTTCCCATCGAACACGCCTACGAACCCAGACCGTAAATATATCCGCCGTCGTACTGCGCCCACCCCTCAGTGTAGCTGTTGCTATAGCCGGTGCCCCAGTTGCCCCAATTGAACCAGTAGCTGTATTCCTGGTTACCTGGCAGCGCGAAACCGTGGGTCGTAGGCACGCCCAAATAGTTATATGAATAAGAGTACCACGTTTGGTGGCCTCCTGGCGGCCACGACGGCGCAGGGCCAGTAGGCGCATGGCTTGATATATAACTGTTCACCTGCGAATCTATCGATGCATAGACCGCGCTTTCCGTGGCATTCAGGTGGAACGGATAGACATTATCTATTGTAAGATTAGTAGCGCTATAGCCATTTGTTATGCCCCAATCACCGTAGTTATTGCCTGAGTTAGAGTAGTAATAATAACTTTCAGGGCTGCCGAAATAGTACATCCTGTTATCACCGAAGCCGCTGGACCAGTTCGCCACAGGCGCGGACGTCGTTATCGGCACAGATTCCGTGCCGCTGGCTATGGTATTGCAGTAAAGGTAGTAGTAATCGCGGTCATTATAACCGTTATTCCAGTTGTTATTGCTCTGCGTGTAGTTATAAGTGCAGTTCTGATAGCTGTACGATACAGATACTTGGTGCGCGCCTGCAGGCAGATAGCCGTTCGTCCTGGAAAATTGCGCTATCTCGACTATTGCCCCGGTCATGTTCACATGCGCAGGCACATAAGAAACGGTATACGAATAATCGTTCCCGCCGCATCCTCCGCAGCCGCTAGTCGTCCAGCCAAGGTACACCGACTGCGAGGGCGAATAGGATTGCTGGAAATTGCAGCCAGGCCAGCAGCTGCCCTCCGAAAACGACCCGCCGTTCGAGTATTTGTACGGATTCTGTACGTCCGCGCCGCTATATCCGCTGCCGTACCCTACGGTAAATCCTGTGAATGCATATCCCGGATTAGCACCTACTGAGAACGTTACGTTAGTGTGAGGGCTGAACCATTCAACATTCTTGCCTCCGAGAAGCGATATTGATCCATAAGCGGTCGTGTTCTGCGGAATCCCTGATCCCAATTGCTCAAGTATCTCAAACTCATACTGTTGCGCATAGTTTAGTCTTATCATGCAACCTGGGGTTATGGTAACCGTCTCATTCCCGTTTAACGTGCACGTCGATCCAGTCGAATTAGTGAAATTGGCCCTCGAGCCTCCGAAGTAGCCGTAAACTGTCTTCGTGAAGTTAAGCGACACTACGGCGTTAGGCGGATAAGGCATCGCTACTGTCGTGTTGGTGAAATATTCGGTTCCGGCCAGCGTAACGGGTATGCCCGACTGCCCCGTCGAATTGACGTAGATATCCGTTGTCGGGCCGTTGTATATCGTAGTGGTAACCGTTGTCGTAGTGGGCGGAGGCACGTTGCAGCCCGTAATCACGCTATTGCCGTTGAGTACGCACGTTATAGTCTGATTGTTGAGCGTGCAGATCAGGGTTTTGCCGCTGACGGAGCAGAGGTTCCCGTAAGGGCTCACAGTGCCGCTCTTCGTCGCCTGGACTGAAATCGTGGCTACCTTGACTACATAAGCCGGCTGTTTGCAAGGCTGCGATGTGCAGTACCCGAGCCACACATTGCCGTATAGCGACGTTCCGACAGCAGGGTTCTGGGTTATGTTGCCCTGCGCGAAGTTGGTAAAGTTAACAACAATGGTCTGCCCAGGCGTAAGCACGTTGCCGCTCCCCGAGGCCGCTTGTTCAGCGCCTCCAAAGAATCCAAGCGGCATGTTCGATGTGCTGTTAATCGGCTGGCTCTCGGAGGCTACGAACACCCAATCGCCGTAATAGTACTGGTTCTGGCCTGCTACCTGTCCGAAAATGAAGGTTATGCCGTTGCCGGTGTAAACTGGGTCTGCACATATATACCCGACTTTAGCTATGCATGCGCCTGGCGCGTTAGGCGTGCTGAATATGCCTAGCTCGAAAAGCGCGACCAGTATGACTGCGACTATGGCGATAACCCAGCTGTATGTCACCAGATATTCAGTTACAGCCTGTCCCCTAATCCTGCCCTTGGAATGGACATTCATGGTGCCGTGAACACTGCTTTCCACCGTATGCTCCACCGTTGTACTAATATTGTACTAATATGATAGTGGGCTATGAGATATAAAAATGTTACTGGCCCAATGTTTTGGCAGACACTGCCCCATACCAGCGCCTATCTGGCGCCTTTGCCAGGGCCCAGCCTGTCGAGCAGGATGTTTAGGTTCCTGTCGACTTCGGTTATGTGCAGGTTCCCTCTCGGCACATTGTTGAGCTTCACGGATTTGAATTTGTGGATCAGCTCTACGGCCTTTTCATTCAGCGGTGCGAGGTCTTCCGATTTCACCTTATAACGGCCTGCCAGCTGCCTTATTATCAGTTCGCTGTCCGAATAAAGCTCTATATCAATGCACCCTGGCTCATGGAAGTTTTCAATGCACCACCCGAGGGCGAGAATCACGGCATTGTATTCGGCGTAATTATTGGTGGCCTGTCCGTTGTATACCGATTGCTCATTAAGCAGTTTGCCTTCCTCCAGCACTATGAATCCAGACGCGCTTGGACCTGGGTTGCCGCGTGCCGCGCCGTCCGTATAAATTTCAATCCCGGATTTGCCGGCATAAAAGTTAGCCAATGCATCGCCTTTTTATATTTCCTCGCCAATAAAGAGGTACAACCCTAATTTATCGGTGATATTATTAAAGTATACTCCCTCCATGCAGGGGAGGCATTGGTGAAGGCAGCAAGGAGCGCGATAGAACTGCGCACCTCCGGCCCAAAGCAGGAGGCACCGCCCCAGCCAAAGCTGGCTGACGGATTCGACCAGATGAACGGTATCTTCGTCACATTGGAGAGATACCCATCCAAGGAGCTTAGGGGATGCATAGGCTTCCCCAAGGCGATCGCGCCAATAAGGGATTCGGTAGCACAGGCAGCTATCGCCGCCGCGTTCGAGGATCCGCGCTTCTACCCGGTATCTGCGGCAGAGCTTGGTAAGCTCACTATAGAGATAAGCGTGCTATCGAGCCCCACAGTCATAGAAGGCCGTCCGGAAAAGAGGATGGAAGCGGTAAAGGTTGGGCGCGACGGGCTTATAATAGAGCGTGGGATTTACTCCGGGCTTTTATTGCCCATAGTCCCTGTAGAGCAGGGATGGGACGAAGCCACGTTCCTGTCCGAGACGTGCGCAAAGGCCGGCCTGCATGGGGATTGCTGGACCCTGCCGGATTCCCGCCTCTACAAGTTCGAGAGCCAGATATTCAGGGAGGAAACGCCAGGCGGCAGAGTCGTAGAGGTGGATTTGGCCGGCACGCTTCCTAGAAAAACTTATTAACTTAAGTTCGCCACTTCTTAAAAACCTATAAGGTAGGTTACGTATTCTCATTGATTATATGAAGAACAACGTAACACTACCATTAGGTAGTATATCCCTGATAGACAACATAGAAAAGGAGATAGG
>JAJZOR010000009.1 GCA_021811435.1 Microcaldota archaeon | reverse complement strand
GGGAACATTCCCAACTACGGATTTCGTGCCGTAGTGCATCTCATTTGGGCATATCGCACTCAATTCTGGATAGTCCTTTTCAGGACGTATTTCAGACATATGCGAGACCAACATCATTCTTTCACCAGCAACACTTATATGCATTCGCATTCATCCCACGACTGAAGTGCGTGGGCTTTCTGCTATGGATTTTGTAAGAATACGTGTAATTTATGCTAGGTTCGCTCAAATCGCGCAAACTCATTATAACATGCCCATGCGAAAAATTCAATGACAGCCTAACAATGTCGCCCTTTTTAATATTTAAAGGAACTACACTAGACACGCAAAATATGAAACAGCTTGGTAGCACTGCATTTCTACACCATTGTCCAGTTGCTTTGTTAATGATGTGGCTGAAAGTGTATTTAAGGTCTCCTAATCCGTGTTCGAATGCGAGTGTTGAAAACAATGGCCCCGGAAGAGCTAGCCATGGTATTTTCGGTGGATTCACAGCGCTCTCTACAAGCAATTTATATATGCAATGCTAATAGTATACAAAATACAAAAACGCCAAAAAAGGAAAGCGCATGTCAGGCAATTCAAAGCCTTGCAATATATTCTCTATCGCTGTACTTCTAGCCCAACTGATACTGGTTATATCGTACGGCAGCATAGCCTACGCGACGACCACAACGCATAGCTGCTCGTATGGAATGATCTCGGGCTCTGAACTCTCATCATCCGGATCCTGCTCTGTGAATACATCAGAGACAATAAATACAACGTATACCGGGCCACAGGATACTTTGGGACCCGGCACTCCATACGGAAACGTTCATCAGAATCTGCCTGTGACTGCGGCAGTGCTAAGCTACAACCAGCAGAGCAACAAAAATCAATACCTCATAACATGCCCTTTTGCGCCTAACCCTACCGAGACTGTGGAGTATTTCAACGCCACCCCTAACGCTTACATAGGGGGCGATCAGTGCCTTGCAAATACTGATAAGTTGCAGAGCAACATAGGAGTACTAACTACAACGTCATGGACTGACACAAACCCAGCCGCCTCGCAGGTCAAGGTGGTAGCAAGCAACCTGGCTAGGCCTACTGTGAACGATATCGCGTATTCCGGAGAGACATGCGGTTCTGTATCTAGCTGCCTGCGCCCTATTCTTGCCAGCGGTTACGACTCGAAATCATACATATACAACGGCGAGCCGTCCCAATCGCAGTATGGCATATGGTCATGGTACTCCAACTACGCCAATCTGGACCAGGTTAATAACAACCAGGCCGAACAGTTAAACCAGCTTTATTTATATCCGAATACCACGCAATACCCGTACGTACAGCATCTCGTAATAAACAACTCAAAAATAGTACCTACCCAGGGCCAGGTAGCCAAATTTTATGTCGGAACAGACTGCAATTATTATCCAGGGGCCAAAAATCCATGCCAAAATAATTATTATACCCAACGGGCATCTGAGTCATGGCAGGTATGGTGCAATTACACGTACAACTACGCATCCACTGCACAACTGCTGTCCATAAAGAACGCCAATATATCAGTGCCATCTTCTCTCCCGCAAACCGGCACTACGCAGCTCGTAGTAGAAAGCCAGTCGTACGGGCCATGGACACAGACATCAGCGCCTAATGGCGGATTATTTTATACTGATGCCTGTTTGGGGGCTTTATACGACGATTTTCTTGTATCCACGGCATGCGGATCAGGATATACTTATATATCCGGCGATGGCGAGATAACGAACCCGCCGCAGGGCGGGCCGACTGAAACCGGGGTAGTGGTATATGCTGGCCCTTCGCCTGGAGAGTACACCACTGTGTGGTGCGCTGGAGGTTACTTCTGCGACGTCGGCAACAACGTTCAGGAGGGCGTAGTTGCGAAGGCGTCTTTATTCTATGAAAACGTCTCAATTTTGCCGTATTTCCTTTACAACATAAGCATGCCGGCGATTTCCACTACTGCATCGCCCGGAGGCTTGTCCTACCTCAACCTGTCCTTCGACCTCTACAGCCCGCATAACTATCTCAATCCCAATACCAACCTTGATCCATTCCCGATAGACACAGGTTCGATACTGTTCGCTAATGTCAGCACTGGCTCCAGAGGCCAACTCACTGCGTTTCCGTTGAACGTAATCGCATTCTCGAATCCTAACCCTAATGGATTAAGCAGCCCGGAAGTAAGCCTGATAACCGCTTCGACATCCATTAATAATACATTAAAACGCGCAGGGCTGAGGATAGGCGGGCTCATAAGCGCAGGCCCGATAGGCAAATACGGCGGAGGCTCGATATACAATCCATCGTTCATAACTTCTGCGCCTAACGACTACGTATACATCTTGAACTCTACAGCCGGCTGCGTGTACTGCTGGAGCAGCAGCTCTAACGTTATCCTTTATACCGCGCGATTCATACCTGAAGGCTACTATAACACGAGCAATACCGAGCCGAATACACTGCCACCGAACACCACTAGCAGCCAATGGCAGCAGGAGTGGCGCAATTACTGGGCGAATATCACGGCGGAGCAGTCGCAGACTATGTACATAACCAATTATTCTGTCATATCTACGGTCAACGGCAACCCGTTAAGCGGGGTGCTGTGCTGGGCAGGCGTAGCTTGCAATACTGCTACGAATAACCTGGCGCCGTCTGCGATAGCTACGGACTACGGAGGGGACATATTCGTAATGGGCCAGGTTTATTACAGTTCCTCAAATCCAGCCAACGTGATAGGCATAGCGGAGATACACCCACCCAGCGTGCAGGACAACAACAAGGAGGTGGTTGCAGTGAACACGTCAGTGCCGCTGGCGACCGGGGTCACAAACTTCCTCCATACATCAGAGTTCGCCGTATCGCCCGGAGGGCAGGCGATTTATATAGCCAGCCCGTATGCCGGAAACGTCCTGGTATACGCGGTCGGCGGCGTAAACGCTTCGGCCAACCCCGCGAAGCAGGCCTTCGTCTACGCCTCTAACATGAGCCTTTCATATTCCAACTCCTCAGTGAACTTGAACATTTCTAAGTATATGGAGAATGGGGGGCCGTTTGAGAACAGCCAGATAGCCTCTGCGTACGCGAATTTCTGCAGCAGCGGATGCAGCGCCAATGACATAGAAGGCAATCACTTCCCACTCGGTATAGCAGTATATCAAGGCATCATATACGTATTGGACGACTGGTATTTCGGCGTTAGCAACAACAACGGCGGGTTGTCAGGGCCTTCCACGCTCTATTCGAATATATTGATGCTGCGCGCTTTCCTGCCATCGGGCAAGGAAATACCTATGGCGGCATTCCCATATGCGGACACGCAGCCATCGGCCACAAATTATGCGGCGACGACGTCCGCAAGCCAGTCCAACCTGAATGTGGGTTTTCCGCCTTACGGCTGGCCTCTGTCGGCCAACATAAGCATATCAAGCGGCAGTTCGATAGCCTACTGCGCGGTTGGCTGCAGCAACAACCCTACCAGCCAGACGTACAACGGGTTCCTGCCAGTCGGGCCGTTGATGCCATTGTGCAACCCGCAGGAAGTGTCGGATCTCTTTGGCGGAGCATCCTGTGTTAACGGAGAATCTAACTTGGGCAATATTGGCTTCTCCTCTGACTTCAACGGCACTGATTATATTATAGCAAATGTGATAATGAAATACAATGGATTTGGAAGCAATACCCGTGGACCTGCTGAGCTTCTTGCGTTAAAACCGCTGATACAGAACTACACGAAGCTCTCCTTTGGCGCAGATTCGCCGTATACATGTTATACTGACTCTATAATAACCCCGAGCGCCTGCACCCCGAACCCGGAGATATCTAACATGCACCCACCAGTGGCAGGCGTGCCTAGCTCGTTCGAGTATATAGAGAGCCAGGGCACGCCTTCGGTCTTCTTGGCTCCGGCCACCAGCGTGCCCAGTTCCGGAGCCATACCAGGAAGCTCCGGCGCTACGCAGAGCGGAGTCAACAACCTGACCAACAACGGAACATTTCCTGGAGGCACCAAAGCAAGCAATTTGCCCGGCTTTGGCAATAATACTTTCAATTATCAGGGCACAGGAGTGAGCCCGTATTTCGGACCGATAAACCTGACGAGCAAGATTTCTGGCTACGTGCTGGTGCCTTACAACGTTACCTACCAGCTGACGCAGACGTACACTAATGAGCAGCTCAAAAACAGCGCCGGGCAGCCTTGGCCGCCTGGCAGCACTTGTGAATCACAAAACCCGCCATGGCAATATCAGTACTACGATTATTATTATTCATCATACCCGTACCCACCATACTTCAGTTACAGTCAGAGCGGGCCGTATTACACCACGATAGACGTATGCTCCCAGTCTAGGCCGCCACAACCGTATTCGCACAAATATTGCTCGTTCCCTGCCAGCGATTCGCAGACCACGACTACGGAGTTCACCTACGGGCAGGTCGACACCAAGCGGTACTCGCCTAAGCCTTCAATAATAGGCCAGATCGAGGGCGGGCCGACCTATCTTGAGCAGTCTGGATTGGGGCTGCCATATGAAGTCAACCTTTCCGATGCTGCGCTGATAATCCCGCCGTACATAAATTACGCGATATTCACGAGCAGGGTCTTCGGCGAGATATACGTAAACCAGACGTTCGGCACAACGCAGAGCGGCAAGTCCCCGATAATAAACCCGTATACTTTGGAGGGATTCCAGAACCAGACATACCAGCAGTACGATGTGATGCAGGGTTCATACCCGGGCTACGCGATAGAGGAAAGCTTCCCGCAAAGCGGCTCAGCTTCCAGCCTGGGCAAAATAGGCCTGCGAAACCCAGCAGGCGGATATTACTATTCGATAAACAAACCGCCGGGCGGCCTATCCTCGGGTTTCAATTATTCTGTCATAGGCAACGCCACCGGACCAAAGCCTCCGGTTGAGCTCTTCGCCGTCTACCACGAGTCTACGCACCTCAATGGCATGCTCCTCAACCTGACCCATAACAGCTACCTGCCGGGCTACAACAGGCTCATATATACCTACGTGGACCGCTTCAACAACACGGTGTACATGCCATTCGACGTGGACTTCGCCAACATAACCACGATACAGCTTTCGGTGACTGCGCACCCCAACGTGTCCGCGCCCAACCAGACCACCTTGTACATAAACGGCACCGCTGGCTTCGACACCCCGTGGGAGCAGAGCTCCTCTGGCTCGATTTTCCACCCGCTGCCTGCTGGCAAGCCAATCTACCTGTATTATGACTACAACCTCAACTTCTACAATCCGGCTTATGGCGGAGACCTGCCGCCGATAGGACAACCGCCCAGAGGCACTTTGTCTCAGGGGCTGAAAGCGTATCTGGAATACGATCTCAAGTGCGCCTTCCCGTACAATGCATTGAATTATACGGGCTGCATACAAGCCGACCCTGCCAACAGCACTGCGGCGCCTGTCGGCGAGGGGCTGTATGGCGCACTTGAAGGCAACATGACTACATTCGCCACCCAGTTCAACCAGAGCCACATGTGCCCAGCACCTCCTGTGAGCCTGCTGCAGACATCCCCGCCTGACTGCAACATATATGACCCGAAAAATGCGATAAAGACGCTGGGCAACGGCGAGGTGGCTTACTGCATCCCCACTATGGCAAACGGCACGGGCACGCTCTCATCGCAGGTAGGCTTGATGAACATAACGCTCACTAACTCTACGGGACAGTTCAGCTTCAGCACAACAGTGTGCGGCATAGGCCCGCATCAGATAACCGCCAGATACTACGGCTACCCATATCCTGAGCCACAGACTTTCATGGAAACGCCGATAGCAAATTCCTCAGGGGCGAGCGAGTTCTACGCGCAGAGCGGACCGTTCTCCGGACTTTATCAACCCACACAGGAGTACAACTACTCTTACGCGCCTAACCAGAGCGTGGCGAACTTCCAGATAGGCATATTCCAGCTAGACTACGGCAATGTCAGCATCGCAGTAGCTATACTGGTGCTGCTCTCCGCTGCATCGATTGTCTTCTACATGAATCGGCAGCGCAGGCCGACCAGGCGGCGGGCGCGCCTGCAGCAATAGATAGTCACTTGTAGGTCGCCTTCAGTATGGTCGTGTCGCCGTTCTGGTACACCGGAGTCAGGGTGACGTTCGGGTTTATGTACGGGCACTTCCCCGCTATCCTGCACAGCAGCCCTATCTTGAAGAGGTTGCTCTCTGGAAGCGCGGAACCCAGCACTGCGGCGCTTATCGTCCTGGTGCCGTTGTAGAGTATCAACAGCGTGAGGTTCACCGCAGTGTTCGACGGCGAACTTATCTCGCTGTAGTTGCCGTCGGACGAGTTGTAGAACATCACGTTCTTCATCAGCTGGAAGGACTCGGAGCCTCCCTGGCACGGCTTATTGCATTTTATGTATGCTTTCACGCTCGATCCGCTCTGGGCCTGGCTGGAAGATGGCACTAGCAGCAGCGCAGTGTAATTGATGGACGTGTAGATGAACGCCCTATACGTGGAGTTCTGCTGCTCGCTGTAGCCGTTGAAGTTGATGTAGCCGAATTCGGGCCTCATGGTGTTGCTCAGGTTGCCCTCGGTAGCTATGCCGCCCAGTTCCTGCAGCCAGAACTCCCTCCCTATGAGATACTGCGGCTTGCCGTACTGGTACAGGAACTTGGAGCTGTTGTCAGTGCTGAACAGGAAGTCCGAGTAGTTGAATATTATGTCTGCGGTCTGGCCGCCCACGCTGTCCATGAGGCTGGTCCTGTTGGCCCAGCCCTCGACTACGCTGCCGTCCGGCCAGATCGCCAATACGGTGGCATTGGGGGCGGTGTTGTTCTTCATCCATGACATCGCCTGGAGGAACTGCGTGTTTATTCCGTCGGCCGGCGCAGTATACATAGATTCGACCGCAGTTATGTATATGCCGTATATCAATACCACGGCGACGAATACTGCTGCGGCGGTCCCTACCCAGACCTTGATGCTTCCGGCGCCGTCATAAAGCAGCTTCCACGCGGCGTAGACCCCGTATGCCGAGAATATCGCCAGCGGCACGGACACGAGGGAATTGAATCTCTGCGCGTTTATCGCCAGATAGAAGGTCACTGCGAGGTAGCCGATCAGTATGGCGAACCCTGCCAGCATCCCGCGCTGCCCTAGCCTGAGCCCAGAGGTGGCCCTGATGCGCCGGTCCAGCAGGGGCAGGGCCAGGGCCAACGCTATAGGTATCAGCTCCATGTACGTGAAAACTGTGGCCTGCTCGTTTGCCGTAGGGAGGAACGAAATTATTGAGTAGCTGGCGAAGAATGCAGACATGTAATAGATTATAACTGCAATTACCATGACCGTGTGGTTGCCAGCCGTGCCGGACTCTTGCGCGCTGCGGCCCGGGTCCACTGCGCCTGCGAGCAGCAGGAAAAGGACTACGCCGATGGGCGCCAGGTACAGCTGGAACCCGAAGCTGGTCCATAGGAAGGCATAAGTGGGCGGCTGGAGTTCCTGTATTGTGGACAGCAGCGCGTTTTGCGACAGCAGTATGCCTCCGCCGCTAGCTGTGTCCTGCAGGTAGGAGCCGAAGAATATGAGCATCACCACGACCACTACCACAGAGGCGCAGGCCACGAGCATAACCCTCTTTGCCCACGTCCTCACCAAGCCTATACCGTCCATCCTCTTAAGGAGCACGAGCGCTAGGACGGCCCCCAGGGCTACAGGAACGTAGAACACGAAGAAGCCGGTGCCGGAAAGCGCGGGGTGGCCCCTTATTATGTAGAGGGACATGTACAGATGCTCCAGCAGGTACGCCAGTAACAGCGACGCGGCCACAAGGACGCCGTCCTCGAGCAGGCGCTTGTTGTCGGCCACGAAGGCGTAGACCACAAGCAGGAGCAGGGCTACTAGGTAAACGATAAAGGCGAACGAGGCGCCGCCCCACACGACAGCCGCAAGGCTCAGCGCGACGCCAGAACCGGCTGCGCAGGCGTACCGCTTGCGGCCTTCCGAACGGAACACCAGATAGGCCAGCAGAAGCGCGGCTATGACGAATATCGTGACGAAGCTGTCGCCCCTGTATATCAGCGCTGCGGTCCTCGCGATGTCTCCGCTGGAAACAGCGACCAGCAGCATGGCCAGGAGGGAGAGAACCCTGCTCTTCAGCAGCAGCCTGGCCAGGAAATATGCGCCTACCGCATCGAGTATCCCGAATGCGATAGGCACCAGCCTCATTATTGTGTAGTAGCTCACGCCGGCATACTGCAACACCATGTAAGGCAGCAGGGTGACTAGGTACAGCCCTACCGGCTCTGTCACAGCATTATGCTGCGGCCATCCGGAGATGCCGAGGGTCAGCGGTACATTGAACCCGTTGGCCACTGCCGCCCTTATCACGGAGTAATGGAAAAACCCGTCAGGCTCGAAGAAGCCCTGATACTGCACCATGCCCAGCCTGAGCCATATGGCGATTATTATTATTGCTATGAACATTGCGGCGAACGCGTACCTGTTCTGCGGCCCGAATGCGGACAGCCGCTCCAGAAGTCCAGGCCGATTTGACTGTTCGGCCTCTTGCGGGCCCTGTATCGGGGCGTCTCCCTTGTTGGGCGCCTTCCCTAGTTCCTTCTGGATCTTCTCCCACTCCTTCTGCATCACACCAGCCACAAAGCAAGCGAATCAAGCATGGAATTATTTTTGATGAGAATCTACTTATTCCTGCGCGAATGCACCTTGGAATACTTGTATATGAGGTAAACCGCCAACACCATAACCCCTGCTATAGTCATTGCGAATATAGCGGACGACGGTGTGGTTGTAGAATTCACCGTGTAGAAGCCGATGGCCATTAGGGCGATGTCCCAAATGCAGGTCCCGGCTATGGAATACGCGAAGAACGCCTTCTTGTCCATCCTGGCGAACCCTGCGGGGATGCTCATTACGGTCCTGAACACCGGTATGAACCTGCTCAGGAACACTACCGCGATCCTGTTCCTGTCGAACCACTCATCGAAGTTGTCAAGGGTGCTCTTCTTCACCCTGAACAGGTTGAGGTGCTTGTAGACTATGTCCTTGCCTATGAAGTAGCCTATGTAGTAGTCGACTGCAAGACCCACTGTGCTGCCCATTATGGCCGCGGCGAGCACGACCCAGAAATTAAAGGCGCTTGGGTTTGCTGCGACAAGCCCGCCAGCGAGCGGCAGAACGACCTCGCTCGGTATCGGCAGGGAAGAGCCCTCCAAGGCCATGAGTATGAACACCGCCAGCACGCCGTAGCTGGATACTAGCTGCATCGCGTACGCGTAGAAACCGGAGCCTGATGAGACAACTGCGTAGACAAGACCGTACATGCGGGCACATATGCATTTAGTAAAAGCCTTTTAAAATGCTTGTGCCAAATCCCTATGTCCCATGAAGATAATAAGGTTCTACGAAGGCGCAGGCTCCATGAAGCTCAGAGTGGACACGCTGGAGGACCTGTGGACCCTGCAGCGGATCCTGTTCCCCGACGACCTGGTGAAATCGGAGAGCGTAAGGAGGTTCAGGTCGAGCGAGAGCGACGTAGGCGAGCTCAAGGACGTGGTGGTGAGGCTGAGGCTGGAGAGGACCGAGCTGGACAAGAACGCGGAGCGCCTCAGGGTCATGGGCAAGATAGTGGAGGGCAAGCCGATGGACTACATAAGGCTCAACAGCTACCACACCCTTAACATAGCGCCCGGGGACGAGCTCGAGATAACCAAGGCCCACTGGCACGACTACATAATAGACGTGCTGAGGAACGCAGTATCGGACTCGAAGAGGCCGAGGCTGGGCCTGATAGTCGCGGACGAGGAGAAGGCGCTGCCGGCCTACCTGCTGGGCTACGGAGTCCAGTTCGGCAACGAGGTGTACAGCAGGCTCAGCAAGAGGATGAGCCAGAAGGAGTTCACCGAGACTGAGACCAAGTACTTCAACGCCATAATAGCCCTTGCCACTGGTATGAAGGCCGACACGGTAGTAATAGCCGGCCCCGGCTTCACCAAGGAGGACGTGAAGAAGAGGATGGAGGATGCAGGCGACCTGAAGAAGCCGTCCAAGAGGTTCATATTTGAGGGCGCCAGCAACACCGAGCGCACGGGGATATACGAGCTCATAAGGAGCGACAGGGTAGGCAGGATACTGGAGCGCGAGAGGATAAGGCAGGAGTTCGCGCTGATGGAGCAGTTCCTTACCGGGCTCTCGGTCGGGAGATCCAAGTACGGCGCAGAAGGCGTATCCAAGGCGATAGAGGACTACGAGGCGAAGGCCGTCCTTGTTAATGACAGCATGCTGGGCGAGCGCGGCATCCAGGCGGTCCTGGAGAAGGCCGAGCGGAACCGCGTCAAGATAGAGGTGTTCAACTCGGCGGACGAAGTGGGCCAGCAGCTGGCGTCGTTCAAGGGCGTGGCGAGCATTTCATAGCGCCGGCATACGGCGCTTTCACTGCGTCAGCTCGCGCAGCCGCCCGCTGCCGAATGGATGGATCCGCGCGACCGTGTTGCATTCCGTACAGTTCCTGCAGTGGTCACCGACTTCGAACGTCCCGTTGTCCTTTATCATGCATCCGCATCTCAGAGCTATCATACGATCGGCCGCTAGTAAAGCAGTTTTGGCGGCAAGTTTAATTATGGTTCCGTTTCGCCGTGCCGAATTTCCAGGCCCGCCATAAGGGCCCGCTCCGATATCCGGAATAAAAGGTATTATAACATTATTGCACCTTATATAAGCGGATGCGCAACAAACCCGGCCTTCACCTTTGCGCTGCCTCTACGCAATGCACCTAAGGCAGCATGCGCATCTACCCCAAGCGCGGCATGGTTCGATGATAAAGATTGACACCAGCTTTGACCTCGATTTGCCGTATCAGGTAAAAATGAGCATGCGCAGGGCCTCGGCAAGGCTCAGGTCGCTCGGGACGAGGGACTTCATAAACCCGCAGCTTTCCGCGGCGGCGATGCACCTGGTCTCTGCCAGAAGCAAATATATAAGGTCTGCGCTTGTGTTCATCTCCGCTTCTGCGATAGGAAAGAAGCCGTCCGACTTCATAGACCTGGCGGCGGCGATAGAGCTGCTGCACACCGCTTCCCTCGTGCATGATGATATAATAGACAGGGACGCTGTGAGGAGGGGCAGGCCAGCGGTGCATATGAAGTACGGCATCGAAGCCGCCATACTGGCCGGGGACGCGCTCATATCGAAGTCGATATTGCTGTCATCGAAATACGGGCCCGCGGTGATAGACGAGATATCGCATGCGGCCATGTCTATGTGCGCGGGCGAGATACTCGACTTCCAATTCCAGAGAAGCAGGAAGGTGCCCAAGGTAAGCGACTACATGAATGTCGCGACCCTGAAGAGCGCATCGCTCATAGGGACCGCTGCAAGCGTGTCTGCGGTATGCGCCAAAAGTCCAGGTTTGGCCTCGAAGCTGTACGAATTCGGCAAGTACGCCGGAATAGCATTCCAGATGCGCGATGACATACTCAACTTCATGGGCCTGAGCGACTCAAGCAGGAAGTCTACTGGGAACGACACCGCCAAGTTCAGGCCCAACATAGTGCAGGTGATGCTGAAAGCGGACGGCGGAAAAGACGATGCGCTGCGCCGCGCGATAGGACTCAACAACTCGCTGATAGACACAGCGAACATGCAGCTGCACGGAGAAGCCATCGCGCCGAAGCTGTCGGGCTACGCGGACCTTATACGCATACGCTATATTTAGAATATGGGACCGTACCTCTTGTCGTTGTCCCTCCTGATGCCGAAGTACTTCAGCACCGTCGGCTCCACGTTGTAGACGTACAGCTTCTTCTTCATTATCCCGGCATAATCGAGCCTGCTGCCATAGCTCACCGCCCCGAATATCCCGTTCCTGATATGGTCCCCGCTCTTGGGAGGCTCGGGATCCATGAAAAGGCCCCCGCTCTTCAGATAGCCGAATGCGTCTATTATGTAGCCAGGCCTTATCTCTGCCATTATGTCGGGCGCTATGAACAGCCTGGTGCCTTCGTAGTACTCGTCGGCGTCGTATGCACCGACCATCAGCGGTTTGCCGTCCTCTCCCTTTATCTTCATCAGCTTTGCCATGAGCTCCCTTTTCAGCGCCTTCTTCTCAGTAGGATTAACAACGCCGTTCTCGAATCTCCCGTCGTTTATGAATATCGTGGTAACCGGGCAGTTGGCTATGCTAGCGAACGCCCGCGTCCTGCCCATGTCGTAGTCGAAGTCGTGCAGGCGCGTGTAGTCCCCCGACGATGTGCCGGCCAGCGCCTTCTCCAGCGCGCCCTTGACCAGCTTCTTGCCGGTGCTCGGCAGCCTGTCGTAGACCTTTTTCCTGAGCCCGCTCTTGATAAGCGTCTCCCTTAGCTCGTATTTCACGCTGCTCTTCTTCCCGGTGCGCTTCATGTCCTCCTCGAGCCGCTTACTCATCGCGGAGTAGCCGTTGTTTATGAGCCAGCCGTTCATGAGGAACTTCCTCCTTATGGGCTGCGCGCCGTGGTCGGATATGAGCATGACCGTGGCCCGCTCCTCCCTGGCCCTTTTCAGCACCCATTCCACGAAGTCGGAGACCTCCTTATAGATGGGCAGCACGCACCGCTTCCACTCCGGCTTGTTCAGCGCGTAGTGCTGCATCCTGTCCTGCTCGGTGAAGCACACGAATGCGAAGTCGTAGTCGTTCCTATCTATCAGCTCCTTGCTGACCATGCTCCGCGCCTTGGTGCCTTCGAGGTACCCGTCCGATCCCTCCTCCAGGGTTATCTCGCCCTTCTTCAGCCCGACCTCGACCTCCGGCTCGCCCTTGAACGCGTACTTGTCTGCTGCTGCCTTCACCCTTCCCGAACTGAACTTCGCCGGCAGCGGGAAACCCGTAATCATGTCAACGTTGGGGTCGTCACGCGTCTGAACAAGCATTGCAGGCGTTACGACAAGGCTTTTCAGCCCGTTGGCAGATAACTTGTCCCAGAACGGTGCCCTGATAGAGGGGTCGTAGTAGACCACGCTCTTGGTGTAGTTGGGCTCCATCCTGAAGAACTCAGGCACGCCGTGCTCGCTTGGCCTTACCCCGGTGTATATGCTCGGCCATGATGGTCCCGTCATCGGCGGCATCGTGGATTCCATGTCAGTGAGCACGCCGCGGTCGAGGAACTCACCGAATCCGCGCATCTTGTACTCTTTATAGAAGTCCTTTATTATCCAGAGCGGTGCCGAATCCATCCCTATAAGGTAGAGCTTTTTTCGTCCCATCGATATGACCTTGCCGAAGCATGCAAAACGCTTTAAGCTTTGGATGCCATAGCCTAGATATATGCGCGATAATATTAAAGTGCTGTTAGTTTCAAAGGAGTTCGATGCCAAGGACGTTGACGGCATAGGGCGCGCCTCATACGAGATATACACGCACATGGGCAGGATACGCAGCGTTGGGAAACTGGCGTTGAAGGACTTCACAGGGAAGTACAACAACCCGCTGGCACAGGGACTTTCCAAGGTTTTCGGCGAGGGTAGGGCCTTGAAGGAGGTCGGACGCGTAAGGCCGGACATAATACATTCGATGGCGCCAGACCACGCCACCATGTTCAAGGCCCATGCCAGGCTCAAGGTGCTGAAGTGGAACGACATGCTAGTGTACGACAGGCTCAGGCATTCGTCAGGGCTGCACTGGCTGAAGTACAGGTTCAAGATAGCGCTTTGGGAGGAGGCGCACCGCAGCGCTGACGTGTTTTTGGACGTCAGCACTCAGACGCAGAAGGAGAGGGAGGCGTATTTCGGCAGCGAGAAGCCGTCCTACGTGGTCGCAGACGGGCTTGACGACATCTTCCTCAAGTCGAAGGTGTGGACAGGGGCCAGGAGGGATTTCGTTTATGTAGGGTCAGTGGAGTACAGGAACAAGAATATAGAAGGCCTGCTGGAATTCATGTCGCTCTTCCAGAAAGCGGGGCATGAGGACGCCGCGCTCCACATATTCACATCGACGCATAATGCTGAAGAGCTGGTAAGTGGAAGCAACGCGGGAGGCGCAGCCAATGTAGTCGTCCACAAGTCCGCCCCTGACAGCGTGATGATGGGCTATCTGAGCAAAGCCGTGGCCCTGGCCCACATGTCAACCAGCGAGGGGTTCGGCATACCGATACTGGAATCCATGGCTTCTGGCACGCCGGTACTTACGCTCAAGAGCGCCCACATACCGGAGGAGGTCACCAGGTATGCTTACAAAGGCTCGCTTGAGGACCTTGTAGGAATCGCAGAGCGCCTCATGGAAAGGCAGAGGCCGCTAGAAGCGAAAAAGGTGGGCTATGCGCGCAGCTTCAACTGGGACAACAAGGTAAGGGACATAAACAGGATATACGAAAAGGAGCTATAGGCCAAAAATCTTTTTAGAAATTGTGAAATCGAGAGCACCAAATATGACCTCCTCCACGGGCTGAAGCCCGTGGTATCCACCGCGTTTACATCGCCAGTTTCTTCTGCCATGAAATGCCCTGCCTTCTGATGTGCCTCATGGCATACGAAGACATGGTATACCGGTACGTGCCCGATTTGTTGTTTGAACTGCTAGGGTATGGTGGGGAAATCGATAATACCTTTGCAATGGGAGGGCACTCCAGTAAGTAGGACAAGAGATGGGTGGGTACAGGAAGAAATTGCGAAAGTACTTTACGAATAAAATGTATCATAGAAGGAGCAAGGTAGAAACGGTAAACTTTGTGGAGAAGACTAAAATGGGCGAGGAACTCACCGGTAAAAAGTGGTGGATGAAGAAAAAGGAGCAGAGACTGAAGGACATAGCTTACAACATATACAGGTACATAAGGGTAAGTGGTAAGTGGTAATGCGTTACTGTCTCGACGACATATTTTCTGCGCTTTTTCATACCTAGCCATGTATCGACGAAAATTCTATGAGAGGATTTCTACAGGCCCAAAATAGTAAAATATTGGGTGGCATTCAAGCAAACTATGGCAATAGAGATGGCAGGATATATTGTATGGCAAGGAGGAGTTTTTGAAACCAAAAGTTATGTGATTTGGCAAATATCAAAATATACATTTGAGATATTCTTATACGGTAACGCTACACAGAATCAGCTGACCGATTTCATATATACATGGATAAGCATGCTGCAAGGAAAATGATGCGCTATCAATGCATCAAATCGATGAAAAAGGACGTAGTCTTGAGGCTTTATGCAAGGAAAATCGCATAGACTCTGCACACTAAAATATTCGAGGTGATCTATCTGCAGGTTCCCCTACAGATACCTTGTTATGCCTTAGCCCTCCTCACGGAACCCTAACTCGAAAGTGCCCGAAGGCACTGCCTCACTAGGACCCCACTTGGGTGACTTGGCAGGCGGTGTGTGCAAGGAGCAGGGACAGATTCACCGCTCGATAATGACAAGCGATTACTAGGGATTCCAGCTTCATGAGGGTGAGTTTCAACCCTCAATCCGAACCTAGGTTGGTTTTAGGGGATTGGCTCTACCTTTCGGTATTGCATCTCATTGTGCCAACCTTTGTATGCCGCGTGTAGCCCAGGAGATTCAGAGCATACTGACGTACCGTTGCCCTCTCCTTCCTCCTCTTTAAACAGAGGCGGTCCTAATAGAGTGCCCTGGTTATCTCTAACCAGGTTGCAACTATTAGCGAAGGTCTCGCTCGTTACCGGACTTAACCGGACAGTTCACACCACGAGCTGACGATCGCCATGTACTACCTCTCGGCTCGTCAGGCAAGATCTTTAGTCTGGCCTTCATCCTGCCGTCGCTCCTGGTAATGTTTCCGACGTTGAATTCAATTAAACCGCAGCATCCACCCCTTGTGGTGCTCCCCCGCCAATTGCTTTAAGTTTCAACCTTGCGGCCGTACTCCCCAGGCGGTAGACTTAACACTTTCGCTACGGTACTGCAAACGTTCTAGACATTTGCAACACCAGAGTCTACATAATTTACTGCTAGGGCTACTCGGGTATCTAATCCGATTTGTTCTCCTAGCCTTAGCTCCTCACTGTCGGATGCGTTCTGGTAAGGCGCCTTCGCCACCGTTGGTCCTCATCGGATTACAGGATTTTACCCCTCCCCAATGAGTACCCCTTACCTCACCCGCTCCCTAGCCAATGGGTATCTCATGCACGCATTGACGTTGAGCGCCAATATTTCACATGAGACGGCATCGGCCAGCTACGAGCGCTTTAAGCCAAATAATCGTGGACACCACTTGTGCTGCCGGTATTACCGTGGCGGCTGCCACCGGTCTTGCCCAGCACTTATTCGCCAAGCTGACTGGACTTGGCAAAAGGCCCACCGAAGTGGGCCGCTCAGATTCCCCCCATCACGCGTATGCGCATTGTGGAGTTTGCGCGCCTGCTGCACGCCGTAGCGCTAGGGCCATTGTCTCAGTGCCCTTCTCGGGGCTTATACTCTCATATCCCCTACGGGTTATTGGTATGGTGGGCCATTACCCCGCCATCTGCCTGATCCGCCGCAGTCTCATCGTAAAGCAGTAGCGCTGCAATTCGCGCACCTTTAAGTTAGGGCTCCTTCCAGATGCCCTATCCTATGGTGTATTAACCTCAGTTTCCCGAGGGTATCCACCTCTTTACGGTAGATTGACTACGTGTTACTGAGCCGTACGCCGCCCAACGAAGCCGCTGAGCTAACTTGCATGGCTGTCGAAATCTGATAGCAGTGTCCTCCAGCAGCATCGACTGGAGTCACAGTCGTACATATTAAAATTTAAGCAATTGTGCGATTTTTCCTCTCTGCATGCCTCAAGACTACATCCAATTCCAAGCAGGAATTTTCATTAAAAAGACTGTAATGTCAACAAAGCCGACAAAAAAGGTAATTAAGAGTTCTTACGTGAACATATATATACTTTATTGGTTCCCTTCCGGTAAAATCATATCCCAACGCAGAGTGTTTTATTGTGCGCGAAAGCGCATCTCGGGCATACGGCAACACCCGGACGTTCCCTGTATTTTAATTTCATAGCCTGCCTCTGGATTCCCCGATGCTTATCCCGCTAGCAATCATGTGCGCCAGGCGCAGCAGCCCGTATGAAGCCCTGATTGCCCCGTCTCCAATATCGCCGTAGGATTGCACGTATACGCCTTCCCTCAATTCAATCCGCGCACCGGGTTTTTTGACCAACCCCAATCTGCCTTCCACGTGCGCTCCTGTCCTGCCGGAGAACGCCTTCAGCGCATTGAGGAGCCTGGGCCTTGCTGGCTTCCTCTTAGTTATGAGCAATACCTTGGTGCCGAGCGCCTCCCCGAGCGCGCCCGCATCAACGACGTTGAGTCCTGCCATGGCTATGCCGTTGAGCGCCAGCAGCCTCACCTGGTCCCTGAACCTTGACTTGCCAAGCATGCCTATTATGCCTGAAGTGGAGTCGGTGCCGTCGACGGTGATTTCAGATGACAGTATGCCCTCCACGATGCCGCCGCTCCTGCCTACCACGCCGACCATAAGGGCCTTGCGCGCCTTTAGCGGCCCGCAGGCTATGGCGAGTATCCTTGCTCCGCCCTTCACGTCAGAATGAGTCATTTCGCCTTAGCTAGCTGGCCCTGCAGGTCCTCGAACTCGTCGTCTATGCTCTTCAAGGCCTTCTCCAGCACGTCCTGCGCCTTCTTCTTATCGGTCTTGAGGTTGAGCGTGGGCTTGCCTGTCTCTGGATGGTCCTTGGCCACCCCTGCGAACTCCACGTCCTCGTTCTTGAGCAGTTCCCCAGCTATGAGGTCGGGTATCGAGAAATCGCTCGTTTCGAACTCTAGCACAAGCTCCTTCGCCTCGTTCTTTATCACGTTGATTTTCATCTCCCCACCTCTATATGTGTAAGCGCATCCTCGATCTGCTTCGGCTTCTTGTAAAGGTTGCTTATCTTCCTGTACTCGACATGCTTGCAGCTCTTGCACTGGAAGCTGTCCCCGCTGTGGCCCTCCTCGAGCTCCCCGCCGCACACCTCGCACACGGCGTATACGACCCCGGTTTCAGGTTCGTCCACCTTGAGCGCGTACGTGTCGTCTTCCTCCCCCAGCACCCTGGCAAGTATGACGTCTCCCACGCCGCACGGCTTGGGCGCCGGCTGCGGCCTCTCATGCATGGGCCTGTGCGGCCCGCCCCTGAAGCCCCCCCTGTCGGGCCCGCGCCGCTCCTTGGGCAGCAGTATCTTGCCGTCCTTGAGCGCCATGTACTCCCTGCCTTCGGATACGACGTTGTCGAGCTTTACGAAAAGCACCGCGCGCATGTCGTCGGTAACGGTTCCCAGCACAAGCATATTCCTCCTGAGCTTCTTTATCTCCTTGTTCTGGTTGTGGACGCTTATCTTGCCCTCCGCAACTGTGACCTTGCCCGCTATCGCCGAGTATATCTGTCCGTTTTCTATGTAAGTGTTGGACGATGATATGAACTCCTCCTCCGTCGCCAGCCTTTCCCCCGGCAGTACCAATCCTTGACTGTCAAAACTCATGCTACCACATATATATAAGAAGAAACGGAATAAATCAGCATAACAATTCTGTAACAAAAGGATTTAACCTTTTCGCAGTGCCGGTGGTAACGATCCAGGACTTCGCTCCGATAGAGATGCCGGGCAGGAACCTGCCAGTCAGGCTAGAGAGGCGCAGGATAAGGAACGCCTATGCCAGGGTAAGGGATGACTGCGTCGTCATAGAGCTGCCGCTGCACATGGGCCCGATAAGGTCAAAGGCAGTGTCCGACCTGCTGTACAGGAGGATAAGGCGCTCGATAGAGAAGAACCCCAACAGGTACGCCGAGATGCGGGAGCTGGCATTCCGGGACGGCCAGACGCTAAACATGCTGGGCAGGACCTTTACTATATGCATAAAACCATCCGCAGGCGCGCGCGCGGCGCACTCTTCCTTCGATTCGGGCGTGGTCGCCGTCACCGTCCCGGCATCGTACCGGAAGGAGAAAGCCGATGCGCTCGCGGCCAAGCTTGTCATAAGGCATGTCTCCATGGAGGTGCAAAAGGAACTGGAGAGGCGCGTAGCGTTTTTCAACGACAGGCATTTCCACAGCGTGATCCCGAAGGTGACGATACGCGCCGCATCAAAGGTGATGGGCTCCTGCTCGCCCGACAACTCCATAATGGTGAGCTTCAGGATGCTCTACGCGGACCAGAGGATGCTGGATTACATAATAGTGCACGAGCTGGCGCATACAAAATTCAGGGACCACTCGGAGAGGTTCTGGGCCCTGGTTGCGTCGATACTGCCTGATTACAAGGAGACCAGGAAATGGCTGAGGAACAACCTCTCCACGCTTGCCGCAGGATGACCTATCTTGCCATGCAGTAGTCTGCGTCCTCCAGTTCGCGCTTTATGCCCCTGATCTGCTCGAGCCTGCTCTTGACTGTCGCATCGTCCTCCAGGCCCTCGTCGTACATCTCGGCCAGCCTCTCGTCGGCGTACTCCAGCAGTTCATCGGCCTTGGGCGGATTTTCCGGATCCGGCTCTATGTCCATCTTCACGGCCGCCGGCAGGCTCACTGTCAGCTCGTAGCCCTCCCCTCCAGCGCTGTCCAGCCGCACGCGCGCGCCTGCTACTGCGATGGCCTTGTCCAGTATTCCGAACAGCCTTGCGTAGTCTATCCTCCCGCTGATCGTCTTTCTTATGTAGAACGACAGGTACGGGCCCAGCGGCTGGTTAGCGCAGTATACGCCCTCGCTCTCGAGCTTCCTCTTCCAACCGGAGAAGTCCAAAAGACCACCTACCCGCGTATCGCACCGCCTATGAATGCGGCGCCTATCCTTTTCAGGGCTTCGCGGTCCCTGTCGGCCTTTATGCTGTCGTAGAGCCACTCCATTATCTCGTCATAGGGCTTCAGCATGTCCTTAAGCGTCTTTTCAACGTCGAAATCGTTGTAGGCGAAGACCAGCAGGGCCAGACCGGGCCCCACGGAGTAAGGCCTATAAGTGCCCATCTCGGATTCCGGCCTGTTCAATCTTATCTCCCTGAGCGCTTTGGAGGCATGCCTAAGCGTGTCCGCCCCGGCCATGGCGTCGAATACCCTGCCTAAGAAAGGCATCGCATCCTCCACCCTCCGCGCCTCGTCATAGTGTGATATCCTCTCCATCAACTTGCCCACCACTGCCCTGGCCATACCGCCGGCCGCGGCGCCCATCTCGTCGAACGCGGATTCAGCGAACACGCTCCCGCCCTCGACCAGGTAATTCTGCACTTCCGGATGCAGCAGCCTGGATGTGCGGTCGTCCTGGAGGCTGTGGTATACCTCGTGGCACAGCGTGGACCTCAGCTCATAATCGCTCTGGTCTACCTCTATCCTGATGTCAAATCCCGCGCCGTTGACCCTGCTCTGGCACTCGCCGAGGTCCCCGCTAGCGAGGTCGCCGCACGGCCTCTGCGAGCTCAGCACTATCCTGGACTGCGGCGGGCTTTTGCCCGTGCCGGCCAGCAGGAAGTGGTACACGGTGCCTATTTCATTGTAAACCAGCATCGTGGCATTGCAGAATCTCGCCGCGTACTCGGCCTTTTCCAGCAGGCCAGTATTCGCCGATGCTGCAGTGTCCGCCGATTCGCCTGTCTTGTACAGCGTATACCTCATGATGTTGCGCGCGATCTTCCTGCTTGTCGAAGCGTCGCTTTGCATGCTCCCTACAAGATCGAACATCTGCCTGGTCGCACCGCACGCCCTTATCCCGTTCACCGCGTCTATCAGGTTTGCCTTCGGGTCGTCCACCTTGTTTATGAACTTCGTGTCGACTAGGTACCTGTCAATGGCTTCGATGAAGCCCTTCACTGCCTCCTTGTTGCCGGAGTAATCGTTCAGCAGTCCGGCCGCCTGTGCCGCCAGCTCCTGCCCGTACAGCTTGGACAGCCCTGCCACGTAAGCATCGATGGTCTTTTCATTGCCCGAAATCGCTACATTGGCCTCCATGCAACAATCGCCTCATTCCCCTTCAGTTATATAATAGGAAAAGCATTAGTTATTAAGGGATTCCTTTTGGAGGTTTCCGCTGCTTGCGCGCCTTTTACTGCGCCTGCTGATTCAGTCCGCATCGCCGCGCCGTTCACCAAGCGAATCGCGGCCAACGCGCATAAATAAATAAGATGCAGTCAAAACCCATCATATGGCAGGCCTAAGGAAAGGCAGCATAATGAACAAGGACGAGGCGCGCAAGCTAAGGGAGATAATGCTTGCAAAATGCGCAGTGCCCAACTGCTGGAATCTTGCGATAAAGATCGGCAAGAAGACCAAGAAGCAGCTATGCATGAGCCACATAAACATGGACGGCACCCAGAAACTCGCCCGCATACTCGATGGTACGTACATAAGCCCATCGCGCACCTGGTCAAAATCGCGCAGGAGGAGCTTCACAGACAAGTGGCTGCCCCCGCTAAAGACATGACCTGCAAATAGGAAATCAATCCCTGCATCCCGCGCCTCGAAGGAAAAGACTCACTTGTTGGCGTAGTTCTTGGCTATCGAGGATATGTTCTTTATCGAGTTTATGTTCTGAAGCGCCCTATAGGTGGCCATCAGCGAGTTGTACTTTACCCTAGTCCTTCCCCTTGAGAAGCTCCATAGGTCCTTGACCCCAGCCATCTCCAGCATCTTCTTGACCGGCTTGTTGGCGACCACGCCCAGTCCCCTGGGAGCAGGCTTGAGTATGACTTCCACGCTGCCACACTTGCCCTTCATTATGAGCGGCAGGCTGTGCTTGGTCCCGCAGCTGCACTGCGAGGATCCGCATCCCAGTATTATAGGTATTATGTTGAACTTCGCTGTGTCTATCGCCGCGTCGACGGCCGCCTTGACCTCTATGTCCTTGGCCGCGCCCACGCCCACGTGCCCGTTCCCGTCGCCCACTATGGCCGTGGCCCTGTACTTGGCCTTCCTGTTGTTCTTTGTCATCCTCTGCACGCTGGCTATCTCGACAATCTCGCTCTTGATGTTTGGCAGCAGCGCGTCTATTATACCAGACTCAGTTATGTGCTTGCCCTCGTTGAATATCTGCTCTATCGAGGTGACCTGCCTGGCCTTGACGCTCTTGCCGAGTTCGGTCCTCGGCTCCCACTGCTCTATGTTGAACTGCGGGGCCATCTCCTCCCTCCGCCTGTCCCTACGGTAATTGTTACGCATGTTGGCCAATCAAATCACACACTCATTATTTTATCCTTAACATCATCAAAAAGCCTGCCCATCCCAGCCAGGTCAACCTTCTTCTCGTTGTAGGCAGAGAACTGCCTGTTGGCCCCTCCAGCCTTGAGCGTACTGGCGTACTTCGCTATGTGGTCGCCGCGTATGCGCCCCTCGTCCACCTCTATGCTGCCCTTTATCCTAAGGCCTCCGTCTATGGAGCCCTTGGCAGCCGCGAATATCACCGATGACTTCACTGGCTTGTACAGTCCTATGTCTAGCACCAGCTCGTCCTTAGCTGCGGCCCTGGCCTTCTTGGCCAGTAGCAGCCCGGTCAGGTACGCAGTGGGCATGTTCGACCGCGCCGGCCAGTTGAACTTGGCCAGCTCGAAAGAGTTGGCGGAGAAGAGTACCACGTCGCCCTTAGGGTCGTAGCCCACTATCTGCATTATTATGCCCTTGTTGGTCTTCCTGACCACTACCCTGTGGGACCCGCCCTTTAGCAGGGCTATCCTCCTCTTGTAGTTGGTAAGCGCGGCCTTCCTCCTTTCCCTTATCAATCTGTGCATAAGCGTCAACCTCTCATATGTGCCTCAGCTTCTCGAACTTCTCGTCCGTCAGCTGCACCCCGTCGCTCTTCATCCTGTTCAGCAGCGTGGCCTTGCTGGAAAACAGCCCTCCCTTGACGAGCCTGTAGTACTCCTTGAACTTCTCGTTCTCAAGTACCTTCTCCTCCTTCAGCGCTGCAAGGACCCTCCTCTGCGCCCTTATCCTCTTCTTGTAATCCACTCCGCCCCTGGCCTTGACCGTGCCCCTGCGCCTGCCTGGCCCGCGCCGCCTGCCCTCGTTCTGTTTCTTGTGCAGCACCATCGCCCTGAAGCTCATTGTCTTCTTCTCAGGCAGGGCATAGACGCCGCCGCTGGCCATGAGCTTCCTAACGTCGTCCCTTGTTATGGCCTTCTTGGCGTCCTCAAGCGAGTCCTTCTTTATCCTTATGCTGGTCTCGCCCCTGCCTATGAGTTCAGCAGCCAGCCTCCTGGTAAGCTTTATGCTCATTCAATCACACCGTTCGTTACCTGCACGTCGTGGTCGCGCGCGACCTTGGTGAATATCGCCTTCTTCTTCGACGAAAGCGAGCTCGAAAGCGTTATGTCGGTGCCCTTGGCGTTGTCTATCGCCGCCTGCAGCTCGCCGACGTCGTGCACCAGCACCGTCCTGCGCCCGTTCTCCCTGACTCCCTTCAGCTGCTCCGGATTGCCGTACCCTATGGTTGGCTCCGCGCCCATGAAGTTCTTCTTTATGCGCTTCTTGTTGTCATCGCCCCTCTGCTTGCGCCACCTCTCCGGCACCCTGCTCCTGCTCTTGGCGCCGTAATTCGGTACGTTGAACTTCGGATGCGTTTTCTTCTTAAGTGCCATACGATCACTCCGCCGCGTAGTATATGCCGTCCTGGAACGTCCTGTCGTCCTTGTGGCGTATCTTGCACGCGGTCCTTATGTTGAGCGCCGTCTGCTTCACGTCGTCAAGGCTGGTGCCGTAGACGCGCAGCGTCTGCTCCTTGGACTCGACTTTAGTGGCTCCGATTATATTGGCCTTCCTCACGTCGCGCTCGCCCAGCATGTTCTTTATGCTGACCACCCCGGGCTTTATCTCTACGGTTATCGGGAAATGCTGGAACACCGTCTGCATCCTAACCTCGTAATCCTTGTCGACGCCAGCGAAGTCGTTCCTTATCTCCTTCGCCACGGCCTTTGCCGCGTTGGATGCCTTCCTGTGCAGGTGCTCCTCTGTTGCAGGCTCTATGACTATGGTGTTCGATGCCTTCTTTATTGAAAGGAGGTTGGCGTTGAACTTCCTGGTGTTGGTGCCCAGCGCTCCCTTTATCGATATCCTGTTCCCGTTTATGTCTACGGTTACCTTATCCGGTATGTTAAGCGTTACCTCACCCTCCATAAGAACACCTCAGTACATGTACGCGATCAGCCTGCCCCCAAGGCCCTTCTCCCTGGCTTCCCTGCTAGTCATAAGGCCCTTGGGCGTGGACATTATTATGACACCGAAATCCCTGCTCGGCACGTACCTGCCCTCATAGACCTGTATCTTGCTCCTCTCGACCGCGAACCTGGGTCTTATGACCCCTATCCTGTTTATCCTGTTGGAAAGGGCTATCCTGAGTTTGGGGAACTTGCCGTCCTTGAACTCGTCGAAGCCGTTTATGTAGCCGTTGGCCTTCATTACCTCGAGCACTGACTTTATGAACTTCGTGGAATGCACTATGCACTCCCTGCGTCCTATGCGCTCGTTGGTCTTTATGACGTTTATAGCGTCTGAAAGCAGGTCTACCATCCAATCAACCGTATTTCTTGAAGCCAATGTTCTTGGCCACCTCCCTGAAGCATCTCCTGCAGATGTAGAGCCTGTGCGACCTTATGACGCCGCGGCTGGTGCCGCACATCCTGCACTTCCTCGTGCCCTTCCCCTTGGCTCTATCATCCAACTTTATCTGCATCCACTCACATCATACGAAGCTTACGTTGAACTTCCCTTCCAGGAAGCCCTTTATCTCGTCAGGCGCTATCACGCTGTGCGATCTGCTCACATACGCGCGCCTCCTTTTCCTGAGCGCGACGCGCATGCCGGGCCTCCTGAACGACATGCTGACGTTCATGCCGAGCATGCCTATCTTCGGGTCGTACTTTACGCCGCTTATGTCTATGTACTCGTTTATGCCGAAGCTGAGCGAGTTGTTCGTTATCGACCGCTCCCTGACCTTGTTGTCAACGGCGTCGAACAGCCTCTTGGCGATGTCAACTGCCTTGCCCCTCCTGAGCGTCACGAAGGCGCCTATCTTCTGGCCCTTTGTTATCTTAAACGCGGGATTCCTCTTCCTGGAGATCTCGTCCGCAGGCTTCTCCCCCGATATTATCTCGAGGAGCCTCTTGGCGTTGAGCTGTGCCGGCGCCTCGCTCCCGGTGCCTATGTTTATGACTACCTTGTCTATAAATATCTTGCGCATCGGATTTCCAGCTGTCTCTTTCTCAGGCATCTAAATCAGCCTATAACCATGATGTTCTTTACCAGGGTCTCGAACTCATCGCCCTCCCTGGGCTTTATCAGCACCGAGGCCTCTGTCTGCATCGTCCCTTTCGTGATCGACTTGACAAGCCCGGTAGTCCCAACGTGCACCCCGTCTATGACGAAGCACTGCGCCCCGTCCTGCAGGCTGAGCACCTTGCTTATGGCGTGCTTCTCGTTCAGCGACACCGAGTCGTTTACCATGGTCTTGTTGCCAGCTGCCTTGACCGCGCTGCCGTCATGCAGCCTAAGCATCACATTGTCCCCATCGGTCTTGTACTTCCCGACTACCTTGAAAAGCTGGTCCTTGTAATCCGGCTCCGCAGTCTCCTTGATATCTATGTGGGCCCTGCCGTCGATGCTTATGGAATAGCATTTCTTAGCTTCCGGGATTTCTACTATGTCATTAAGTCCTACGTTAAACCTGACGTCCCTAATCACGTTCCTGTTCACGATTATCTTGCCGGACTTTATTATGCTACCGGCCTCCTTGGCCGTGTTTGCCAGCTTGAGCTTCCTGATAAGCAGCGATAGGGCTATGCTCCTGGCCAGGCTGTGCCGCCCTCCCCTTGCCTTTATCACGTACGCGCTCTGCTTCCTCCCTATGTCAAGGTATCTCGGCGCAGTCAAACCCTTCATGTGCCTGTTGTTGCCCTTGTTCCCCATGCAATCACTTCACTTCCGCCGCTTCCTTGACGGCACCCTGCTCCTGCTTCACTGCATTGGCTTCCGGCGCCTGTTGCTTCGGCGCCGCGGCCACCTTTAGCTTGGCGGCGCGCCTCTTGTCCGTAAGCGCGAAGTCGGTTATGTAAACATTGCTTGCGCTTATAGGCACCCCGAACTCCTTGCCTTTCGCGTTCTTCTTCATAAGCGAGTCGATGAGCACCCTGCCGCTCCTCAGGCTCACCTTTGTGACCTTCCCCGAAGCTCCCTTCTTCGAGCCGCTCACCACCCTAACTGTGTCCCCCTTGGATAGCTGCACCGCGTTCCTCTTCAGCCCGAGCTTCTTCCTTAGCGTCTCGTCAATGTGCGCATGCACGAAGTGCTGCCTCTGGTGGAGCCCTGCGTTGAACCTGAAACGCCTCTGCCTTCTCGGTTGCGCGCTTTCTATCATGATATCATACCACTCTTGACGCTATACCTGCGAGTTTTATGTACCTCTCTACTATCTCCCTGGCCATGGCACCCTTGACTTCTGTGCCTACAGGGAGGTTTGTCTCTGTCACCAGTATGCCTGCGTTGTCCTCGAACTTGACCCTGAGCCCGTCAGCCCTCCTTATGGGCTGCTTCTGCCTTATTATGACTACGCGCACCTTCTTCTTCACATAGGCCGGCGTGCCGCTCTTCACGGATGCTATGACTATGTCTCCAAGCCCGGACGCGGCAAGCCTGCCCTTCCTGCCTGCCTTGCCGATCTTGTTGATTATCATGAGCGTCCTTGCGCCGCTGTTGTCAGCGCACGTTATGACGCTTCCCGGTATAAGGGATCTTGAAACGGTAGTCGATATGGCCTTCATACTAAGCGCCCTGGTGCTTCTTCATTATCTTCGTGACCGCAAACGACTTGGTCTTGCTCAGCTTCCTGGTCTCAGCTATGGCTACGGTGTCGCCCACCTCGGCGTTTATGCATTCAGGATTGTATGCCGGGATCCTGGAATTCTTTCTCAATGAACGCTCGTACTTGTTTAGGAAAGTGGAATAAGAATGCTCCACGATGGCCGTCTTCTTGGCCTTGGCGCTGACAACGACTCCCTCTATCTCCGCGCCGCGCGTCTTCAGCCCACCGTGTACAGGGCATTTCGGATCAGTGCATTCCAAACAATCACTCCAAATTCTAACGTGACATGATGAGATAAAAGGCGTCAAGCTCTTTTCCTGTAAAACTTCAGCCCCCTCTCGATTCGCTCATGCGGCCTGAAGTTTATTTCTTCACCATCAACGATGAACTTATCTTTGTCGGCAACGAATTTAAATGTTGATATCTTTTTGATGACTCTTTTAGTTCCGTCTTTGGTTTTTACGAGAAGCGTGTTCTTTGTCTCGTCTACTACTGTACCGCAAGTGCCGATCTGAGATGTGTCGCTGCTGTTAACGACTTCGACCTCAAGGCCTATCAACTCATGCATCACGATGTTTTTATTATTATAACTTGGCATAATTTAAACCTTTCTTTTGCAGTATCCGCTTTCTCAGGCTAATCCTTCACTTGATTTTGCGCCTTAACCGCTAATAGTATTAACCGAGCAGTTATAAAGCATCATGATGGCGAAGGAAGGGCTATCGATGTGTTCTTATACTGATATGCGATAACACTAGCCTTCCCCTCCGGGTCCGCCATACTGGTCCGGGAAGTTTTGCTGCGGAGTGTCGCCGGCGTTTATCGTTCCGGTGCTAACAAATGCGCCATCGATATAGAAATTATTGCAGTTGGCGCCCACAGTGACTCCACTGCTTATCATGACGTTGCCAGTAGCCATGACATCACTGCCAAGCGTAGCGCCGGATTTGAATACAACATTGCCACTGCATGTGCCTCCTGTATAGCCGGTGGGCGGATTTATTGGACAACGCCATGTGTGTGAATAACATATAGTTATCTATCTTAGTAGTACTAGTCGTTGAGGTCGTAGTGGGCGTTGATGTCGCGGAAGATTTCGTTTTTGATGTAGACTTTGAAAAGGTTGGCTAACTTGTCGTGGTAGAGGATGTCATCGTAGTTGAAGTTGCGGAATTTGGATTTAATGTGCCACCGCTGGCCTTCACGCTTATCGAACCTACCTGCGTGAAGCTTGTCGGACTGATGCATCCGGGCGTGGTGCAGTAACCCAGCCAGACATACCCGTTGAATTCGTTGCCGACCGGTACGTTCCCGCTAGGTATGTCACCGGCTTTAACGTCGTTGCTGTTTCCGTAATTGAGCGTGATGGTTTGCCCGGGAGTCAGCAGGCCAAGCGGCGTCATGTTGACGGTGCTTGACTCAGAAAAGCCCGCCGGCAGGCCGGAGCTGCCTATGTTCTCGCTCGACGAGGCTATGAAGCCCCAAGCCCCGTAGTAAATCTGCCCGGTGTTCTGGCCCACGGTTATCGCTATGCCATTTGCTGTGTATATCGGATTGGTGCAGCTGTAATTCGGCTGCGGGACGCACCCGTTTGGCGTGCTTGAAGACGACTGCCCGAAGAGCCCCAGCGCGAAAAGAATCGCGGCAACTATACCGACTACAAGCACCACCCACCCGTAGGTGACAAGGTACTCCATGGCGGACTGCGCCCTAGTCTTCAGTGCATTTTTGCCAGTGCCGTGCATGCCAAATCATTTTATTATTACCCTGTCGGTCACGTTGGAAACCCTGTCTATGTCGTAGCGGATGGTGTTGCCGTACTCGGTCTTTACAAGTATGAAGCCGCGCTTCTGGTCCACCTCGGCTATCTTGCCTATGTAAGCCCCTATCTCGTTTATGACCCCCTTGTCTTTCATGCGCGACAGCCTCATGGCCCTCCTCCTCATCGCGCCGCTGAAGGTAGATATGCCATAGCCGGCTATCAGCGCAACGCTCCCGTACATGAGCAGTTGCCAGAAGTATATCTGGCCTATGAACCACGCGGCTACCAGATACACCATGGCCAGCACCGTTATGGAATAGCCGACGTAAGTGCCCTGGCTTATCGCCCTGTACCTCATCCTCCTGTTATGCAGGTCTATCACCCTGCCTATCAGGTATAGCACCAGGCTTACAGGGAACAGCAGTATGAAACCCTCCAGCGCGTACGATATGACGGTAAGCCCGCCATGCTTCGCCGCAGCAGCAACATAGTAGTCGCCGCTTGCCACTACTATGCTTATTATGAAGAACAGTATCGAGCTGAGATAGAAGACGAAGCTCAGCCTGTCTATGCTGAAGCCCAATCCCCTGAACGATTCCACCAGGCCGTCCTCGAGCCCGAATCCCTTAAGTATGAGGTACACCCCTATGAGCGCCACCGGCAGCTGCCAGCCGAAGTTCAGGTAGTAGCTTATGGCGAACAGCAGCAGCAGCACCGCAGGTATCCCGAACACTATCCTTGCGTAGTGGGGCTCCTTGAGCTTCTCGAGCAGCGTGAAGTACGTGTTCTCGAACTGCTCCGCCTGCTTCATCCTGACTATGTCGACGCTGTTTATCTTTATCCTGCTCTTGAGTATCGGTATGACGCGGTTGTCGCTCGCTCCATCCGTGACGAGGAGGCACGCGTCCGCCTTGAACTTGTCGAGGAGGCGCTCCATCTGCCTGGCGAGCTCGGAGTCTGCAACGTAACCCTCCTTCTCCGCCCCAGTTATCGTGGCCACGGCCACAGCGTAGCCCTTGGCCTTAAGCTCGTCGTACCGCCTCACGGCCTCGAACATCGCGTTGGCGTCCGTGTCCTGCGGGTCCGCCAGCGCCAGCTTGGCTGCGGCGCTAAGGTTGTCCTTCCTCCCTACTACGGGGCCGGTTATCTTGGTTTTTGTATAGAGATCGTTGTCTATGTCAACGGCCAGAACCAATATCCTTTCAGCCATCCCAACCACACCTCGCGCGCTATTATTACTGCAAACCGCTATATATTACTGCAACTGAAAGGCATAAATCCCTAATGAGTGGCTTGGCTGAACGGCAAAGCGCGGCCCGGTCGGGCCATTCCGGCGCTCATCGTATGTCAGAGCGTAGCCACCCTTTTCAGCAGCATGTAAAGCGCTGCGTACGTGGGCACCTCCACGCGCTCGTTTTTGTAAGGCCCGAACTGCGCACCTCCCATGACGAACTTCTGCACCTTGCCCGCGCTTACTGTCACAGTGCCTTCCCTGAACGCTATGGCATCCTCCATCGGCTCGAAACGCTTAAGCTCGGCCAGCGAAGCTATCCTCTTCGCCGCGAGCGCTGTGTCGCCGTGCAACGTGTTCGGCATCCTTATGAGGTGGTGCATGTCCTTCGTCACGTTGCTGTCTATGGAATCGCTCTGCTTTATCGACATGTTGCCTATTATCGCCTTCCAGAACTCCGCCTTCTTAGGTATGCTGACCTTGTCCCAGTTCCCTACGCTTATGCCCATTATTATCTCTGCCCTTTTCCTGAAAAGCTTCCTGGCTATATCGGGCTCCATGCCCAGCGATTCGAGCGCGCCGACCCCTGTGTCCAGTGCGGTTATCAAGCCCTTCGCGAACCTTCCCCCCCACCCAGAATCTGCAGGCTTAGGCCCTTTCAGCCCTATGCCCTTCAACCCTATGGTCGGAAAAAACGCCTGCAGATCCATGTCGGTACCTGATATGTAGCCGCTCACCGCCTTGCGCGCGTCTCCGCTAAGGCTGTATGCCTGATCGTTGTTGACGTGGACGTGGTACCCCCTGTTGCCGCTGAAGTTTATGCTTATGTCCTTCTCGGAAAACCCAAAATCCGGCATCAGGAAGTCCTCTACGAGCCTCACGGTCTCGGCCTTTATCGCGTCGAGGTCCTTATCGCATATCCAGTCTCTCCCATGCTCCTGCTGGCATGGCAGCCTAAGGTCGGTCGAATCGAGGTCGAATATCAGTTCCGCGCCCAGCAGTTTCTTGTTCTCCATCGGCCTCGCGTCCGGGTACTGGTAGAAGGCCGTGGAGTAGGACGCGAACGGCGGCGCCTTCTCCACCATGTACCGCCTGAGCGCTGCCTCATCCTTGAACGCGTAATGCCTGAACGCTATCTTCTTCTCGTAGTCCCCGAACCCGAACTCCCTCTTCGCTATGCCGGGCGGCGCGAAGCCTTCCGCCTTGCTGTAGTAGCTTTTTATTAGCGGAGTCACGAAGTCCACGACTTTGCTGTCGAGCAGAAGACCACCAGTCAGTATTCTCCGAAAAGGATATTTACGCCTTGCCATCAGCGGGGCAGGAATGCCGGTAGTATGGTAATAAAAAAGATTGAGGATAAAATAACGATATGGCAGTGGACGAGATAAAGCAGGTAATTATAGTAAGGACGGACCTCGATATGGGGAAGGGCAAGCTGGCCGCCCAATGCGCGCACGCCTCACTGATGAGCTATTTCGAAGCGGAAAGGTCCGACAAGGGAATGGCCAAGGCATGGCTTGACAGCGGGGAGAAGAAGATAGTGCTGAAGGTCAGCAGCGAGGAGGCCCTGCTGAAGCTCTTCGCAGCCTTCCAGTTCAAGAAGATACCGTGCGCCCTGGTCACCGACGCAGGACTGACCGAGCTGCCTCCCGGCACAAAGACCGCTCTCGGCATAGGGCCGTGGCTTGCGAAGGAGATAGACCTGCTCACCATATCGCTACCCCTGCTCTGACCGCATAGTAGGATTTCGGAAAACATGAATAAATGTGCATTCCAATGCGCGCCACTCGCTCAAAACCCAAACAGGCCATGCGAAACCGCTCCATATCGGATAAATACGCCTATGCGTGCCTGCTTGCGATCATAATCGCCGGCCTGTCAATCGCGGCCTACTTCTATTCAGGGCCGTACTACCAGTTTGATGACGGGCAGTACATCGTATACGCAAGGCAGATAATAGCCGGCAACTTCAGCATGACGCAGGATCCCCACGCATTCGGGTACTTGATGCCGTCGCTTGTCGCGGCATCTTTCGTGGCATTCGGCGCGGGCCCGCTTACCGCCATACTTCCAAGCCTTGTCGAGTATGTAATTATCATAATCCTGGCCTTTCTGATCGGAAGGGAATTGTTCAGCAAAGAAGCCGGGCTAGCTGCAAGTTTTCTCATAATAATAACCCCGACAATATTCGGCTACGCCACAAGGGTGCTCCCCGATATGCTAATAGGGATGCTTGCCGGAGTCGCCCTGTACGTTTTTGTCATCGGAATAAAAGGCGGCAAGAAAAGCACTGCAGCGATTCTAGCTAGCGGTTTCATCTTCGGCATGATAATATTCGTTAAGATAGGCGGTGCTATGGTGATCCTTCCGGCGCTCATAGGCGTTGTCCTGTTCTACAGGGAGCATGCAGCACGCTTTACGGCAGGGATGGCAGCCAGCTTGGTGCTCTACTTTGCCTCGTTCTACGTTCTTTCTGGGGGGCAACTGTCGCTGCTAAGCGAATACAGTTCTACCCAGGCTGCGCTAGTGCCACACGGCACGCTGTTAATAAACTTCATAACTATGCTGGACATGGTGGCCGGCCCAGTGGAAATATACCAGGTCTATCCAATCGGCCTGACATTGCTCTTAGCCTTCGTCGGCACATATCTTGCCTTCAAGCGCAGGGACCTGCGGCTGCAGTACATCGCGTTCATATTCTGGTTCGTCTTCTTCTACCTATTCTACGGCACAGAATCGCTCGCACAATACACCTTCATAACAGCGGTCAACAGGTATCTCATAGCAGTCTCGATACCAATGGCGCTGCTCGCGGGCTACGTGCTTGCCGACGTATACAGCACATGCGGCATGATAGGAGGCAAAAGGCTGGCCGTGTTTGTGTTAATCGTGCTCATACTGCTAACTATCGTATCGAACGTCCCGGCCTATGCTGACCTCTACAGTTTCAAAGCGTACATACTGGGCATGCCCGTCCCGCCGAACTTTTACGGCTGAACGCTGCAAGCCATACACCATAATGCAATCACGTTGATTGTATACGATTTACGTTCCCACTTTCCTTGTTGATGCGCGGTAATAAATTACAACTATTAACGCAATCAGAACTACAATTACGATTATATATAACAACGGTATACCAGTGGAAATCAGTATAGGCGTTGAAAGTACCGAAACCATGCCCGAACCAGAATCTGCAACATAAACATATCTGCCATTGGGTGCCGCTGTAACTCCCAAAGGTAGATTACTTTTATCAAATGCATATACAATCGTGTTATTGAAGGTTGAGATTATAGAAACATTGCCGGAATCAGTATCTGCAACATATAAATATTGACCGTTTGGCGTAATTGCCATACCCGAGGGTAATGTCCCTGTACTAATTGTATTTACTAATGTGTCATTGGATGTAGATATTACAGAAACGCTTCCTGCAGTGCCGCTTGTAACATATACATATTTGCCGTTAGGTGCTATTGCAACGCCAAAAGCGCCATAAGCAACTTTTATTGTTCTTATCACATTGTTATTTGAGGTGGAGATTACCGAAACTGAACTATTTGCACTTCCTGAGCAACAATCTGCAACGTAAGCGTATTGGCCATCTGGGGTGAATATAATTTTGTTAGCACCTCCATTACCAACTTCTATCGTCTTTACAACTGTCTTGTTGGAGATTGCAACTACAAAGATTGTATATGTCGCATTAGAAACATAAAGATACTTCCCATTTGGAGTATCCGTCAGCCACCAAGGCTCACCATTAGTGCTTATATTATCTATGATTGTATTGTTAATTGTTGAAATTACAGAAATTGCATCGGAGCCTGAATCTGCAATATACACGTAACTTCCATTTCGAGAAACTGCAACTCCTTCTGGGAATGTAATATTCGGTTTGCCAACTTTTATTGTGTCTACGACTGTGTTGTTAGACGTAGAGATTACTGATATAGTGGCAGGTCCTGGGTTCGTAACATATAAGTATTGACCATTCGGAGTGATTGCAATATCGCTTGGTGTACCGTTTACACTTATATTTTTGATTAACACTGGAGGTTTGATTTGCGTTTTTACGCTGCTGAAAGCCAAGAAAATCGCTATTGCAAGCATTATTATCAGCCCGAAGATTACGTACTTGCTAAGATTTTGCATCTTTTGCACCTCTATGTGGATCCTACACTTACAACCTGTGAGAAGTTCGCATCCTTGAGCTGTATGCATGTCACTAAATTACTGTTAATTGTGCACTGGCTCGTTCCACCACTACTCGGCCTTGTCTGGGATTCGTTGAAGACCTCTCCGCTGCCAGAAACTGTGATTTGGGTGTTCCGTATGTCGCCACCATTTGAGAGCTTTAGGGTAATCTCCAGCTGCTGGAAATTCAGCCCCACTATAAAATCGTTGTTTGATGGGTCGAAATTCGAGTTTCCCCTGCCGAGTATGTAACCTCCGTATATCTGCGCCTTCGCCTCGGTTGTTAATGCACTACCATAAGATTTCAGGTATGTCAGCGTGTCATTTAGCCCTGGATCAGAGCATGGGTTTCCCCCATATCCCGCATCAGAAACGTTCTGCCCTGCCGCGGCAAGCAAATCTCCGGTTGCGTATTGGCTTGCATTATCTACAAGATTTATTATGCTGCCCAGAGCCTTGACTTCATTGGCGATTTTGAACGGACAGGTGAGCAGGTCGAAGCCTTGAAGCAGGTTTTGGACATGTGTAGAATCATTGACCGTGACAAAATAAGGTACGGACTGCCCATCATTACAGGCGCCTTGGAACAGCCAGCCCAATATCACGCATGAGATAGAACCAAGCAAGCCGCCCGAATCCGGCAGGTTGGATTCCCTGAACGTAACGCTATAGTTGCTGCATGAGAAGCCGAATATGCCGCTGCATCGCGATGTGGACGGCTGCGGTATCATAGTCGTGCTGCTCGAAAATGCGCCGCTGAAGTTCACGATGACTGTAATTGGCGTGCCGTTCGCGTAGAACGATCCTCCTGCATCGCAGAAATGCAGCGCACCGATGGCGCTGTCGCTGCACCCTGCAGTGAAGGTATAGCTGCCGTTGATCAGATTTAGACCGTCAGAGGCGCCTGCCTTTACATTGGAGGGCCATAAGCCGGGCCCAAGCAGTGTGCCTGCACTTGCTCCAGATGAGTTGGTTAGCTGCTGTATATTCCAGTACATGCCGCCGGACAGGCCGACCTCCTTGAACGTCACGTCAGTGGTGCTCGACACATGCCTTGCCAAAAGTGCGATGCTCTTCGTATCGCTGCCTGATGTAACAGAATTGTTTTGATACTGCTGCACTCCGCAGTACATCGTGTGCGCGAGGTACTGCTGGTCAGGAGGAAGGTAGAAGTCCAGCGGTACCGTTGCAGGGCCCGTTATGTCGAGGGTGCCGTTGCCTCCCACGTAGTGGCCGTCCCCGTTGACCCACTCGTATCCGTACACTCCGCCGTGCATGTACAGTGTCCATGAAGTGGTGTAATCGGCAAGGAGCGCGGGAGTGGAGTTGCCGATCACGCACGACGTCAAGTTCGGGGGATAGCTCTCCATGTACCACCACTGGCTGTTGCACAATCCCTTCTCAATGAAAGTGATCGGGAATGCAGGGGTGCGGTCGAATGCGGTGTAGTTGCACGCCGGTGCGCCGTACGCATACGATTCGGACATGGCGAGGAGCAGCAGCACCGCTAACAGGCATGTGAAGACGCGCACTATGCGGAGGGGGCGGTACGTTGCATTTCCACACCATCGTTCAATTGCTTTGTTAGTGCTGAGGTATGGAACGTATTTAAGGGCTCCTAGACTTCAGCGATTCCTGCCGCTCAGAAATCCGGCATGCGCCATAATAGCGCGCATTATAGCGCCATCCAGCTTCTCCGCCTTGCTCAGCATCACGTACGCTATCATCGCAGAGAAGAATACGACGAAGGCGGTGAGGCCGAGGTAGCTCTGCGGCAGTAGCCCCGCAGCTATCGCCGAGCTTACTATCACGAGCGAGAGTTCGCCTCTGGTTATCATACCCACGGAGATGAAGAAAGAAGTGTCGACAGATTTTGTCGCCACGTAGCTGCCGGCGTACACCCCAATGAACTTGACAATCAGTATGATCGGGAATACGAAGAGGAACAGCGCATAATCCACCGTGTTGAGGTTCACGCTGAGGCCTATAGTCAGGAAGAAGAACGATACGAAAAGGTAGGAGAATCTCCTGAGGTCGCCCTCCAGCGACCTGAACCTCTTGGTCCAGCCGCTCACTATGCTGCCTGCTATGTACGCGCCGAACGCTGCGGAGAGGTTTAGCGAAGCCGCTATGTACACGAACAGAAGTAGCACCCCGAACGCCAGCGGGAGCACGTCGTCCTCGGGTATCCTGTGCTTGGAAACTATTCTGTCGAAGGCGAGCGAGAACGTGTAGTATGCTATGACGAAGAGCACTATTGAGATCAGGAACGAGGCCAGAAGCGCAACGGCGGTGTGGCCGGCTTCTATTGACAGCGAGCTTACCGCGCTGTACGCGAACACGGCTATGAGGTCCTCTATGATGTTGACCTTGAGTATCAGGTAGAAGTTGCGTTCGCTCAGGTTCAGCTGCTGGAACAGCTTCACCGTGACTCCCGTGCTCGTTATGGAGAACGCCAGTGCGACCAGGAGCGCGGCCGCTGCCCCGACGAACGTGCTGAAGATCACGAACAGCAGGACGAACGATATCAGCATTTCAAGCGCTGCTATGGTAGCTGCACGCCCTACGCCCGTCCTGATCAGCCGCTCGAGAGAGAACTCCGTACCTATAGTGAAGAGCAATATGATGCTGCCCAGCTGACCTAGGGTGTTGAACAGGCCGCTCTGCCCTACCAGGTTGTAGGTGCCTATCAGCGCGCCTAGCATCAGGAATATGAGCACCGACGGCACCTTGAACCTTATCGCTATCGCACCCCCTAGGACTACCGCAAAAAGAGCTATGGCGAAGGAGAGATAGTCTATCATTATAGCCTCGCCTGTCGATTGAATGTCAGACGAACGTGAGCCAGTCCATGAATTTCTCGTCCCTGCCCCTGGCTGCGTCCCCGTACTTCTGCGCCAGCATCTTGGTGATCGGGCCTACCGCCCCGCCGTTCAGGACGACGCTTTCCACCTTCCGTATGTGCGTTATCTCGGCGGCAGTCCCCGCGAAGAACACCTCGTCAGCCGTGAGCAGCTCCTCCTTGTGCACGGCGCGCTCCTCCACCTCTATGCCTGCGCCCTTCGCTATCTTTATTATGGAGTCGCGCGTCACGCCCATGAGTATGTCAGCGCTTACGCCAGGCGTGACCAGCCTGCCGTTCTTTACCAGGAATATGTTCTCCCCGGGCCCCTCGGCCACATAGCCGTTGCCCGATGTGAGTATCGCCTCGTCGAAGCCTACGCTCCTGGCCTCATTGCTCGCTATTATCGAGTTGAGGTAGTTACCACTGGCCTTGGCCTCTACAGGCAGTATCTCGGAGTTTATCCTCTGCCACGATGATATCTTGCAGGCCACCCCGCTTGCGTGCTTGTCGCCGAAGTAGTCCCCGAACGGCAGCACCGCTATGAAGACGCTCACGCCCTTGCCCTCCGTGCTCACGCCTATCCTCGTGTCATGGTAGAAGGCGAACGGCCTTATGTAGCCTGATGAGAGCCCGTTGGCCCTTACAAGTTCGATGCATGCTTCCTGCAACTCCTCAATGCCGTAATTCAATTTCATCGAGTATATCTTGGCGCTGTTTAGGAAGCGCCTCATGTGGTCGCCTAGCCTGAATATGGCCGGCCCATTCACTGTGTCATAAACCCTTATGCCCTCGAATATCCCGCTGCCGTACTGCAGCGAATGCGTCATTATGTGCACGTTAGCCTTGTCGTAGTCTATGACCTTGCCCTCAAGCCATGCGCTCAATTTCTTCTCCACCATAAAAAGCAGCCCTGATACAGTATAACACTAAAGCAGATAAAGATTAATATACTTTTTAGTAAATGAATGAACGTGCACGCCATAAAAAATGTAAGAGCTGCGTCGCTACTAAAGAATTCTGCACTTACGGAGTTCCAGAAATCCGTACTGATAGCAGTGGCCCGCATACCGCTGGGCAAGGTACTGACGTATAAGCAGGTCGCTGCCATGGTGGGCAGCCCGCGCGCCTACAGGGCAGTTGGTACAGCCCTTAGGAAGAACCCGTTCCCTATAAGGATACCGTGCCACAGGGTCATAAGGAGCGATGGCAGCCTAGGCAAATACTCATCGGGCGGCACCGCAAGAAAGAGAACGCTCCTGCTTGCCGAGCGTGCCATAGCGGATTAATGCAAATGACGCCGCGGGTAGTCTTACAATGGTATCATTGCGCATTCTTTACTATTTAAGAGCGGTCTTCCGCAGACTGCACTTTCAAAGCATGATGTACCTTGCACCAGCGTACGGTGCGTAAGCGGGCAACTGCTGCTCCATGCCGCCGTGTTGCTGCTGCCTCCGCAGGAACCTGTCGCTGAACCTGTCTACTATTGTGTTCTTGCTCGACTCCATCCTCCCAAGATGGTCCAGCCCAAGCACGGTAAGCGACATGCCCTTCCCTATCTCGTCCCTGCTTGCGAAATCTATTACGCCCTTCGCCTTGAGCTTGTTGAGCACGTACCAGACCGAGCTCTTGGAGAATCCGTACTCCTCGCTGATGTAGTTCACGAAGCTCGATGCGGTGTCTATCACGTCCCTGCCTATCTCTATCAGCATCAGCTGCTCGCGCTCAGTGAATCTCGAAATTTTAGCATCTACGATACTAGTTACAATTTGCGCCACACAAACACCTTCAGGAATTTATAAGAAAAGACGTTTATGCAGCCAAACTGTAATACGGCGTTGTATTGGCTCCTATTCCTGATACAACGACGCTAACGCTGCCCCTAAGGACGAAGTGCCACATGTTTGCCAGCGTGTGCGTCTGCATCTTCTGCACCGTATAGGTTGCATCCTTAATGTTCTGTAAAAAGTATTTTGAGAAAAAGGTTTTTAAAGCTTGTGTTCAGAAAGGCGATTGCGGTTCCTTTGCATATCCCAATCCGCTACGGTCTTGCCAGCAGATCGGCATGTAAAGCCCCCATGCAATCAATACGGCGCTATAAGCATGGCCTGCGTAGCGATTGTGGCATTGAGTGTTACTGCCGGGCACATAAAAGAGCGCTGAGGAACGCCGCGCAGGATAGGCGGGAGAGCGTCTCAGGCTTTTGGGTCTTGGGTTAGAAAAGCCATAACACCATGCCTACTACGGCTAACGCGATAGCTATCGCTACAATCGCCATTATAAGTACGTGATTGGAGCCAGCACCAATCTCCAGGCCGCGGCATCTGCAGCGCCGGGCGCTTTCTTCCATGCCACTATAATCAGGGATATGTAGGCACGTCAAGTTTTAAAGAACTGACGCCAGAGTCTTGATTCAAACCGCGTGGCTAATAGGAACCAGAGCAGGCAACATTCTCTACTGAAGAAAAAATTAAACGCGAGCCCAAAGAGGGAATTGAACCCCCGGCCTTCTGCTTACCATGCAGACGCTCTACCACTGAGCTACTTGGGCACAGCCGAACGGAAACATTCTACTTATTCGTGCTTAACCAATATAGATTTTGCTATCTCGCCTGCACTAACGGCCCGACCGTCTGCGCCGGCATTATACCGCCGGGCGCGGAGGCCCTAAGCCTGACCCATGCAGCCGATATGGATACGCCGGAGTCGGATTGCTGGTAGAAGCCTATCGGAAGCGGCAGGCTGCTTACGAAGGAATTTGACGAGGCGGCGCTAACGTAGCCGACCTGCGCCACGAAGGAGTTTGACGGCGCCGAGTAAGCGACTGAGAGTATGCTGTTCGCGCCCTGCGTGTAAGCGAAGGTCTTCAGGTAGCCGCCAGATGAGCTGTTGGTTATGAGGCCGAATGGCTGCGGCTTCTGGCACCCTATGTTCTGCGGAGTAGCATACCCCAACGAAGCGTTGTCGAACCCGAAACGCGCAGTGTTGTAAGTGCATGTCGATGAGTCTCCTGACCCGAAGAACTGGCCGTAAAAGTCGAGCGTGCCGTTGTAGGACGATGGTGAGGTGAGGCTGCCAAGCGCATTGGCCCCGCCGGGCGACACAGTTATGCCGTTGTTTACCGATACCGTTATCCCGGTGCCGGTCTTGGCCCATCCTGTGGGAATCGATGTACCCTGGAAGTTCTGGTAGAACAGGAAGACCTCGTCGCCGTTGTCGTATCCGCCGTATGGGGAGGACAGCTGCGGCGCCTCGCCCGCATACGTGCCCGTGTAGTCCACGCTGGTAGGCATGAGGTACATCTGTATGGTTATGCTCTGCCGTGCCTGTATGCCCTGCGGTATCCTGACCCAGAATGTCGCGTTGCGTGGCGATGACCTGCTGCAGTTGCTCTCGCACCATGCGTACAGTTCCTGGCTCCCGTAATAGAACCTTATGTTGCCCAGATCCTGCCTCTCGTGCAACGGCGCGTTAGCGCTAGCAGGGTTGAACGATACCATCTGCTGGAAATTCGCAGGCGTCGCATAGCCTTGGGTGTTGTCCAGCGTTATCTGGGAGCGCCACACGCTGGGCGACGATACGTTGCCCGCGCCCTCTATCCTGATGCTGCCGCCATAGGCGTATGCGCCGCCGCCCGAAGCGCATCCCAGGGCGAGCTCACCCGGGCCCCCAGTGCAGAAGTTCGCGTATATATCGAAGGTGCCGCTGTAGAGCGAGCCGAGTTGCGGCGTGCCGTTGAAGTCGGCTATGCAGTACACCCGCTCCCCCGAGGCAGTCAAGTTCGGCGCGCAGTATCCGGACCTGCTTCTTACGCCGTTCAGCGTAGAGCTGAAGTTGCTGATGTTCATCACCCCCGGCACCGCATCCGAGAGTTCAAGCAGCAGCACCATGCCGCCCGTCCCGTTGCTGGAAAGCACTGCGTCCTGGCACGTGAAGTCGCTGTACGGGTTGCATGAGAACGGCATTGAGGTGAAAGGCAGGCTCACGAATATGAAAAGCGCCGCTAGCATTATGGCTATTATAAGGAAAGCCGTGGAATACGCGGTGAGGAACTCAATCGCGCTCTGACCTTTATATCCCATGCTTAAGCCTTCTCAAAAAACATATTTAAAGCTGCGGTGGGGTAATTAGGTTCATGACAGCGGAGGAGTATAAGTCAATAATAAGGACGATAAGGGTATCAAAGAAACTCGGGCAGCATTTCCTGATAAACGAGGATGTGGCCAGAGCCGAGGCCAGGTACGCCGAGGGAAGGCGCGCCCTGGAGATGGGGCCGGGCCTGGGCATACTGACAAGGGCGCTCTGCAGCGTAGCCAAAAGCGTTGTCGCGGTGGAGCGCGACAGAGCGCTATACGAGATGCTGGTGCAGAACATGGACGCTCCGAACCTCGAGCTGATAAACGCAGATTTCTTCGATGTCGGGTACGACAGGCTGGGCGGAGCGGACATAATGGTGGCAAACATACCATACAACCTGTCCAGCAAGACGATAGGGTGGCTCGCCGACCGCGGGATGGAGGCCGTGCTGTGCCTGCAGAAGGAGTTCGTCGAGCACATGCTGGCGGAGCCCGACACGCGCGACTATTCCAAGCTGAGCGTGATAGCGCACCTCCAGTTCGACGTGTCGCGCGTGCTGGACGTGCCGCTGAACGATTTCTACCCGGTGCCGAACGTGGACTCCGTTGTGGCGCACATAAAGCCGAAAAAGCGCCTCATGAGACCGGAATTGATAGCAATAATAGGCGCCATAATGAGCCATAAGAAGAAGAAGGTCAGGAACGCTGTGGTGGATGCCGAAAGGGCGCTGTCCCTCTCAAGGGAGGATGCGCGCAGGCTCTCTGACGCAGTGCCTTTCTCCAACGAGCGCCTGTTCAAACTCGATCCGGCAAAGATAATGGAGATAGCTGAAAGCATAGCGGATCGCTGGCAGTATTAACCGCTGTTGTTGAGTGCTATTACAGTTACTGTAGGCAGATCTATTGTTGCAACGTAAAGACGCCCACCATCCGGTGCAATGGCTATTCCAGCAGGCGTGTTTGCAACAGGCACATTATCTACTACGGTATTATTCGAAGTAGATATTATAGTGACTTCGTTCGAAGCAGAACTTTCGTTGCTAGAACTAACCGTGTACAAATAACGTCCGTTTGGTGCGATTATTATAGTCTGCGGTTTGTATCTTACAGAAATATTTTTTACAATGGTATTATTGAAGGGGGTGTGGGGTCAAGATATACCGCACACTTTAGTGTGCGGACGGAATTGACCCCGCAATGCGCGATTTTCTGAGACACTATTTTTAACGGGATTTGAGAATAAGACGTAAGGCAGCCGCGGCACGGGAAAAATTGCGCCGCAAACTGCCGAAACGTGATAACATGAATAGCATAGCGCATGC
>JAJZOR010000018.1 GCA_021811435.1 Microcaldota archaeon | reverse complement strand
TCGTGCTTGTAGAAATTGTGCTCGTAGACGATGTCGATGAAGTGGATGCCGCAGTCGTGGTGCTAGAGATTCCAGTCGTTGTTGTAGCCACTCCTGATAGCGCTGCGCCTCCCTGCCTGACGTTTATGGTGCCTACCTTAGCGAAGTTCGTCGGATTAGGGCAAATAGGGCTGGTGCAGTATGCAAGCCAGATGTATCCGGTAAAAGAGGTGCCCACTGGTATGTTAGCTGTGGGTATATCTCCCGCTGCTGTGTAAGGAGGATTCAGGAAATTCACAGAAACGACCTGCGACGGGGTCAGCGTGCCCACCTTCACCATATTGGATGTCGACGACTCGGAGAAGTTGACAGGCAGCCCAGAGCTGCCGACGTCTTCGGACGCCGATGCGATGAAAGCCCATGCGTTGTAGTAGTTCTGCGCCCCTGTCTGACTTAGGCTTACGCTTATGCCGTTCGGCGTGTACGAAGGATTGTAGCAGGTGAAACCTAGCTGCGGAGTGCACTCTGTCGGTGTGTTTGAGGATAAGTTAAACAAACCCAGCGCAAAAAGCAGTCCTACTATTATGGCAATTACAAGTATCGCCCATCCGTACGTCATAAGGTACTCCATGGCAGACTGGGCCTTGGTTTGTCTTCTCTTGTTCATATCACTGCGCCATATAACCAATAATCGAAGATACGCTAGACATACTCTGGAAAGTAATAAATAATTTGCTTCGCACAACGGAGCCGATGCTATAACGGGGCATATCACAGTATGGTGCGGCGTTCATATCTTGTTAAGCCTGGCGTAAATCTCGTCCGCGTCAAGCTTCGTTGTCAGCAGCGGCAGCTTCTCTATCTGCGCTATCTTGACGGCCAGCTTGTCTACATTTGTCACGTTGTGCATCACTATGAGCTTCGGCTTTATCGGCGCTACCCTTATGACCACCATCGGAGACCTTCCGGTGGAGACCCTCTCGAATATGAAGGCCCTCTCCGTTGTCGAGCCGAAGAGCTTCGGGTACTCGGACGGCGACATCTCAAGTATCACCCTGAGGCTGTCGAGCCTCGTGTAGCCGAAAAGCTTTATCGAATCGAGGTAGCCCGGATTCGCGACTACCTTGCCCTCTATTATCCTGTTGAAGTCTGTGCCACCTATGGGCGCCCCGAAGTCGTGTATCGTATAGAACGGCTCCTCCTCGGGCTTCTTCTGCGATATCTTTGCCAGGCTCTGCGCCACGGCTCCTCCACGCCCCTCGTCTATTACGAATATGGCCTCGACAAAACGCTTTATGACGCCCACTCCGGGGCTGAGCCTCCTGTTGCTCTCGTAGTCGCTTATCGTCGAGTTGGATATCTTGATGTACTTGGCCAGCTCTGTCTGCGTGACCCCGAAGAGCTCCCTCCACTTCTTCATCACGCTACCGGGGGTGTCGGAAAGCGCTATCTCCCCCGCTATCCTGTCCTTTATATCGTCCATTCGAACACGTCAATCAGCCTGATTTGCGGGCATTCCTCCTCTTCCTGCCCTTAGCCTTCTTTCCTACGTTCTTGTAGAGCTCGTCTATGTACCTCTCCTGCTCCTCTGTGGCCCCTGACGCGGCCTCGGCCGCCTGGCGCGGTGTATAGACAAGTCCGGTTATAGCTATTATCAGCCCTATTATAAATATAGCTCCGAATGCCACGTATACGTTGTTGAGCGCGGATTGGCTGGAGCTTAGCATGTTGCCGAGGCTTATCACTGCGGGGTTCTGCGCCAGCGCGCTTTCCGTGGTCGGGCCAATAAAGGCCACCAAGGCCTTCGCGGCCGCACGGCGCGCCCCGCTGCTGTTCGTGTTGTCGAGCACGAAATAATAGCTGCCCTCGCGCGACAGGTTGAGCCCTGCATATCGGTAAGCGACCCCGGTGTAATTGGCCTGGTTTTGCTGGGCAGTGCCTGCGCCTTTGGTCGAGTTCGTGATGGAGTATGTAAACTCCCTTGTCACGTTTTCGAATATGAGCAATGCGCCGCGTCCTTCAAGCGACACTGCATCCTCCAGCCCGTTGCCCGTAGCTGCAGGGGAATCCGAGCTCCACGCAGCGAAGCCCGAAGAGTTGAACAGGTAAACGTTAACACTTCCGGCATACATCGACCCGCTTATGGAAAATAGGGAACTGCCGGTTATGCCAGATGAATTAAGCCGGAAGTCGGCGAAGCCGCCCGCAGGAATCGAAGCATTCTGTATGTTCGAAATCGTTATCAGTGCGCCCATCATCTGGCTGTTGTACGAGCCGCTTATCTGGTTGCCCTCAAGGAATCCTCCGGCTAGCGAAATCGCTATTATTGCGAGCCCTACGTAGACGACTTTCTTTATCATGACATCATCTCCTAACTAAAAGCTAGGGGCTTCCCCAGCATCTGGAATTTTATCCGCGTACGTTCTCAGTTCTTCGAGGACTGTCCCTTGTTGAGGTCTTGCACTCTCCCCCTGAGCGTGACTTCCTCCCTGTCCGAAGGTAGCTCTTTTGGGTATGTTTATGGATGCGTTCATGTCCATGTCCAACTGCATGCCGCATCTGTTGCAGTGGTAGATCCTGTCTTCCGGGTTCAGCCCCTCTTTCCCTCTCTTTATGCAATGGCAGTCGCTGCATTCCTGCGCCGTGTCCCTTGCATCCACCGTTATCACCTCAATACCGGCACTTTCAGCCTTGTATGAAAGCATTTGGATTACCGTCTGCCACATTGCGATCCTCTTCTCCCTCTTCTTGAAGAACTTCGGCTTCTGGATTGCCTGCCCGTCAGAAAGCGCGATGAAGTTGTTTAATCCCAAGTCCATGCCCTCGTCTCCATTAATTTCATCTCGTTATGCACTTTCATATACCTTTGCTTCTGCTCCGCTTTCGTCTCCTATCTGAAGGATATGGGTTTTCCCTCTATGAATTTATAAAACCAGATATGCGCACGCCGGGCACGTGATTTGTTATCTTAAAGACTGGAAAATATTTAATAGGATGCACGGCGCGCCCCGTTTCCGCATCGCTCCGCAGTTTTGGCCGCGCCCCTCTCACTTTGCATGCAAAAGGTATTAAAATAAGATAACATCAATATTACCGGGATATTACTAGGGATTGGTGGATTTTATGGGCGATGTAGAGAAGATTCCGACAGGCGTAGACGGACTTGACGACATGCTTTACGGCGGCATACCGATTAACAACCAGATGCTGGTGGCCGGCGGGCCCGGAGCCGGGAAGACGCTGCTGACGTTCGAGATACTATACAGGAACGCCAAGCGCGGCGTGCCAAGCGTCTTCATACCTTTGGAGGAGGACACGCCAATGGTGCTGAGGAACGTGAAGGAGGCGTTCTCCGAGTTCGATGACCTGGACGATCTTGTCAAGAGCAACATGATAGAGATAGACGGAGGCGGCCCGGCGCTCAAGGTAAAGGAGGTCACCGACTCGGAACTGTACTCTTTCGGCAACATAGTGTCCGAAATAGAGTCGCTGGTCAAGCAGAACAATTCCAAGATCGTGGTCATAGACTCGGTATCAATGCTGAAGCTCGTACTGGGCGAGACGTCGCTCTACAGGAAATCAATGATGGGCCTCATCTCTACGCTCCGGCGCCTGAACGTCACTTCGCTGTTCACCAGCGAGCTTCCGTCGACAGAGAGGGAGAGCCTGATATTCAGCCCTGAATTCTTCATGTTCGACGGTGTGCTGAACATGTACCAGATAGGGGAAAGGGACAAGAGGAATACTATGCTGGAGATTGTCAAGACGAGGGGTTCTAACCACAGCAAGGCGCTGACGCCCTACGATATAACGCCCAGCGGCTTCAAGCTCACGACAGCAAAAATAGAATAATGATCAAATGTTCCTAGGCGTCAGAAAGGGCAAGGCTCTTGCAGCCTCAAAAAAGGGCGGAGGCAACAGGCCCCTACCCGAAGACGTACAGAGGAGGCGCATCTTCGCCTACGCGGTCGTCCTCCTATTCGCCATCGCCATAGTGTTGCTTATCATGCCGGGCAGGGCAGCCGGCCTCTCTGCGTGCCAGAGCATAATCCTGAGCCAGCAGAGATACGGCTGCATAAGCGAACTGGCTGCAAGCACCTCCAACATATCGGTTTGCGGCTACCTCCCGTCACAGAGCGCCGACAGCTGCATGCTTGGCATAGCCTTGGCGCAGAGGAACATCACCGAATGCGGGATGATAAGCCCTTCGTCCCAATACTACTATACGTGCATCTACAACCTGAGCGTATCCTTAGGCAAGCCGTCCGATTGCTCCCTGCTGCATGGCGCAGACGCGGACCAGTGCTTCTACGGCATGGCAAAGATTGGTAACTTCACACAGCTGTGGCTCTGCACAAGCATATCCAACGTTTCATTAAGGTCAAGCTGCGGCTATGTGTACGACTACAGGAGGGCAATCGAGTACAGGAGCGCTCCATCGTGCGGCGCGCTGCCCGACATCGCCAATGGCACGGTGCTCTTCGACATCGTCGAGTACGGGGGTGGCCAGTCCATGGGCTCGCTGTTCGAATCCTCGGTCAGCGGCTTCACTCCAAGGGATTTCTGCTACAACCAGCTGGCCACCATGGAGAAGAATGCCTCGATATGCAGCTTCGCCTCAGCCAATGCCGCCACGTTCTGCCAGGACCAAGTCAAGTACGCGGAAGAGGCCAACACCACTGCCTCAAACCGCACTGTGTCGTGCTCAAATCTGTCGGTGCCCAATCTGGGGGGCGGCGCTAACCTGAACGCAAGCGAGAGCGGCTACCTGAGGAATCTGACCATAATGGGATGCACCACTGCCATGGCCGTTAGCACGAAGAACATCACGCTGTGCAGCGAGATTTCCAACAGCACGTTCTACAATTCATGTGTTTGGGGCTTCATAAAGACGCTTAACGCGACAGGCGACTGCAGCTACCTTACCAACACCACGCTCAAGGGCTACTGCTATTCGGGGTACGCCTAGGTAGGTTCGAGTTGATTGCATGGCTCCATTCAGAGGCATAATATCGGCCATCAGGGCGATGCCGGATCCGCGCGATAATGTCTACACCGCGATGGGCGACAAATCCGCCCATTTCAAGAGCGGCACGCTGCTGGCTCTCAACGACGTCGTGGAATTCGACGCCGACGCGATAGGCCGCGATAGCCAGCAGCCATTCATAGAAAAGGTCTCGGTCGTATGCACCGCGTCTCCCGAAGACCTGAAATCAAGGATAGACGCCATAAGCGACATGATCATGAAAGCAAGCGACTCAGCCGCCCTGGATAGGCTGCTGTCCGGGCATGCCGAGATGCTGTCCTGCGCAGCAGGGATGAGGGACGGCCTGCTGCAGTGTGCCAGGGCCTTCGCAGGCGCGCTGGCCTCGGGCGCGCCAATCATAGTGAGGTTCCACAACGACGGCGACGGCTCGACCGGTGCCATAGCGCTTTACAGGGCCGTTAACCTGCTGCAGAGCGGGATATCGTTAAACCCTAGGGGCGTGATATGGAAGATGCAGAGGGGCATAGCATACGATGACGAATCGATGTACGATGACATACTGCATTTCAACCAATACGCATCCGCGGTCAGGCCCATTGTCACGATAATAGACTTCGGCACGTCGCCGGAGAGCGAACCGGCAATATACGGCAGCGAAGGCAGGTATGATTTCATATGGCTCGACCACCATCCCCCGTACAAGGGATTCCCCGCTTCCATGATAAAGTTTTACCTTAATCCGTGGGACTTCAACGGAAATAGCGATTTCACTGCAGGCGCGCTCGCGTGCTCTTTCGCTACGGTGCTGCACGAGTGCGGCGCACGCGAGCTGCTGGAGGCATCGCTGGTAAGCGATTACAGCGCGTATGCAGATTACGGAGACAGGAATGCGCAGGACATGGCTCTTGTCCTGGATTTCCTTACCAGCGGCAGCAGGGCGCACGGGCTTATGGGCATGACGCCCAAGACATTCTCCGAGATCCTCGGAAACCAGAAAAGATATAGCGAGGCTCTTTTCAGCGCCAGGAACATGCTGGACGAGGCGCTTGAGATAGGCATGAAAAGCGCGAAGCGCTACAGGAACGGGCACGGATTCAACATCTACGCACTGGACTTCGGGCACATAGCCGAAATGGGCAAGGGCTATCCTCTTCCGGGAAGGTTCAGTTCCAGGCTGCAATGGGCCTTCGAGAAATCGAATGGGGGCAGGACCATAACAATAGTGCATTACGGCAACTACATATCGCTGAGGGAGAGCGGAGACATCGTCGCCAAGGTCAAGATACTCGATGTAGTGAACGAGCTAAAGGCCGCCTGCCAGTACGTCGAGTCAGGAGGCGGCCACAACGAGGCTGCGAGCATGAGGGTGCCGAAGGAGCATACCGAATACGTGATGAAGCTGCTTTTGAAGCATCTGGGCGTGGATGCCTGATCTGCGATTCCGGCCAGTCTATCGCCGATGGCAAGGCGATGTCCGCCGACGACCGGGGCGTTCAGGGCATTATTGCAGAGAGTAGGCCATGATGCCGCTTTGGTATAATAATCTATCCGGAGATAAGAGATACGATGGTGATATTCTGGCAGAGATTCTGAAGATACGCGCAAGAGAGGTCCTCGACTCTAGGGGCAATCCCACAGTGGAAGCGGACCTTTTCACAAGATACGGTATTGCCAGGGCCATGGTCCCTAGCGGCGCCTCGACAGGCATCCATGAGGCGCTTGAGCTGAGGGATGGCGATGAGTCCAGGTACGCGGGCAAGGGCGTGCTAAACGCGGTCAAGAACGTCAACGACGTCATATCCAAAGCCGTCATAGGGATGGACTGCATCGACCAGAAGGCGATAGACGGGGTCATGATCCGGCTGGACGGGACTGACAACAAGGGCAGGCTGGGGGCCAACGCAATACTCGCGGTTTCCATGGCGGCGTGCAAGGCAGGCGCCACGTCAAAGGGCGTGCCGCTGTATAAGCACATAGCAGATTTGGCCGGCGTGAGGGAATTTGTCATGCCGACGCCCAGCTTCAACGTAATAAACGGGGGACGCCATGCGGGCAACAATCTGGCGATGCAGGAGCTGATGATAGTGCCTACCGGCGCCGAGACTTTCAGGGACGCCATGCGGGTGGCCTCGGAGGTTTACCACCGGCTCAAGGAGGTAATAGGCTCCAAATACGGCAAGGACGCGACGAACGTGGGCGACGAAGGCGGCTTCGCCCCGAACATAAGGGAGAGCGAGGAGGGGCTCGCATTGCTGGAGGATGCAATCAGGGGCGCCGGCTATCAAGGCGAAATAAAGATCGGCATTGACAGCGCGGCATCGGAGTTCTTCATAGGTGGCAGGTACGATCTCGGCTTCAAGTACAAGAAGGGATCGCGCGGCAAGGCCAAGACGGGGAGGGAGATGATAGCGCTTTACAAAAGGTTCGCTGAAAAGCACGACATAGCATTCCTGGAGGACCCGTTCGCCCAGGACGACTGGGCGGATTTCTCCAGGCTGACCGCTGAGATAGGGAAGAGGATAGAGGTAATAGGCGATGATCTGCTGGTCACTAATCCGGAGAGGATAAAAGTAGGGATAGAGAAGAAGGCGGTAAATGGTTTGCTCCTGAAGGTCAACCAGATAGGGACGGTGACGGAAAGCATCAAGGCGTGCAAACTCGCGCAGAAAAGCGGCTGGGGCGTTTGCGTTAGCCACAGGAGCGGCGAGACAGAGGATCCTTTCATAGCCGATCTCGCAGTAGGCCTAAAGGCTGGCCACATAAAGGCCGGCGCGCCCTGCAGGTCAGAGAGGCTCGCGAAGTACAACCAGCTGATAAGGATAGAGGAGGAGCTCGGGGGCGACTGCGAGTACGCCGGCGCGAATTTCAGGGAGCCGTGATGCGCTCCATGCCAGATCCGCAGCCGCACTTTCACGCTAGACGCGCACCACCAAACTTTTAAATTCCTTTTTAGCCATTACTTAGCATGGCAACTAAAATATCGCTCTCTAACAGGCTTTTCGCAGAGCTGTTCGGGACACTGATGTTCGTTCTCATAGCAGCCGGATCTGTCGTGTCCGCAAGCTACATATCCCTCCCCTCCGTCTTCGTTCTGCCGTTCGTGGCTGTGACGACCGGGCTGGCGCTGGCGCTCGCGGTTTCGATAACAATGAACACGTCAGGAGGCCACCTCAACCCGGCAGTGACCATAGGCGCCTTGGTTGGAGGCAGGATAAAGGCGGACGAGGCGTTATACTATATAATATCGCAGCTGGCAGGGGCGGCTATAGGCGCATTGCTGCTGTTCCTTTTCTTCCCGCAGGTGATAGGCGCCGCGGTGTCCTGGGGCACCCCTGGCCTAGGCGCAGGGGTCGGGCCCGTGCGAGCCATAGCAGTGGAGGCGGTTCTGACGTTCTTCCTGGTTCTTGCGGTCTACGGCACGGCGATAGACGAGAGGGCGCCCAAGATAGGCGGTTTCGGCATAGGGCTCACAGTCATGGTCGATGCGATGGTAGGCGGGCCTCTGACCGGGGCTGCGATGAACATAGCGCGGTGGTTCGGGCCGGCATTGGTATCAATGCAGTTCGCAGACTGGTACGTTTACATAATAGGGCCCGTAGTTGGCGCAGTTATAGCGGCTCTTGTCTACACGAGGCTGCTAGGCAGGAAATAAGCCCATGCCGGCCGGGTTGTGCGCAAAAGCTATCTGCTCGTCGGATTCGGTCATCGCGACAAACAAAGTATTTATATTGTTTTGTTACAAATAATGACTACATTCCTGATGCTAATTATCACAGGATACAGTGTTTTCATGGTCAAGAATAACATGCAAAACAAGCTAGTCGCGGTAGTCCGCGTTCGCGGCAGGGTCAATGTCCGCGGCGATATAGCAGAGACGATGGCAAGGCTATCGCTCAAGAGGGTCAACAACTGCACGCTCATACGGGTAAGCGACTCGTACAAGGGCATGCTGAACAAGGTAAGCAACCACGTGGCGTACGGTGAAATATCCGAGGACACGCTTGGGAAGCTGCTGTCCAAGAACGAGCTGGATTTCAAGGCGTCGGAGCTGCTGGACGGGAAGCAGGACCTTGCAGTGCTCAAGGAGCACCTGCCATTCAGACTGCATCCGCCGCGCCACGGCTACAAGAGCACTAAACTCAACTTCAAGCAGGGCGGCACGCTAGGCTACATGGGAGGCGAGATAAACGGTCTGATAAGCAGGATGGTGTGATCATGGTAGTCAGGAAGGAAAAAAGGAACAGGAAGTACCTCGGCACCCGAAGATGGGGGGTGGGCAACATAAAGAACGCCAGGGGCGCGGGAGACCGCGGGGGAGTCGGTGGCGCCGGAGCGAGGAAGCACAACTTCACCCATATGGTAGTCTACAACCGCCATCTCCTGCACAAGAAGGGCTTTACAAAATGGGACCAGCACAAGCTGGATGGGATAACGCTAGATCAGATAAGCAAGATCTCCGCGTCGGCCAAGGGCGACACGCTGGAGCTTGAGAACTGCAAGGTCCTCAGCAACGGCAACCTCGGGAAGCCACTTACAATAAGGGCAGCAGGGTTCTCGAAGAAGGCCGCGGAAAAAATAAAGGCCGCAGGCGGCACTGCCGTGGCCTTCAACGGAGACGCAAAAGAATGAAAAGGATATAAATGCCCGAAAAGCTCAAGATCGCCTTCTACTCGGATAGCTTCCTGCCTGCGCAGGACGGCGTCGTCTCATCGGTGCTTAACTTCAGGGCGGAGCTGCAGCGGCGCGGCCACGAGGTCTACGTTTTCGCTTCGGGCAATTCCAGGACCAAGCAGATGGTGCGCGGCGACGACAGGGTCTTCGTGGTGAAGAGCCTGAAGTTCAGCAAATACCCGCAGTACAACTTCGCGGTATTCCCTTACCTGAAGTCGAGGAAAGTCAACGAAATCAACATGGACATAATACACGCGCACACGCCGTTCTTCATGGGCCTATCCGCCCTGGTCGCAGGGAAACTGAACATGATACCTATAGTCGGCACGTTCCATACTATGTTCACGGAGAAGACGGTCATAAACGAGTACGTCTCATCCAACAGGCTGCTCGGGGGGATGATCCACAGGGCGGCATGGCCCTACGCCAGGTTCTTCTACAACCGCTGCAACTTGGTGACCGCGCCCACCGGAACCATAAAATGCATGCTTGAAAAGAACGGGATCAACAACACCGTGGTGGTGCCCAACAGCGTAGATACGAACAGGTTCAGCCCGGAGGTGGACGGGTCGGAGCTGAGGAGCAGGCTGCTCCGCAGCGGGAACAGGCACATGGTGCTTTACGTGGGGCGGCTCAGCAAGGAGAAGCAGCTGGACACGCTGCTGAAGGCGATGAGGCGGCTGAAGGGCAGCGGCATAGAGGCCGTGATAGTCGGTACGGGCCCTGCCGAGCACCACTACCGTTCGATGGCCAAGAGGCTCCGCCTCGACAACGTCAGGTTCGCCGGCTTCGCGCGCATGGAGGAATTGCCGGTATATTATGCATCATGCGACGTTTTCTGCATACCATCGATATTCGAGACCCAGGGCATAGTGTCGCTCGAGGCGATGGCCAGCGGCAAGCCCGTGGTGGGAGCAGACTACCTGGCCCTGAGCGAGCTGATAAAGGACGGCAAAAACGGGGAAAAGTTCGCCCCGGGGGACAGCATCGGGTGCGCAAGGAAGATAGAAAAGGTTATATATAATATGGGTTCCTATAATACAATGAGAAAGACGGCGGCGGAGTTCTCAATCGGGCGCGCTACTGACAAGTTACTAAATACTTACTATAAAGCGATAGACAACATGACAGTGTCCTGATCGTATAACAATAAAAGCAAGACTTAATGCGAAATCCCGATAAAAAATATGAAAGCGCCAAGCAACGGCGCATTGGCGACCCAAGAATGTGCAGGTATGTAAATGGATAATCAGGAAAACAAGAAGGACGAGAGTTTAAACATAGGGCAGCAAAAGGCCCGCGAGGCCCCTAATCCTGCCACTGCGCAGCCTGAACAGCCTGCCAAGAAATCGCTGGAGCAGTTGGTCAACGAGTCAGCCAGCGAAGACGTCAAGAACCTGAAGAAGGAGATCGACGAGATAAAGAAGGCAAGGATAAGCATAATAGTCAAGCTTAAGGAGATGAGGCACAAGCTGGGCTACAAGGAGGCCGAGCTGGTCGCCATAGGCAAGCTCCTCTTGATGGAGAAGCAGTCCGACGACCCCGCGGCAAGGTCCAAGCGCATAGGCTACCTGAAGCACCTCAAGAACAGGCTCGAGTTCAAGATATCCACAGAGGCTTCGTCGCTCGCATCGGAGCGCGATCTGGTCAGGAAGATAAACGAGGTAAGCAGCGAGCTCAACGAGGCGCTGAAGATAGTCAGGCTGCAGAGGAAGGTCGAGTACATAAAGGGCGACATAACGGGCTTCGAATCGGCGCTGGGCGAGCTGGACAAGCAGATCGCCGAGGTCGATGCCAAGCTGGACGACAAGTACCGCGCGCTCAGGAAGATGCTGGGCATAGGCCACGATAAGCATCTCCAGAGGAGGAAGATGCAGCAGCCGCAGCTGCCTGAAATCAACTTCGAGGACATAGCCGTAATAAAGAAGAAGGCGCCAAAGTAACTAGCCCATAGCATCAGGTGTTGTATTGAAAGTTTCGTTTTTTGGGGCAGCAGACGAAGTCGGCAGAAGCTGCATAATGGTAAGCACTGACAGCACCGCCATACTGCTGGATGCCGGGGTGAAGCTGGGCAGCGAGGAGGAATATCCCGTGATAGAAGACAGCCAGCTCAGGCGCATAGACGGCATATTCATATCGCACGCCCACCTGGACCACACCGGCTACCTGCCGCACATATACACCGCAGGCTACAAGGGCGATACCTTCGCGACCAAGCCCACCATAGAGCTGACAAACGTACTGCTCAGCGACTACATAAGGATATCGAATCCCAAGAACATATCAAAGGAAGGCATGGCAGCGCTATCGAGCCACTTCAAGATAATAGAGTACGGCAAGGCGTTCAAGTTCCGCGATCTGACCATAAAGTTCATACCTGCGGGCCACATACTGGGAAGCGCGCTCATATGCGTCAGCGACGGGAGGAGCAAGCTCGTCTATACCGGGGACATAAACCTGATGAAGACAAGGCTGCTGGACGGCGCAGACCTGAAGAACCTGGAAGCCGACACGCTGATAACGGAAAGCACCTACGGCGCGAAGAAGGACATCTTCCCGAGGGAGCACGACACCGAGCAGAGGCTGCTCCGCAGCGTCAACGAGACGATAAAGGCCGGCGGCAAGGTGATGGTGCCCAGCTTCGCGGTAGGCAGGGCGCAGGAGGTGCTCTTCATATTCGACGACTACATGAACTCCGGGGTGCTGCACAAGGTGCCGCTGTACGTCGATGGCATGATAAACAAGGCGCTGAGGATACACAGGCACAACGTCATATACTGCAGGAAGGAGATGCAGAGCAGGATACTTATGAGCGACTACGACCCTTTCAAGAGCCCAAACTTCACGCCGGTGGAAACCAAGGGGCAGCGCAACAAGATAGTCGCAGGCTCGGAAAGCTCCATAGTGGTCACGACCAGCGGCATGCTGTCCGGCGGACCAATAATGTTCTACCTGTCAAAGCTCGGCAACAACCGTATGAACAAGCTCATACTGGTCGGATACCAGGCGGAGGGAACGCTGGGGAGGGCGATGCAGGATGGCGCGAAGACGATAAACATAAACGGCTCTGACGTCAGGGTGCAGCTGGACGTAGAGACGTACCATCTGTCCGCGCACGCGGACAGGGTGCAGCTGGAGAGCATACCGGCCAAGATACGCGGCGTCAAGACGGTATTCATAGTGCACGGGGAGCACAACAAGGCCGAGGAGCTGAGGGAGGCTTTGGCGCAGAAGTACCACACCGTGGTGCCCAAGCTGGGAGAATCCTTCTCGATATGAACGGCGGGTAAAGGGCTAAATACCTTTTTAGCTATATGGAAAGCTATCTTCGTAGCAAGGGCGTAATTTATATGTCGGGCAACAAGAAGAGCAAGTTGATGAAGGAGCAGGAGGAGATAAGGAGGCTGAGGTCAGTGAGCACCATACTCAACATGGGCGACATAGAGAATGCAGTACTGGCGAACACCTCAAAGGAGTCTGAGCCGGTGAGCGACGACATAATAGACGAACTGCTGAACAACGCGGCGTCGGCGTCCTCAAGTCCGCAAGAGCAGAAGAACCTCGATTCCCTGGAGAAAATGACAACCGGCGGAACTGTGCACGCCGCAGTCACCGCCAAGCGAACTAATCCAAGCAGAAGGCCGAAGAGCAGCGCATCGCGGCAGAAGGCCAGAAAGCCAGCCGCAAGGAAAGCTCAGCCACGCAGACCAAAGGAGGCCGTGGGCAAGAAGAAGCGTTCCAATAAAAGATAAATATCCATACTGCTTTTACTCTTAACGTTTGAACGGGCTCTTGGCTCAGTAGTAGAGCGTCCGCTTTGCAAGCGGAAGGTCGCGGGTGCGATCCCCGCAGAGTCCATGAAATTTTCAAGCCGAAATTTCGGCGACAAAACCGTAAGCGGGTCTGGGTGCGATTGCGGTTTCAGAGCCGAATCCCATCAAGCCTCTGGGTGCAATCTTAAGCAGGATTTCGCACTCATAAAGGGCGAATTGGAACGTACCTTACCAACCTTGCCGAAGCACCATCTCGTAGAGATACGAAAGATGGTCATGCAACAGTTCAGGAAACGCTTCCAGCGGAGCCGAATACCTAAGTATGGCTCGCTGAACAAGGGGTTTACTGAACAAGAGGTGCAGAGGTTCTTCAAGGCCATAGATAACGAGAAATTCAGCTTGTTATTCTCGTATCAGTCCCAGCTTGGCCTACGCATAGGCGAAGCTGTAAGGATCAATATAAAGGACATAAGGTTCGAGAGCAGGGAGTTGGTGGTAAAGACAGAGAAGGCGATGACTCTGGATACCCTGCTGATCCCTGCTCCGCTGTTTCAAGCGACTTTGTCCTTCATTGAGAAGCATAGCGAGGCCATAGAAAAGGCCCAAGGCTGCATCTTCTTCAAGGAAGAGGGCAAGAGCAGGCTTAAGGAGCCTCACGTAGCCGAGAACTACGTGCGCAACAGGTTCAGGCACTATGTTGAGATGGCAGGACTCTTGGAAGTCTACGACCAGAGCGATGAGTCTAGGCTGGACAGGGCAGTAAGGAACCTGCACAGGTTGACTACCCACAGCCTCAGGCACTACGCGATAACGCACTTCGCCGAGCAGACGAATGGCAACGTCTTCCTGACCAGCAAGTTCGCAAGGCATAGCAAGCCCGGGACGACCATGACCTACATAAGCACAGACCGCAAAGCCCTCTACCAGAACATAGAGGGAGCGTTCGGAGTAAGCCAAGCTGTAGCCCTCAAAGCGAGGCTTTCAGGCCGCAACTAAAGACCTCCGGGCGACTAAAGACCCCATAGCCCAAAAGGTCTTTAGTAGGCTCTCGACGACAAGCTAAAGACCCCCCCCCGTTTTCACGAGGGACTTCTAACCATCAATAATACAGCATACCTCTTAAGTTGAGGTCTTTAGTAAGCCTCCGCCGCCTCGCGCCCTTCACCTGCTCTGAGCAGGTTCGGGCGTGTCGAACTTCGTTCGGACGGCGGCTCCGGCTACTACGACCCAACGACAAGGCTGCTTCTGCCCCCACTCAGAAGCAGCCGCAGAGGTTCCTTAAAGGCTAGTATAGCCGCTGCTTGGTTGCAAGCTTAAAGCCGTGATGGCGTCCCCCTCGTGAACTGCGAAAGAGGAAGGGAATGCAATGACCAACCATCTTGAGCTAGCGAACGAGCTGGGGTTTTGAAGGATTGCTTGATATTCTTGGGCTAAGAACGGCCAGAGCATCGATTCGCGCATGATCCTTGAAACCTTCTCTATTTATAAGTTTCAATCCACTATATAGTGTGCACAGGCGTGAAAATTTGGCCATTTGCGTTTGCCATCGCCTAGCTACTGCTCTTTCTATTTTCTTGTTGCTAATCTTTATGACAGGCACTGCAAGAGCGGCATATATAGCAACATCCGATATAACATATAGTTCTAATACGATATTGTCAGCAAATGTTGTAAACTGCATTGATCTCACTATTGACACGAATGTTGCACTGACTACAAACGGCTACGATATATACTGCACGGGCAACTTCATAAACTACGGCACCGTAATAACAGGGAGCGATGGAGCCGGCGGATCCGCTGGTCAAGGTGGCACACCTGTGGTCAATTCGTTTGGTGGATCTGGCGGCGGGGGGGGGCAAGTACGGTCGTCGCTGGTGAGAATGGAGGCAACACATTAATTCTTGGTGGCATTGGGGGGACAATTACATCCCAAAATGGCAACCCGGGAAATTCTCCCGCTCCGCCTACCATTTCTAATGCTAATATAATCACGTGGTCAGGAAACTTTATAGGATACTTCTCATCGGCAGGGGGCGGAGGCGGGCTTTCTGGTTCTGGAGTAATTGGCGGAAACGGCGTCT
>JAJZOR010000025.1 GCA_021811435.1 Microcaldota archaeon | reverse complement strand
AAACGTCAGGCAGGGAGGCGCAGCGCTATCAGGAGTGGCTACAACAACGACTGGAATCTCTAGCACCACGACTGCGGCATCCACTTCATCGACATCGTCTACGAGCACAATTTCTACAAGCACGACAGCATCATCGTCCACTTCAAGCACTTCATCATCTACTGTGTCAATCATATTGGTGGCCCAATTCGGCAGCAGCTATTTGGTCATAGCAAAGCCTCCAAGTTCAAGCATGGATCTTTCAGGTTCATCAATGACAGAATCCATATTGGTATATCAGACAGGCAGTGGCTCAAATTGCCCAAGGCTTATTGATGGCGGTAATGTAAACTCCCAGTACACGTTGGTAGCTGCCTGCAGCAACATACTTTATCGGCCTGTGACAAGTTCCGGCGCAGGGGACACGAATTCCGGCTCATTTAGCTATAACACATGGCATCTGGTGGTGGCTACGTACGACAGCTCCAGCACACACCTGTATATAGACGGGTCCCAGGTCGCGAGCACGCCCATAGGGGGCAACCTCCAGATAAGCGGTTCCGACGCGTTTATAGGTGGCGACAACCAAAATTCCTGGCTATCCTGCGACTTGGCGAACGGCCAGGTTTACAGCAGCGCCCTGACCTCGAGCCAGGTCATGCAGCTTTATAGCGAAGGTCTAGAGGGTGCGCCGATAAGCGGAGCCGAACTGGTTGCTTGGTGGCCGCTGTCCGGCAATGCGATAAACATGACCGGGAATTGTAACAACGGCAGCCCGCAGGGCACTGTCTCCTATGTATCCCAGCCTACGCCTCTGCCTCCTTAAAGCCCCGCGGGCCATTGAATGCGCTTAAATAAGAATGAGCGTACTTGATGGTATGAGAACTAGTCTTTAAGGGATATAGGTTGATATTGAAACTATTGCTGTGTTAGGATTGGTCCCGATTGCTTCTAGGGTCGGTTCTGGCTGCTCTCCTTTCTCCACATGTGCAGCCGCACTCGCAGCCCGCTTTGCACATGCATCCGCTCCTGCATCCGCATATGCACCCTCCGCCACATTCGCATCCGGCGCCTGCGCCCTGGTTCGCCATAAGAACCCCCGCCTAAGCTAACCGGTGCGGTAAAACACTGCTGAAATGCTCTCGGTCACGCTGCTCCTGCCTGCAGAGAAGATCGGTCCAGGCAGCTGCCCTGCACTGGTCCCAAGGGTCTGGCTTGCTGCGAACCCGCCGCTTGCGGCAAATGGATAGTAAGCAAAACTGTTCACGGTGACATTTCCGACGTAGACCTGCCCTCCGGCCAGTGTCTGCGCCTGCGCCGTCGCGTTCTGCAAAGCGTATGAAAGCGCTTCATACCTAAGGGCGCTTATCTGTGCGTCTGTCAGCTGTGCCGAGACCGAGGTGACATAAACATCCTGTATCGCTGAAATCGTGCCCAGCAGCGTGCTGACATTGCCGACCTCCGGAATCGTTACCTGCAGCAATTCGGTCGCGGTATACGTCGCCTCGTTGCGGCTGACATTGTAGGATTTTCTGAGGCTGTACGCCGTTGTCTTTATGTCGCTGAGGTTGCCGCCTATGAACTGGGCAAGCGAATAATTCAGCACCTTTAGGGTGGACGATATATTCGAGGTGGCCTCCATCGTGCTGCTTCCCGATCCGTTAACCAAGAGGTACATGGCTGCAGAGCTAGGGTATGCATAGGCTGTGCCGGTCGCTGATACGCTTATCTGGAAAGCCTTAGCATGCGCAGGGCCTACGGATACCACGAAAACGAGCAACACGCCCATTGCGGCGAAAGCGGCAACGGCAACCCTGAAATTGACACCAAAATCGTCCACGAGACCATCCGGTAAGTCTGCGTAGCTAAATTATTTATTTGTTGGTCGTCCTGCTGCTTATTCACTTGCGCAGGTAGTCACGTAACACCATGGTCTTCAGTATGCCGACGACCACGTAAGTAAGGTCCCTCATGGCCTTTTCGCTCCTAGTCCTGTAGATGAAGTCCCCGAACTCCTCTATGCTATACTTATTGTACTGCCTAAGCAGCCGTTCGGTTTCGCCTGGCGCCATCCTGCCCACCTTCTCCAGCAGGGCGATTATCTCGTACCTCGGCGCGTCGCCTTCCTTGACCGCGTCCATAAGCTTCAGCAGGCTCTTCGGGCTTGCCTTGGAGAGTTCCTTCCTGTCGTACTGTGGGTGCTCTGTCCTTAGGTATGATGCCGTCCTCGATGTATTCTGCTGCGCGTCCTCAAAATCCTTCTCCGAAGTCTTGTTTCCCATAAAGCCACCTGTTATAGCTCTGCCGCTCAGCAACAGCACCTCAAAATATTGAAAGCGCACGGGAAGAGCGGAGTCAATGGACGCATCAAAACGGCGCGGCCTTATTGTACAAATGCATATCTCCTGTGCGGGCACCGAATCGCATATCGCATGCAGCTATGCCCCGCCCGAAGCGCGTCTCTGCGCCAGCGGGCGTTGCAATCTATTAAACAGGCTGGTATAAATACCTTGCTTGCGCCGGTGCAACCTGGAAATCATAGTTGGCAGGCAACGTTGGCGGCCGCAGAAATGCGGGCACAATCCTGAGGAGGATGCGCTTACAACGGCTTTATTATCGGCTCTCCGTCATATACGTAGTCATAGTTGTAGATGCCGCTTATCCTTATGAACTCGTTGTGCTGGCCCCTCATGCCTGCGATCGTATAAGGCATCGGGTTAGTTGGGTCTATGACGAACACCTCCCCGTCTATCTCCACCTCGACCCATGCGTGCAGCGAATCCGGGTCGCTGCCGATGGCCGCCCCCGAGACGAACATCGGCTTGACTTTCAGGGAGCCCTCCCGCCGCTCCTTCTCGAGCACCTCGTAGAGCATCAGCGCATGCTCGAAGCATACGCCGCCCTTGTTGTCTATGAAGTAGTCGAGCGGCACGTGCGCGGGATCGCCGTAGCCTTCGTAAGTGGAGCCGTCGTAGGGTATGGTGTCGTAAACGTACTTGGCAAGTAGCACCACCCTCTCTAGCTTCTTGAGGCTGGCAGTGCTGCCGGCGAATATCTGCAGGTGTGCCTTCAGCCCTGGCGCGAGCGATACGCTGCCCGTGTATGCCTCCGCGTCGCCTATAAAGCCCGACAGCGTGCCGTCGCTAAGCTCCGGCACCATTACAGTGTAAGGATCGTTAGGCATCTTGCCCGGCTGCCGGACCTCCATGGCGTAGTTGTCCATGTCTATGCTTACGGCAGAACGGTCCGGCACGCTCATGTTCGCTATCCCAAGCCTCGGAGGCTGCTTGTCAAGGGAGATCTTGCTGTCCCTCCCTATTGTGGATTCCTCTATGTTCAGTATAAGCAGCTCTTTAGGGTCTGCAACCAGCGCTTCGGTAGCCACTCCGCTGCCTATGGTGGATCTGGCTATGTAAAGCCTGCCCTTCTTTACGTCTATGTCTACGCCGTCCTCTATAGTCGCGCCCCTGAGCACTATGCAGCTCTTCGCGCCATCGGCCTTTATCGTGCTGCCGCTGCCTATGACGGTGTCTGCCAGCGTGTTCTGATCCCCGTTCACGAAAGCCGTGTCCTTGCCGAACGATATCACGGTGGAGTTGGCGCCTATCCTCGAATTCGTAATGTCAAAAGTGCCATAGACGACAGCCGTGGGATCTATGTATGATGCGGATATGTGCAGCCTCGGCACGCTAGATGCCACGAAGCCTCCCCTGCTTCCGTCGGTGTTCACGTGCCTGGTGAATTCTATCCCCTTAGGGTTGCCATCCCTGTTAAGCACTACCGCCACCTTGTCCTTGGCTGCTACCTTGTCCGACCTCAGGTACGCAACCATGTCTTCGACATTCGAGAATTCGGCCGGCTTGACAATCTCCTTTTCTATCTCAGCCATCTATGACACCTATAAAAATCATTTCTTCCCATGGCCAGGCTTCTTTGGCACCACCATACCGTCGTCCTTGATGCCTGACATCGCCTCCTCCTGGAATTCATGGCCGACCACGCTGAACGGCGCGAATACTATCCTGTCTGCGTCGTCATCAAGTGTAGTATGCCCTTTCTTGATGTACTCACTGAGTTCGGCTATCGACTTGTCGAACTTCGCAGCGAGTTCCTTGTTATCCGACCTGAGCGCCAGAGCCTTTCCCTTCTCAAGTATCTTCATTCCGATCGATATCGGGGCTCCTATATCCGCCATGAAACCACCTGCTTAATTATAACCTCATATTTATAGAACATTTATATGTATTTAAATTGGTATCATCGCGCGGCTTTCTTGCTGTGCCATGCATTGGATTATTATTTATGCGCGCTGTGTTGTAAGAGTTCAAAATCGTTACCGTAGTCCCATTTCAGATTCCTGTTCTCTTTCTTCAGGGCTTTTTGATCCCATTTCGTTGAGTATCTACAATAACCAATAACTCTTCGCAATTGGGCTGCATTCAAGTCGCCACATGAACCCTCTCCTATATACTACTTGAAGACGGGATACAAAATCCTGCGCGAGAGAAACGTTACCCAAATGGTAACGCCCCCTCCACCAGGCTGTGGGACATAAGTCGGGCATCATCCGCCCAACAGAAGAAGGTTGTGCCATACGCCCTTGCACATCACTGCAGTATCGATTCGGTCATCTAACTTTTGCCACACCTTCCATCCGTCGCATCTTTTGTCAGCGGAGAA
>JAJZOR010000008.1 GCA_021811435.1 Microcaldota archaeon | reverse complement strand
TCCTGTACAGCAGCGCGGCGCTCTCCCTGATATTGTCAGGCAAGCCGAGGTAGCTCGACACCCTGTTCAGCTCAGGAAGGGCTATCAGGTAGTTCCTCTCGCTAGAGCTTGCTATGCTCGCCCTCTTGTGCCATTTCCTCATCCTGTACAATTGCGCCTGCCTCTTTGATGGTATCCTTACGCCCCTTATGTCCTTGTTGTAGAGATCTATCTCGGTAACAAGTCCGCGGTTCGGCTTGGTAAACTTTATCGGCGCTCCAGTCCTCGCCCTGGCATTCCTCTGATCCGCATCGAACGCGCGCCATTCCGGTCCGGTGTCGGTCACGTTCTCCTCTATCACCAGTCCGCAACTGTTGCATACCAGTTCGCCCCTCTCATTATCGAATACGAGGTTGGTGCTGGCGCAGCTCGGGCACTTCTTTATCTGCTCCTGCACGCTGGGCGCGCTGGATTCACGGGCCTGGAAGTTCGGGCGCGCCACGCTTATAACCGGCGCCTCCTTCTCTATCGGCGGAACGGGCTTCTCGGTCACCATGCTGACCCTGTCCTCGTGAGCCTCCTTCTTAGCAGCAATCGGTCTTTTCGCGTCCTTCTTGGCGGCGCCTGCCTTCTTGTTTGACTTTGTAACTTTTGACTTCGCGTTCATAGTTTCACCCATATATAAGCGTGAGCTCCTAGAAAAACAGAGAAAGCTTTTAAATCTTCCTAGAATGAGCAGTATAATTAATGAACAACCATATATTTAAATCTTTTGGCATGTTTTGGGCCGATTGCGCGGTCTATTTGTCGTCGCTACATGTCATTTATTCCAAAATTATGAAATCTACACGCATCTACACGAATTTGACCGCCAAGAGCGCCCTCCGCAACCGAGACATCAAGAGAGGAGACATAGCCAAGACTGCCAAGGACGCGTTTTTCTAAAAAATCCGGAAAGATTTATAGTGTTTGCCGCCTAGATATGAAAACTGTCCTGCTCCGGGCGCCTGTTTTGACGCAGCAGGATGCTCCCTTCGTCTAGTCCGGCCAAGGACGCGGGGCTTTCAACCCTGCAACTCGGGTTCAAATCCCGAAGGGAGCAAATGGAATTTACGACGACAAACTCGGGTTCAGTTCTCTAGCCAATGCAAAGAAATTAAGCAGCAAACGGTTCGGTTCCATCACGGAGACCGAACCCGAAAAACTCAAGAAGCACATACAGGAGGTGCTTCCGCAGCTAACTTTCCACGAGATCAAGGACGTCTTGTCCGTAATCTACCGCATCAAGAAGAAACGTTTCAGAGGCAATGCGCCTCCGAAGTACGGAAGCCTGAATAAGGGCTTCACGGAACAGGAGGTGCAAGCCTTCTTCAAGGTAATAGAGAACGACAAGTTTCGCCTATTGTTTGGGTATCAAGCGCATCTATGAGAACTAAAGAAAAATGCAACTGAAAAACACAGTTGCATTCCTCCATCGGGTTATAATTAAATATGTACCACCTATTTTTATATCACTTTCCTTCGTATATCTTTTGTATGGTTTGCGGCTATCGACAAACATCTATCCGTGCTCTAAGCACAATATGGTAGTCGTTTAGGCCCCCATTCAGCTTGTCGGGTTCGAGACCCATGCGCTTGATCGGGGTGCCGCTGCCACTACTCACCAACTTGGGTTCCACCGTCATGGAATCCTTCATTGTTGGTGAGCATAAACCACATGATATATAGCATCTTGTGTGCGAGTGCTGTCACTGCAGTATTCGATTTTTTCTTCTTTGCCATTTTCAGGAAAAACATTTTCAATTTGCCACCGTCCTTTTTCTTTAATACGCCCTGTGCACATTGAATCAATGCGGTCCTTAATATTTTGGAACTCTGTTTGACCAATCTACCGCGCCTATCGGACTCTCCAGACTGAATGACTTTCGGCACCAAACCTGCATATTTGCATAACGCCTTTGGATTTTCAAATCTTTTTATGTCGACTATTTCCGACATTATAACAGGCGCGGTTATATCTCCTACTCCTGGCATTGTTTTCAATAATCTTATCTCATTTCTGTAAAGATCATCTGGAATCAGATGATCTGCATTCTTTATTTGAACATTTGCAGCGGTGATCAATTCAAGACAATTGTCTATTTCACTGATTCTAAGATGCTTTAACCATGTAATGCCTTTCTTCGTAAATATGTCTTCGAATTCTTTAGGATGCTTTATGTTTTCTTCCCTAAGTGTCGCATGAATCTGGTTCTTGAGTTCTGTCGATATACTTACCATTGACTGCCTATGTCTGATTTTACTCCTATAATCTCTTGCATCTTTTTGAGGTACATAAGACTCGTTTATCATTCCTGCTTTCAAAAGTTCTGCCAGCCTCTTTGAATCCAATTTGTCGGTCTTTTTCCCTGATGAATTCAACTTCGTTTGCATGGGATTGGCAACTTTGACGACATTGCATCTTTCCACAAGATAATCGTACAGGCCGTGCCAGATGCCGCAGGCCTCCATCACAACATTAAGGCATTCCTTTGGTATACCGCCAAGGAACCTTTCTATTGCTGCTTCCTCACAAGGGAGTTTTGCTTCCTTGATTACGTTCTTTTCCCCGTTTATCATAGTGGCGTACGTCCACTTCGTGCCTAAATCTAGGCCTATATAGTACTGTTCCATTCAAACACCGATTAACATTATCAACCGATGCCGATTAAGGAATAGTTCTCATACCATTCAGCTTGGACTCAGGATAGGCGAAGCTGTCAAGGTGAACGTAAAAGACATCAAGTTCGAGACACGTGAACTAATCGTGAAAACGGAAAAGGCTCACATAATTGATACAATGCTAATTCCGGTGCCACTTTTTCGGCAAACTGTCGAGTTCATAAACCGTAATGAGCGGGCGATCACTCAAGCTGGTGGTTTCGTGTTCTTCGCGGAGCTTGGGCATAGCCTTAGGGGCGAGCCGTTCCTAGAGAAGAACTACGTGCGGAAGGTGTTCAGGGAGTATGTCCGAGCGGCAAAGCTGGACGAAGTGTACGACCAGAGCGAGGAGTCATACAGAAGGACACCAAGGCGGCTGCATAGGCTTACCACTCACAGCCTGAGGCACTACGCGATAACCAGCTTCGCACGCCAAAGCAATGGGAATGTGGTGCTTTCAAGCAGGTTCGCGCGGCATAGCGACCCAAGCACCACCATGACCTACATAAACACTAGAAAAGACGAGCTTTACAAAGCGGTGGATGAGGCGTTTTCGGTAGAGAAAGCCGAAAGGCTCAAAAATTTGATAACAAACCCTAAATAATTGCATCGGTACAATATTATTATGGCGAATACAAAGTCGGTGAGTCAGATCGAAAGGAGGCTCGTCAATCTTGAAGTTCAAATCACTCTAATAGCCAATGCCATGAAGAAAAAGAAGGTTACTGGCTTGGATATAGGGCTTGAGGAGCTTAGGACTGGAAAGGTGCACAAGTACAAGTCCGTAAAGGCACTCGTAAGCGACGTTTGGGACTGACTATGACGGCTTTCCAAGCAGTTTAAGCGATTTCTCTACATGCCGCAAAGTTCTCTACATGACTTAGGCAATCCATGTAGAGAAGAGTATCGAGGGAATCTTTCAAAACAGGGCTTTTTTTATGAGGAACTACTGCACATCAATATTATAGCCGTCCATGTAGAGAGTCGTGTAGAGACTATCCCGCCTTGCAGCCTCCGCCCGCCCCAAAGACACCTTCGGTGTCGCTCAGCGGGCTACGGCTACCTTACATCACATGGACGCCCTAGGCTTGTTTTGCCCCCACTCAAAACAAGCCGCTTGCTGGGTTGCCAACTTACAGTGCGTTGGCACGCTAGCCCACGTGAGGAGTTTGCTCCGAACGTGCCGGTGTAGTTTAAAGGGCTAGGGTTACCTATTATAAAATTAGACAGAAAACGTATATATTTACATTAACTTATTTTGTTGTAAAAGGTGCGTATAAAGTTAATACTAAGTGATACTATGGTCGAAAATAAGCCTAAACTGCCTAAGTGCATAAAATTTGGCAAGCTTCCAGTTATCGTTGGCATCGGAGGTAAGGAAGCAAGTAAGGACATGAAGCTCATGTTTATAGAAAAGGAGCTAAAGAAACATTTCACAATTAGGTTCATAACGGATAAAGAAGGGCGCAAATTTACTCTAGACATGCACACCACTGATGAGACCAAGGACAAGATAGCTAACAAGAAGGAAGCATACACCTCTCTTATGAAGGTTACATTCGACTTGAAAGCTATCGAAAAGGAAGCGGAGAGCATAAACACCTCTTTTTTGACCTTGCTAAAGAAGATGATAGTGCCAATAGAAAGCAGTACTATGCTTGAAGGCAAGACCTTAGTGCCTTTATCACGCAATATCAAGCCATCGCAAGAGAAAAGTTCTGGAAAGGAGCTTGTAATTGATGACACAGGCTTGGCTGAGCTGATAAGCAATATACACGGAGTGGATGATTTGACTAAGTACGGCTATAATGCTGGAATGACTATAGAAGGCGAAAAGGTGAGGGGCGCGGTTTTCTTAAAAGATGGCAAATGGAATTATATTGACATGCTTGCTTTCGCTAAGGAAACCTTCATCCTTCTAGCACCTTACTTAGAAATTGAAGGAGTTATTACAAAGGAACGTTTCTTTGAAGAGTTGAAGTCTTATCCCTAAGTGATTACATGGACAAATTTGAGCTCTCTTGCAAAATTAAACGCATCTTGGGGATAAATAGTAACAAAACAGCTTATAGCTTATATGAAAGTCTACGCAAGGAGATAGAAATGGAGGCCAACAAGAATAATGTTGGTAGAATAGCGGAAGAGGATAAATTTAGGCAGGGGCTATTTTTGTTTATAGAAGCTGCGAAGTGTTATGAATCTGGATTTTATATTGCTACTGCTTTGATGTGCAGGACTACTATCAGATATTTCATGTTTACAGCTATTAATAAAATTGAGATGCGGAATATTGAAGGCCCAGATGTGGTGAAAGAACTTGCCAGTAAAAATAAAGTAACATGGAGTGGTAAATTAGGCGAAGACCAAAAATTTGTAGGATGGGATACCTTGGTTGATAAGGCAGACAACTTTAAGATTTTGGATAAAGAGACCGCTGCTGAACTAGGAAATAAAATAATTGACATTGGAGATAGAGTAGCGCATATTGATGAAAGAGAGGCTAAAGAAATTAGTGATAGTTTAGATAAGATAGCAAAGGAAAGCGGATTCGGCGACCTAAAAGAAGGAGAGATTAGCGGGCCGGTAAAGGTAGATTTGGAGACAGCAAAGAAGATTCTCGGGGCCTACTATATGGTGTCTGAAAAAGAAGCAGAGCAAGCGATTTTGGCTACAAAAGCTGGAATTGTAAAAATTCTGAGTAATTACTTTAAAATAGGTTAATTGGACTTTTTGGGATCATACTTGGGAACTTGACCACCCCAAGCTATATATTAGTTGATTGAACAGTGAAAGTATAAATTAGTTTAATACAAAATAAGAACTGGTGTAGGACTTGATAGCGGAATTGCCTGAGAAAATGCAGGATGAAAACCTTACGGCTTACGCTGAACGCCTGTCTATTTTATACTCCGAAAGCTGCAAAATATCAGTTAGGAAGAACATAGGCCAATTCTTTACGCCAAAGGAGATAAGCTCGTTTATGGCTGGCAAGTTTAGCATATACCAAAACGAGCTGCGCATACTAGACCCGGGGACTGGAACAGGCACGCTAACCGCCGCCGTGTGCGAGAGGCTAGCAGCAGTCGAAGGCAAGCTTAAGATAACCGCAGATGTTTATGAGAACGATGAGGGGATTCTACCGTTCTTGAATAAAACGCTTTCTACATGCAAAAAAGAACTTAAAAAGCACGGCAAGGAGCTAGACTACACAATACACAATGAGGACTTCATAAAGGCCAACATGAACGCCGGAATAAGCAACAAGCTAGATTCAGCCAAAGGCTCGGAGGCCGAGCTATACGATTTTGTAATATCCAATCCGCCATACTATAAGCTTGGAAAAGACCAAATGTCAAAATCTATGCGCATGCTAGCCGCCTTGCATCCTAATATCTACGCCCTTTTCATTACTGTGGCTATGAGCAAGCTAAAGCCGAATGGCGAAGCTGTTTTCATAACGCCACGCAGTTTTTGCTCCGGCACATACTACAACAACTTCAGATGGCATCTACTGAGTTCCGCAACTATAACGGACATACACCTATTTGAGTCAAGAAAGAAGGTTTTCCATAACGATGATGTATTACAGGAAAGCGTAATAATGAAACTCAAAAAGGGAAATCAAACTAAAAACATGCAAGTTCTAATCAGCATAAGCAAGACTGGTAAACTAGACGAAGTAAGGGAAATGAATGTTGAATACAGAGATATTGTTTACAAGAAAGGGCACCAGATTTTCATAAGGATACCAGACTCTAGAGAGGATGTGAAGATTTTACATACTATAGACAAATGGCCTAATTTCATAACAGATTTAGGGCTGGAAATTTCTACAGGGCCCATAATTGATTTCAGATCAAAGGAGTACCTGATTGATAAACCTAACGGCAAAGCTTATGCTCCGCTATTATGGATGCACAACATGAAGGACTTCAAGGTAGAGTGGCCGGTCTATAAGAATGGTAAGGCTCCTGCAATCTTAGTTTCGAGTAAAAGTGCTCCGCTTATAGTACCTATGAAAAACTACGTGCTTGTTAAACGCTTCAGCTCAAAAGAACAAGCACGGAGGTTATATGCAGTCCCATTTCTAAAATCAGACCTAGACGCACAAAGTTTGGGCATAGAGAATCATGTTAATTACATACACAAAATAAACGGAGCTATGTCAGTAGATGAAACAATGGGTTTGGCAGCAATACTCAATACAACCTTAATAGATAGGTATTTCAGGGCATTGAATGGGAACACGCAAGTAAATGCAACAGATATGAGGAATATGCCATTACCATCACTGGAAAAAATATGCCAAATAGGAAAAATTGTTTTAGATCATAAAGGCAAACTTACAGAAGCACAATTTGATGAAATAGTTCTAGCTGAATTGAACATCAATGAAAGGATACTAACCGTTGGCAAGGAGTTGGCATGAGCAAAATTAGCGAAGCAGTAGAGATATTGAAAGCGGTTGGCATGCCAAGGGCGCAGCAGAATGAACGCTCTGCGTTAACTCTTTTGGCATTGATAAACTTAAAGAAGAATGGAAGTTGGACTAATGCCGAAGAAAAATCTATCGGGATTCACGATATATTAACTTTCATAAAGATGGACTATGGAAAAACCTATGCGGAGAACACAAGAGAAACGATAAGGAGGCAAACATTACATCAATTTGAGCAAGCGGGACTTGTGTTTAGAAATACTGACGTTCCATCGAGACCAACAAATAGCCCAAATACAGTATATATAATATCACCTATCGCTCTAAAAACGATTAGAAGTTATGGGACTGGAAACTGGAATAAAAACCTTGGCTTGTTCATAAAGAACGTCGGTAGACTTACGGACGAATATGATAGGCGGAGCGAATCAAATAAGATTCCAATCAAATTACCGAATATGCCTACTATAAAGCTGTCTCCAGGAAAACACAACGAATTACAGGTACAGGTGATTAAGCATTTCAGACCAAACTTCTGTCCTAATTCAGAACTATTGTACATCGGAGATACTGCAAAGAAGGCACTTGATGTGAATAGAAATCAACTTGACAGATTGGGTATACCTTTTAATGTCCATAATAAGCTACCTGACATAGTATTGTACGAAAAACAGCGTAATTTTCTTTTTCTTATTGAAGTGGTTACTTCTCATGGGCCAGTATCACCTAAGCGAAAGCTAGAACTTGAGGAAGCTCTGAAAGTAACTAAGGCAAAGCGAATATATGTAACTGCATTCCCTAGCTTTCATGAATTTAAGAAGCACATAGACAACATAGCGTGGGAAACCGAGATTTGGCTTGCAGATAAGCCAAATCACATGGTGCATTTCAACGGCGATAAATTTCTTTCATGATAAGTATAAGCATTATCTAATCTTTAGTAGGGTTCGGATTTCTGGGAAAACTGAACCGTGCCTGCTTATATAGCTTGCTTGGGAAAAGCTACTGTTCAGAAAGCTGGAATTGTTTATGTTTGTTTTGGTGTTTTGAAGGTGCTAGGATGAAGCTAGAAAAAGATGACAAACTCGGCCAAGGACGCGGGGCTTTCAACCCTGCAACTCGGGTTCAAATCCCGATGGGAGCAAATCAGATTTTCGACGACAAACTCGGGTTCAGTTCCATAGCAAAAGGAAAGGAATTAAGCAGCAGACAGGTTTATAGACATTCGGAATCCAATATATCACAGTAAATAAATGTTGCTGCGGTATTTGATTTGTGTTTATTTTGGTGGGATTATGACCGGACCGTACTATAAAATGATTTTCAAAGAGGGATGCTGCCTAGGGTGTCTTTCCTGCGTTGACATATGTCCTCAGGGTGCATTGGCTTTCAGAGGGGATGGCAGCGCCAATGACGAAGAAATGCAAACACGGTACGACAATCTTATCCCATTGAAAGGCAATCCGGTACAAGTCCGGAATTGCACAGGAGTTGAGGCCTGCATCATACTCTGCCCTAACGATTGCATCTCCATAGTAGAGACGGACAAGGAGCCACGCTATGAACATGGCAACTTCTTTACCCCGAAGCACCACTAATCAAAAACGGCACGAAATTTTTATCGGTCGCGTAAAGTCTTTACCCAGTGTGTTAATAATTTCAAATACATCGTATTTGATGGTATGGCTACAATCTCACATAAGATCGCATGTAAGGATATGTTACATGGCATATGCCATATTAACATTACTATAGTATAAATATAGTATAAACTTAGAAAACTAGACGTATCCGCACCAGACGCTTTGGAAAAACTGAAGACAGGATATAAAGTTTACCTCAAAGGCAAGAAAACGAATCTTGAATGGTCTAAGACAGTAACGCCTAATAAACTACAGGCTAAGATAGTATGTAGTGTAAAAAAGCACTAAAAATATAGGTATTTTAACACTAAGATTTCTATAAAGAAAGGGAGTTTATATCTGGGTGTTAACGAAATTATCCACTACATCAGAGTTATAAGTTTTTCAAATCACAAACACTTAGATAAGTTGAAATGCATAAAAAGCGAAAGATATACATCGATGCCCCGGTAGCTCAGTGGTAGCAGCGCTTGTCTCGTAAACAAGAGGTCGAGGGTTCAACTCCCTCTCGGGGCTTCTGAAATTCCGTTTAAGTCCCACAAGGCTTAAATAGTTTGGATGAGGAACAGATTAATGGTCAGTAAAGCGCTTAAGAGATACGGGCTGGAGAGCGCAGCAAAGACGCTCATCGCTGTCGGATTGCTGCTTATCATTTTTTCCTGGTTTGTGGGAGTTTATTATTTCGGGTCCACAGGTAAGATCACGCTGTTCATAGCGCCTTTAATATTCACATGCGTTTCGGCAGCGCTCCTTTTGATGATCAGATACAGATATGCCATATTCGAAAAATATCCATATCTTATGAATCTCCCCTCGTTGTTCTACCGTATCGGTGAGCAAAAAGGCACAAACAATCAGGGCATTGCGTTCAGCATGATATTCACCGTGCATGCGTTGGTGATGGCCGTTATAGGCTTCTTAAGCCTGCTTTTGACAGTCTCGATAGGTTCTAGCATTCAGAGCAGAGCAGCCTCCCCGCTTCTATACGTATACCTTGGAACGGCGGCGATTCTAGTTGTATCGGTGCTATTGCTTTACCGCAGGATTTACATCAGATTTGCGAAGTGACTTTCGAAAGTGCCTAGCATTGAAGGTTGGAAATGCGTTATTGTATGTTTATGTGGGGCGTAAAGGGAAACTCAGCGCCTATCTTTTGGGCTTACCACCATGTCCTAATGATTACCGCATCGTCCGCAGAGGTTCTACGGCTTTTGGTTCCTGCCGTGTATAAATGTGAGTATGGAGGCCACGACTTCGGCCAGCTCGCCGTTAGCGTCTATCCCGACGCCGTATTCGAATGACGTAGATTTGCTGTAAACGGCCTTGGTAGCCACGGCGCCGTGCGGCGACTTCCTCTCCCAGTCCCTCGAAATGCATACGTCAAGGCCGGCCTTTAACGTGAACACGTAACCCTCGTGCCTGAGCCTCCGTATCAGGTCCTCCAGCTGCGATCGCCAATAGAAGTTGCCATCGAATATGACGGGCGTTCCGGAATCCATAAGCGCCTCCGCCCCCTGCGCCATGAGTTCGTTAGCCCTTATGAAGGACCTCTGCGAGATGTAGCCTTCCTCAATGTCATCCTCGAGCCCGTTGGCTTCCAGCACGGCGTCAATGCTTATGAGCTCCGCTTTCAGCATCCTTGAAAGCTCCGCTGCGACGGAGGATTTTCCAGAGCCTAACGGGCCCCTTATTATGATGTAGTAGCTCATCGCGATTCACCCCAAAAGCCCGAAGCGGGACAAAGAGCTTTTAGGTCTATATCTATAATACCCTCTTCTTTCGGGAGACCGCAAAAACTAGACTCGAAACAGAAAGCGCTACTGCTGTTAATAAAGGATCTTTCGCAGTTCGGCAACAGAAAAATGACAAACACGGCCCCTTTGTTTTCCAAATTTTTAGACGATGATGCGTCGTATAAAACAATAGAGAGCATATTCCGATCCTCTAACCGTAATGATGCTGCACAACATGTTTGTAGTGCTCGTTAAAAGGAAAATAATAAAACGCGGATATTACGGGAGACAGCGTACTGCGGTCATGTATAAAGGCGTATGGCATGATCTCCTATGGTTAACTGGAACTGGTAACACCTGACTTTTGTCACAATCCCATCTTTTCGTTGCAGCCAAGGCAGCCTCCCCGCTATCGGGCCGGTACAGAGACAAGGGCTTCGCGCAGCCTACCGCCCCTCAAACCGCAACCGCAGTGCGTCCGGGTCCCGCACCGCATCCGCAAGTATAAAAATTTAAACCCTTAGTGCGATTATTCACAGTATGTTCAGCCTTCCGGCGGCGAAGGCGCAGATAGCGCTGGAGTTCGTTATAGTCTATTCTTTCGTGCTAGTCCTGTTCCTTGTGGTTTTCGGCCTTATAGTGAGCCAGAGGGCGTCGAGCATATCGCAGCAGGAATACGGCTCGCTGCAGCTTATAGCGCAGAACGTGGCCGGGTACATAGACCAGGCCGTGAGCTCGGGAAACGGCTATTCCGCCGCGGTGCAGCTGCCGCCTCCTTCGCAGGCGCTGTCCTACAATCTCTCAATATCCACGACAGGTGTGGTGGTAGCCAGGACCTCGATAGGACGGCAGGTAATAGCGGCTTACGCATACAGCGTCGGCAGGAACCTCAACATAAACGGCACATTGAATTCCAGCATGAGCGGCCAAGGCATAAGCGTATACTCGCTGCCTGCAGCAAGCGGATACATCAGTCTCTACAATTCTAAGGGCGCCATATTCGTTGACGAGCCGCCCGTCTCCACGCTCAACCTGCCTTCATACCTCGCCGCCACCGTGACTGCTGACGTTGCTGCGGCCTCGTTCAACGGGCGGAGCAGCTACGGCTACGCTGCAAACTCTCTGAATCTCAAGCCTGCATCTACAATAGGCATGTGGGTCTACCCGTCCAATGTGCAGAGCGGGGCGTTCAGGGACCTTATAGGGAAGGGCACGGGCCAGCCATATGTGGACATTATAGGCAGCAATCAACTGATCGCGGGTGTGGTAGGGTCTGCCAACACGATTCCAATAACTCTGAGCACCGGAGTATGGTCCTACATAGCAGTGGCTTATTCCACCAGCGGCAACACCATAACACTGTACCTGAATGGTAAAAGCATGGCAACGTCCTCGGCCGCGTTGGGCATAACGTCCGATGCGAATCTGCTAGCCATCGGTTCCACGAACAAGACGATTTCGCCAGTAGGCGGCGGGTGGTTCAACGGCTCCATCGCCAACATCCAGCTTTACAACTCTACCCTTTCAGGCGGCTCGATATCCGCACTCTACTCCGAGGGCATAGGCGCGCAGCCGCTGGGTTCAAGCGGTCTTTCGGGATGGTGGCCCATGGACGGCGACATGCAAGACCACTCCGGCCGCGGCAACCAGATGACACCATCCAACGTAAGCTACACTAACGTTGTGCAGCTCACCGCGAGGGTGCGCACGGGCGCCGGCCTGAACGCGGGCAGCGACCTCCTCGGCTTCGTGGCAAGCAATGGAACGCTCCACCAGTCGCTGCAAGGCACCCACTCCATTGCTGCCTACACCAATGGCACAGGTTTCGAAAGCGCTTTCGTGAACGGCAACATCGCAGGCACCTACAACATCACGGTAAATGCGTACAGCTATAACGCTTCTTCGCTTCCGGCCCTGATGGGTTGGTGGCCAATGGACGAGGGTTATGGCAACACAATATACGACCTCAGCGGCTCTTACAACAACGCAGCGTTCGCATCCAACTCCTGGGCGCCTGTAAGTGCCAACGCTACCGCTTTGGAGGCCGCGCATTTCAACGGGTATAACAGCTCCATAGACGGCACGCTGCCGGCGCTGATCTCCCAGAACATGACAATATCGGCGTGGATAAACGGCACAGGCTCTGGTGCATATCCGCAGAACATAGCCGAAGTTTCCGGACCAGCCCTCTCGAGCGAAGCTATAGGGATAAACGCCATGTCGGGCAATGCCATGCTGTCAATAGGCGGCCAGTACGAAATATACGGAGGCGCGCTAGCGGCCAACACGACCTACATGGTAACCGGGGTGTGGAACGGCAACAATAAGACCATGAGCCTCTACGTCAACGGGACCCTCGTCTCTACCGGCTCCAGCACGTCGGTTTCGCAGATGAGCGCCAATGCGTTCAATTTCGGCGGCGCTTACGGTCTCGTCAATACTTTCAACGGGCTCATTTCGAACGTCCAGTTGTACAACAGCGCGCTGTCGATGCAACAGGTGCGCAGCCTGTACGGGGCCGGCCTATCCGGTTCGCCGCTGCCCGGCGCCGCGCTTCAAGGATGGTGGCTCCTTGACAACACGACAGGCAACTATGCCGCACTGAAAACCAACCAGAGCGCGCCAAAAGGCATATCATTCAAGCAGCTAAAGTACGTGAACGCCCAAGGCTCCGCCGAGCTACATGTGCCGAGCTTCAACGGCCTCAATACCGCGCAGACCAGCACAGGCTATCCCGCTACGAATTCGCTCAGCGTCAGCCTTTGGTTTTACTCATCCAACTTCATAAACAACTACCAGTTCCCCCTCAACAGCAATCCGCAGGATTTGTGGGCCATCGGCTTCAACGCCGCAAACCAGATCTACATATATCCTGGAAACGGAGCGGGCGCCGCGCTTGCCTCCGCAGCGGTGAACCGGAACGCATGGAACCAGGTCGCGTTCGCGGCTCAGAACTCGGGCGGTAGCACCGCATACACCGCCTACCTCAACGGCGCCCAGATAGGCAGCGGCTCGCTAAGCGGCAACATAAAGGCGGTTAGCAACCTGGTCTTCGGAGCAAACACATTCACAGGGCAGATAGCAAACGTGCAGATATACAACACGACGCTCTCGCAGGCAGAAGTGCAGCAAATCTACATGGAGGGCCTGCCTCCGTTCGCTAGGCTTAACGTATCGTCGGGTAGATAAAATGGGCATACAGAAGGATTTCAAAGCGCAGTTCTGGAGTTTCGACATCATATTTGCCATAGTGATATTCAGCGTGGCGCTGACGATACTTACGTTTACATGGTTCAACATAAGCAACCAGCTAGCCATCTCGTATGTGGGCTCCGGTGCGCTCCTTGGGTTGCAGACGCAGGCCCTGGCCACAAGCCTGCTCTCCACCGGTTCCCCGCCAAACTGGCAATCTGCCGTCTCGTTGGGCGGCGCAGCCACGTGGGCGCAAGTAAGCGTGGGCTTGGGTTCCTCGCAGGATAAGATGTCCATATCAGCGAGGAAGCTCTACACCTTCATCGCGATGGCGGCGCAGAACTATTCCGCCACAAAGCAACTGCTTGGCATCGGATACAACTACTATATCACCATAACTGGAGGCCCGTACAACATCGCTATAGGGGAGAATCCGACTACATTCCATGCGCTTAACACTTATATAGTCACATCGGGATCAAACATAGGTGGCACACCTGTTATCGTGAGGACCATGCTATGGAGCAATAAGCCTATCGCGGTTGGTTGAGTTTGGCTACGCAAAAAGGAATCTGGGGTTTCAAGGGCTTCCTGTTTAGCCTGGATGCCATATTCGCGCTCATAGTGGCCAGTGCTGCGGTGTCCATACTGCTGTACGCGCACTATACCCAATTGATAAGCTATCAGCCATCCCCATCCCAGGCGGTCTCTATAGTCAACGAGCTCGCCAACATGAACGGGGCAACCCTTGCCTCGACGTATCCTCTGTATGCGCAGCTCCAAAGCCCTGCCCTCCAGACGACATGGCCCCAGTTCGCCGGCAGCCAGGCCCTGAATTCCACTTCAAGTTACGGCCCTAATGCCCCTGAGATACTGTTCACGTTCACCTCGAACGGCATGGACACCCCGCCGGTCGCATCCCAGGGTCTGGTGGCATTCGGTTCGGGGAGCAGGCTTTACGCGCTTAACGCCACCACCGGCGCCGCTGTCGTCAATGTGTCCACCGGAACCGCGGTCAGTTCGGCACCGCTTATATACGATAGCGAGATAATATATGCAAACGCGAGCGGCTACATAGACGCAGTGAGCACCAATGCCTCGGCTGCGTCCCTCGGTAAGATTTGGGCCACCAATGTGGGGGCCAAGGTTAAAAGCCAGCTCTCCCTGGCCGGGGCTTACGTGGGATTCGGGGCGGCGGGAGGGCTATACCTGCTGGACCCGCAGACCGGCGCAATTGTAGCCAACGTGCCCCTGCCAAGCATAGGCCTCAATGCTAGCGCGCCTCTGTACATAAATGGCGAGTACGTTTCTACCACTCCTGCGCCTAGCGGGATGAACAATGTGACCGCATTCAGTTTCACCGGATCGTCCCTGGTGCCCCTATGGACCAGGACCATAGGCTCCCAAGCGACCAGCTCCCCGGCTGCTTTCGGCGGATACATAGCTTTCGCCAATGGCACTGCGTTCACGCTTCTCTATCCTAACGGCACCCTGAGGTATCCGCCCAATTCTCTGGGAGGCGCAGAGAAAGGCGGGATAGCGGTAGGCGGGGGCGCCAACCCGTACGCGTATGTGCATACCTCAAACTCGCTTTACATATTGCGCGCAACCAATGGCAGCGGCATCTTTTCAGTAGCTGTTTCGAATGCAGTTAACGGTGCCTACAACGGCACTCCGTCAGTGGCCCAGTCTACGGGCCTCGTATACCTCCTCGGCGGCCCGGTGCTTCAGGCGTATTCCAGCGGCAGCGGCGCGCAAAAATGGGTGCTCAACCTAATACCTTCGCAGACATATGGCACATCTCCGTCAGCGTCGCTGGCATACGGTAACCTGTACGTATCTGACGGCTCCACGCTTTACGCATTGGGCGAATTCAAGACGCAGCAAAGCCAGAGCGCCATAGACGCAATGGCCAGTATGTACCTCAACGGCTACGGCGGCCCGGCGAACTTGCTCATGCAATCCATAAGTTCGTCGTACAACGACGGCATGCTGATAAACGGGCGATACGCCCCTGCGATCGGCATGGCAAACTTCAACGCAGTAAACAGCCTTGTCTACATCCCCGACTCCAACACCATAAGCGTTTCCGGGAATGACATAACGATAACCGGATGGTTTTACGCCAAAACGTTCAAACCCTCCCCAGGAACAAGCGGCTTCATCGCAGGCAAATACGGAGAATACGAATTGGGTACGAACGCCTCATCTTCATTTGCAGCAAGGCCGTGGGTCTCGTTGAACATAAGCGGCATAGAGGAAAATTATACCGCGGACTACCAGCTCTCGGCAGGTGCATGGCATTTCGAGGCCGCGACTTTCAACGGCAGTTCGCTCTCCTTGTTCATAGACGGCAATCGCGTGGGCAATACGATGGTCGCCGGCGCCCTTGGCCGCACCTCAATCCCGCTGCTAATCGGGTGCATGAACATAGCAGGTTCATGCGCAGGCGGAGCGTCCAGCGAGTTCAACGGCTCTATAGCGGGAGTGCAGCTTTACGGCAGCGCGCTTAATTCGACCCAGATATCCGAGCTCTATCAGGAGGGGGCAGAGGGCTCGCCCATAAGCGGCGTTTCAAACTACGGATGGTGGCCATTGGACGGCGACGCGAACGATTACAGCGGCAGCGCAGCGGACGGATTCGCCTACAACACCATGTTCAACGGTACGAGCTACATCCCTTCCGGCCTGTCCAACGCATTCGAGCTCAGCAAGGCATCATTGCCGCTTTACATAAGCGCGTACGGCAGGTATTCGGAATATAATGTTAGCATTGCCGTATGGAGATGATATGATGGCGAAAAATAGCAAGGGGGTGCTTCTGACGCTTCTCACGATACTGCTATTCATACTAATGCTAGGCATACTGATAACATACGTAATACTCAACATAAACGCCAATAACCTGGCTTCCGAAGCGTCGCTCAACCTTGAGACGCAGTCCGCGATATCCATGGCGTCTGCCAGCGCGCATAACTTCCTTGCGGAAAGCCTTTCGGATGCGGTGCGATCGATCACCATGTACGAGGGCACCCCTGCGTTGAGGCACGACCATTTCATAAACAACACGGCATCCACGCTCCAGAGCCTAATGTACAACGGCACTGCGTTCGGATCAAGCATACCGAACATGACAGTGACTTTCTCGAATTATACTGCACGGCTGGAGGCCATGGCGCTGCAGCAGGGCATAAAATTAGCGGTTGAGAACTACAGCATAACGGTGTACCAGTCCACTCCGTACAGCATAAACGCCACGTACACCGCGCTGGATATAATAAACGCTACAGGCGGTACGATATACTACCCGGTCAATGTCAGCGTAGGCATGCCACTCAATGGCACTCTGAGCGTTTCAAGCGCAGAGAAGGCAAATCCAACCCCGATTGCTTTCGGCAATAGCACTACCGCATCTATAGTCGGAAACGTCCAGGCGCTGTACGGCAGCCAAGCCCCGTTCATGTTCGTGTACGGTACGATAATAGTCAATTCAAGCGCAAGCTCACCTACGTGCGCTTCCATACCACAAAAGTTCCAGAACCCAAACTTCATACTCGCCGCTGCAAACAGCGTCGACATAAACCAGAGCGTATGCAACATGGGCGGGCTTATAACAATAAAAGCCAATGCGACCGCGCCCCCTTCGCTGAAGCCTTACCTGGTATACGGCGCATCTTCCGGAATATTCAATTCGCTCTCAACCGGCAGCGCGTTCCTGCTCGATGGCCCGGCGCTTGAACTGCTCAACATATCCGCAGTAAGGTATTATGCTGTGCAGAAAGGCCTTTATTTCGCCTCTAAGTTCGTGCCGTCCTATATGGACAGCGCAGCCGGACTGCTGACCGATAAATCCCCATACGGCATATTCTCTTTCGGCGACCTGGGCACTAAGGTCGCAACATTCGTAGGCAACGAATACATAAGCGTACCGAATGAGCCCTCTCTCGATCCTGCGAATGCGATAAGCGCCTTCGCATGGATTGATTCAAGCTCTAACACCTCTGCTATATTTGACAAGGAAGAATCGTACGGGATGAGCCTAGGTTCGATAGGCGACGTTCCGGCTCCAAAGAATCTGGTAGGGAACGGCATTTTTAGCGCAGGCATAGCTGTCAACGGCGAGTCTAGCGGGGCCAACGCCATATGCCAGGGATATCCGTTCCCATTATTAAAAAACACCTGGTACTTCGTCGGTTACACATACAACGGCACTTCCATAGACCAATACGTCGACGGGGTACCATACTGCTCTTATCCACAAAGCGGCAGCGTGATGCCCAGCAGCAAGCCGCTCGTTTTTGGCGGGCCTAACAACACTGACGAAGACAACGACAACGACGCCCATTCCGACGTCACGGTTTACGTAAACGCATCTTTGGCAAACGTGCAGTTGTATAACACCAGCCTGCAGCCGCAGCAGGTGTCGCGCCTGTACGAGCAGGGCATCCGCGGCATCCCTATAAGCGGCGCCGGGCTCTTCGGATGGTGGCCCCTGGACGGCAATGCAAACGACTACAGCGGAAACGGGAACAACGGCCAGGACTTCGGTGTAAACTTTACAAGCCCGGCAGGGTACTTCGGCGACCCTGCGTTCAAGGATGCCATAGGGCAGCCAGGCACAAGGGAAGCGCAGGGGGTGCTCAACTGCGCAAACATAAACCAATGCAGCAACAGTTCGATCGGGCACGTGTATCTGGGCAGCAACGAGAGCGCTTTTGGGGGAAACGTCCTTGTAAACGAAAGCAGCATTTTCGGCCTGAGCAAGGCAATGCTGCCTAACGTCTTGGGGCTGAGTGGCTTCGGCAATTACAACAACGGCAACGGCACCTACGTCTATCCGAACAACGGGTTCAGGTTCGCCAATTGGACAGGGTTTACAATCTCGCTCTGGGTCTATCCGTATTCGCTCAACGGCGTGATCGTGGACCAGGCCATGCAGCCAGAAATAAACTCCGGCAGCCACCGGTCATTGATCGAACTCGTCAACGGCAACATAGACGTAATAAGAACACCGACGTCATGCACGCCTGTCGGCAGCATCCCGGCCGACAAGTGGAGCAGCATAATCATGACAGGGCACAGCAGGGGCCCGAGCGTAATAACATTCACTGCCTACATAAACGGCGTCAAAAACGTGTCAGTGCCAGGTGTGCCGCTTATTTCGGCCGGGGCTGTAAATTATTCCTTGGGCACGGCAGACGCCTCCAACTGCGGCTCAGGCAGCTGGTTCAACGGCCTAGTGTCCGACTATGCGATCCGCAACGCCACGCTCACCGCATCGCAGGTGCAGCAGCTTTACGCGAATAATTCCGTGCCAGGTTCCGCGAATGCGCTTGTTGCGTACTGGCCGCTAAGCTCCGGATTCAACGGCATGATGAACGAGACGCCAGACGCCGAAAACGGCTACCCTGCGCACATATGGAACGCAAACGTATCGGTTGCCGGCGTTTCGGGCAGCGCGTGCCCTAACTCCAGGTTTATCAACAACGGCTGCAGGGCTTCCTACACGCACCCCTAGAATTTAAACCCTAAGCGCGTAATAACTAAGTGCAAATCAAAATGTGGTGAAATGATTCTTGTTACGAACGATGACGGGATTTACAGCAAGGGGATGAAGATACTTTACGAGGCTGCAATCGAGGTCTACGGCAAAAGTTCAGTCAGCGTAGTCGCGCCTACCGGCCCGCAAAGCGCCAGCGGGATGAGCCTGACGTTCCACAAGCCGTTGAGGGCGGATAAGGTCGTGCTTCCCGGAATATGGGGCTATGCGGTGTCCGGCACGCCGGCCGACTGCGTATACATAGCGCGCTACAAGCTTTTCAGGGGCAAGAAAATTGACCTGGTGCTGTCCGGCGTGAACAAGGGCACCAACGCAGGGATGGACGCGATAGAGTCGTCAGGCACCGTATCGGCCGTGAAGTTCGGCGCGGTATGCCACATAAAAGGCATAGCGTTCTCGTTGGAGCTGGCTGACAGGGCCTCTGCGAAGATGTTCTCCAGCGCCAAGGCGCAGATAGTCAAGATGCTTACCGCAATAAAGAAAAAAGGATTCCCGAAAGGGGTAGACATGCTCAACGTCAACATACCGGACAGCGTGAACGGCAAGACCAAGACAGAGATATCCACGATAGAGGATTCCCTCTTCAGCAAGTACGTAGTGCAGAAGAGCGACCCAAGGCACGACCTGTACTACTGGCTGTGGAGCTCAAGGAAGAAGAAGCTGAAGAAGGGCAGCGACTGCTACACGGTGTTCGTCAGGAGGGCCATATCCGTGACCCCTATATCACTCGCTTCGCCGGAGGATCGCCAGATGGCTGAAGCGCGCAAGATAATCGGTGCGTAGCCGCCCGACGTTCCGCGTCATATGCTGGTACCGCTTATACCGGACAGGAACCCGCCTACCACGCTCTGCACTATGACGAATATGACGAGACCTACTATTATGAAGAGCGGCACGTACCTTATCCCCTTCACCGCCGAGCCGGAGTTTATCGCAGAAACTATAAGGCTGGCGAATCCGGTTATTATGACTATCGCTACCAATGAGAAGATCGTGTAACTGGACGGGCTGATTTGCGGCGGGCTCGGCCTGAGGAACGATGCCCCTGTCGTAGGCAGCCCGCCGGGGTTGGTCTGCAGTATGCCGCCCCATATCTTGTCCGTTATGACTATCATCTGGCTCGTGAGGCCGTACAGCGCAGGCGCGGCTATAAGCCCCGCGAACACTATGAAGATGCTGTACATGAACAGCTGGCCTGAGACCTCCTTCTGTATGAGTTGCTGGTTCCTCATCTCCTTAGCGAGCTGCTCCAGCAGGTCGGCCATAGCGCCTCCGTACCTGACGGCTTCGAGCATCATCCTGACCGCGTGGGTCAGCTGGTATGAGCGGTACTTCGATGACAGGCCCTTCAGCGAATTTTCGAGCGTCTCTCCGCTGAACACCTGCCTGCTCATCTCCTTCAGGTCGTCGCTGAAGAAGCCGAACTCCGGCCTTGCTGCAAGAAGCATGGCCCTCTCCAGCGCTATCCCGCTCCTGAGGTTGGCCGAGGCTATCTGGAAGTAGTCCGGCAGCATCTGCTCCATCTTCGTCTTCCTCTCGTCTATCTGGTATTCGAGTATCGCGTACAGCACCACTATGTACACCGCCACGCCGACTAACCCTACGAATATGCCTGCCAGCAGAAGGCCGAAGTACGCGAAGAAGGCCAGCAGGAACGCGTACACGCCTATCGAGCCTATGACCACGTAGCTTATGAGCTTGTTGACCGACATCTTCATGCCGGAGAGGTCCAGCTCCCTGGACACGCCCCTTATGACGTTCCTGGGGACGAAGAGGTCGAATCTTATATCTGACATCGCCATGGCAATCACATAGAGAACGAAGGCCTGGAAGACCTTATCATCTCGAGGAATATGAGCTGCACGAATGCTATGCCTACGATCACGAACTCAAGCACAGTGTCGTCTATGGTTATGACGGACACGAAGGTGGTGAGTATTATGGCTACGGCTATAAACATGCTCGGTATTATCACGCCGAACAGCATGTAGAACATGGCCAGGGCGTTGAGCCTCTGGCCGTACCTCCTGAGCGCTATGATCCTCTCCTGCGAGAGCTGGTCTATGATCGCCTGCAGCGCAGATATTACGTCAGCGCCGGCCTTTATGCTCACCGAGGCCTGCAGCATTATCCTCCTGAACGAGATGCTGCTGCTCTCCTCTATCTGCTGGTCTATAGCCTGCTCCAGGGGCGTGCCCAGCTGCACCCTCTCTATTATCCTGGCAAACTGCTTGCTGGCCTGGCCGTAGCCGGTGCTCACCGAGGCCATAGCGTTGAATAGCGGCATGCCGGACCTCAAGGATATTATCATGTCCCTGGCGGCGAATAGTATGTCGCGCTCCACGAGCTTGCCCGATGCCTTGCTTTTCTGCATCGGGAAATTCAGCAGCGTGTTTATGAAGACCTGGAAGACTGCGAACCCCACTACGAGGCCGAACACGAGGCTCTCTTCGACCGTCAGGCCTGCCTTCGACAGTATTATCACGAGCAGCACGAAGATAAGCCCCGCGATCATGAGCGCTGTTATGAGCATGCGCTGCACGAACTCGTAGAGGCTTTCCCTGAAACCCTCTACCCTGAGGGCCTGTTCGAGCCCCTTGCGCTTGGCCCCCATGCTCTGCACGTAAAGGCGCCATCTGGTCGGCTTGCCTTCCGGCTTCCGCCTGGCCCCCTGCTTCGCCCTGGCTCCGAAGCCGCCGCCCCCGATCTTCACATTGGACAGCAGGTTGAATTTTGGCTGCTTGGCTTTGGCCTGCGCCGAATCCGCGGCGTTGCGCTGCGCCTGCTTACTGCCTGCATCCGCACCCTTTTTGCCTGTCTTGAAAAACATCACTTACCGCCCTTTTGCAGCAGGATTATCGCATTGGCTATCCTCTTATCCCTCATGTTCCACAGCGCCTGTTCTGCGGATGTCATGGCCTTGGCATGCCCCCTCCGATCCTTCTTCTGATCGTCGACCGCCTGCTTCAGGCCGTATACCTCTTCGATCACAACCTGCACATGCTCCTTGTCGAAAGCGCCCTGCTTAAGGCCGTCTATTATGCGCTCTATCTCTGTTATCTGGTCTGATAGCTGCAGGTTCGGAAGCACGAGCTTGCTGGTGTCTATGCGCGCCTTGGTCCTGCCAATCGACGCCAGCCTGGATAGCCTTGAAGGCTTGGCCTCCTCTGCTTCCTGCACGCCGGCCATCGCCTCCTGAAGGCCTGGATATTCCGCAGTCTCGACCGTTTCCCTGGGTTCCTGCCTCTCGTCGTTCTCCTGGCTCCTGGCGCTCACCGGCACTGCGGCAATCGGGCCCCTCTCCCTGGGCGCCTCCTTAGCTGCCGGCTTCTTGGATTCGATCTCGTCTATCGCCTTAAGCAGATCGGCATAAGGCCTGGGGGGCGGTTTCTGTCCGACTGAGAATATCGATGTGATGTTCACATACGCGGTATCGGGCCTCGTGGCGGTCTTCTCCATCTCGCTTATCCTGCTTACCAGGCGCGCATAGACGTCGCTGGACGTGTATGCGTCCTTCGGTTGGGCTTGGTCTGCCATCGTTTCACTTCAAAAGATCCTTTGAGAACTTGACGTCGTCTTCGACCATCTTTACTATCTTGCTGCTGTCCCTGTAGTAGTTGGCCACCACGAGCCCTGCATCATCCACGTCGAAAATGTTGTTCTTGGACATCCAGCTCAGTATGTTGGCCTTCTGCGTGATGTCGCCCTCTATCTCCTTCCTCGTCATGCCGGTATAGAGCGAAAGCGTGTCGACAAGGTTCGTAAGCTCGGATATCTTCGAGAAGGTGTCGTCCCTGCTGTTCCACTTGTATAAAACGTTGGCGTCGCCTGTCCTGACGACCTCAGCCACCTCCAGCACCCTCCTTATTCCGCGCAGCCTGTGCCTGAAATTCACTATCACGCCGCCTATCCCGTTCATCATTATCTTTGGTATAGATATAGGCGGATTCGTCATCCTTATTATGGTGTCCTGCGCGTTGTCCGCGTGTATGGTGCCGTACACGGCATGGCCGGTGTGTATCGCCTCGAAAAGCGTCTCCGCGTCCTTGCCTGTCCTTACCTCGCCTATGAGCATTATGTCGGGCCTCTGCCTCAGCGCGTTTATCATGAGGTCATATAAGGTGACGCCTCCCTTGCCCTCGGGGTTCGGCTGCCTCGTTATCATCGGTATCCACTGCAGGAACGCCGGCAGTGCCAACTCCTTGGTCTCCTCCACCGTAATTATCCTCCTGTTCGCCTGGAAGAAAATGCCTGCTGCGTTGAGGAAACTGGTCTTGCCGCTTGCCGTGCCGCCGGCCATGAGCAGGCTTATCTCGCTCTGTATGCAAAGCCATACCAGCCCGCCCACTTCCGCGCTGATTGTGCCGTTGTTGATCATCATCGGCATGGTCCACGGGTTCTTCGAGAACTTCCTTATGGTTATTGTGTTGCCCACCTGCGATATGGGGAATAAGGTGGCGTTGACTCTCGAGCCGTCAGGCAGCTCTGCATCCATAAGGGGCGCCAGGTTGCTTATCTGCTTGCCTACCCTCCTGCCTATGAACGCGGACTGCTCGTAGATGGCCTCGTCGTTATCCGCCTTGACGTTGGTCTTGCACCAGCCGAACTCCTTGTGGAATACCCAGGCAGGATTCCTCGACCCGTTTATGGCTACCTCCTCGAGGTTCTCATCGGCGAGCGGCGCCTCTATGTCGCCAAGCAGCAGCATCATGTTGGTTATGTAAGCAGTCAGCATTGACTTGGTCTGGTCGTTAGTGCCCGGGAGGTACTTGTCTATCAGCAACATGCTGGCTTCCCTGTACCTCTCGTTCACCTTCTCGACATAATCCTGCCTGCTGACAAGGCTGATATCCAGCGGCACCATGGTGGTAAGTTCCGATCGCAACGAGTTAAGCAGCAACTTGGTCGCCATGCCTATCCCGGGGAAGGTCACCGCGTAGAACGGCACGAAATCCGTGCTCTGGGTTATCCTGATTTGCACTTTCATGCCGTGGACGTCAAGGCCGTACTCAGCCAGTACCTTCTCCTCGACTTTCTCGTTCGCCATCAAATCCCCTTGTGCTTGACCGTGCCGCCTCTGCCCTTCTTCTTGTCCGCATTTCCGTCGCCTTTCTGTTCCCCGCCTGTCAGCGTTATCATGTTGGCCGCGGTCTTGTCTATGTTCCCCTTCACCCCGGTTATCTCAAGTCCCGTAGTCGCGGTCTTGCCGAGTATGTCGTTGAGTATGTAAAGCTGCCTTTCCATAGGTATGTTTGTAGATTTTTTAAGCGCGGCGAGCTGCTGGGCCATCTGTGCGACCTCGCTCTTAATATTGTTGAGCACTGTGCGCGTTTCCGCTATCTCCGCCTGGACCGCCTTTATCGAATCGTGTATCTTCATCGGCTCCCCCATCCTGGATTTGACGTCTTCGAGCACCCTGTATATGCTGGCGGAGTTGTCGTTTATTACCTGCTCGCTCTTCGACATCTCGCCCAGCACGCCGTTGTACCTGTCGTCGAACTTCGCCTTCATATCAACTATCGTGCGCATCGTGTTCTCATGCTCCTTCCTGAAGGCCTCCAGCTTCTTCATGCCAGCGCCCGCCGTAGCCGCGCTCTTGGCGATCTCCTGCAGGCTGGCCCTCATGGTTTCCGCATAAGCCCTCACCTGCGGGTCTATCTGCCTGCGGGCGTGCTCTATCTGCATGTTCAGGTCCTTGATCTGCGCGCTGAAGTTGCTTCTTATCTGCGCAAGCGACGAGTCCTTGTCCTTGGCGACGGAATCGAGCGCCGCCCTGAACTGCTCCATGTTCTTGGACATGGCTTCGATCTTGGCCAGCTTCTCGTAAGCTTCAGTGCGCCTCTTATCCGCAGAGAAGGCGTCTATCTTCGCTATTATGCCATCGATCTTCTTGTTCGCGTCGTCGAACTGTTTGTCCACGCTGGCGCGCAGCTGCTCCGCCTTGCTCTTGTTTGCGTCTATGGCCTGGTAAGCGGCGTTAATCGATGCTATCCGCTGGCCCATCGACGCCGGGGTCTCGCTCTTGAGCGTGCTTTCTACGCCGGAGGTGGCCGCGCTTATCCTGTCCAGCGATGCGCCTAATGCATCCAGTTGCGCCTTCTGCCGTGCCATCTCCTCCGCAATACGCCCCATCTCGCCGCGCGTCTTGGAAACCTCGGCCCTGGTCTGGTTTATCGACTCCTGGAGCTTGGCCGGCTCGGCAAGCCTGCTCCTGATCTGGTCAAGGTCGCCTGCGACCCTAGCAGCCTCGCTCTTGAGCCTCAGCTCGGCCCTCCTGACCTCGTCTGCGACCTTGCCGTACTCCTTGCCGAATGCGCCCCTGGACTCTACGAGCATCTTCTTTATGGCCTCCTGGTCCTTCTTGAGCCTCTCCAGCTCCCTGATGCCCTCTTTGGCTGTGGCCGTGTAAGCTGAAATTTCGCCTATGTCAGTCCTCATCTCGCCGGCGTAGGCCTTCATGCGCGCCTCTATCTCGGCATTCGTCCTGCCGAGCCTCGCGTTAAGGTCGCTGAGCTGCTGGTCCAGGCTCTTCTTCATATCCTGGAATGCGCGCTCCTTGTTCTTGTTTATCGCGTCTATGCTTGCGCGGAACTCGTCTGCGTGGGCCATCGATTCGCGCAGCTTGGCCATGTTCTGGTCCACGCTCTCCCCTACCTTCGGCGACGCCAGATACTCTAGCTTGCTCATCATCTCCGCGACCTTTGCGTTAAGTGCGCCGAATTCGTCTATGGCCGTCTTCCTCACGACTTCCGCCTTTATCTTCTGGCTCTGCATGAGCTCATAGGTCTTGGATATCTCGTTAGTGCTTTCCCTGACCTCAGGTGGCATGGCCTTGGCCAGCAGCGTCTCCATCGTCATAGCCGTCAGGCTTACCTTGTCCAGCATCTTTGAAAATTTCTCTAGTTCGAGCGTCTGGGCATTAAGTTCGTGCTCTATCTGGGCCTCTGTCACTGCAACCTTGTTTGACACCATGGTCGTATGGTCCGTCGACGCGGTTACCGGCTCTATGAACATCCTGCCAGTGACATATGTTACCTTGACGAGGCCGTTGTCCTCGAGTATCTTGGCCCATTTCTCCACGACCCTGGGATCGGCCTTAAGGGAAGCCGACAGCGCCACCAGTTCGGACCTGCCGTTAAGTTTGATTGTGTTCATTAAGGAATCGATAGTCGTAACCGCTTCACTGTCATTGTTGTCGACCATTGGTCATCACGTGCAATACTGAAGCTTACCGACTGGCTGAAGGCGTAACTGGCGCTTTAGTGTATAAACCGTATATTTATACATGACAATAAACACATAAATACCTATTGCCGTTGTTCCATCGATAGCAAAACGGTCTTGCAGTTGCAGTGCGGTTCATAGCACCATGCGGTAGAACATGGAGAAAAAAATGGCTATCAGCACCATGTAGAGCACTACTGACAATGGTATTATGCTGAAGTACCACACCAAGCCTAAAATCACCGCCATGGTAAGCACGTATACCCTGATGTCCCATGCCAGCACCTTGCTGCCATCGAGTGGGTATATCGGCAGCATGTTGAAGAAGGCCAGGTATATGCTTATGAAGAGCGTGAAGCTTAAGGCATAATCCGTGAAGCTGTACTGCGGCGGGTTGAGTATGACGAGCAGCAGCAGTGCGGCTCCGAAGACTACGAAATTGGTGAGCGGCCCTGCCAGCGAGACTATACCGTTCTCCTTGCGCGTGAAGCTGTTTACATATATCATGGTGGCCCCTGGTATGCCGAGCAGGAAGCCTGCGGCACCCGTAAGTATCGTGATTAACAAACCGGTGTACGATGTCCTGAAACCCGCTATGGCGCCATAATGTTGCGCCACCAGCTTGTGCATCATCTCGTGGAGTATGAAGGATAGCGTGACCGCTACGGCCGATATCGGCAGGTACAGCGTGAAGAAGTCTGTAAACGTCCCTCTGCTTAAAAGATTGAATATGCCGCCGGAAAGCGTGAGCGAAAACGCTATTATGAGCACTACATCGGCCAGCAGGATATCCCTGACCTCCTGGCTTAGGTGTGTGTTCTCGCGGTAAGCCATATAAACATACGTGAATCGCCATGGCAGTATAAAAACATTTCCCGGCAATAAGGTACCTGCGTGTTCACCCCCTACGCGCCATGCAATCTGGCGAAGCTACAAGAGTCTTTAAAGATTTTGAGGAGAAATTAATGAGCGTGGCTAGCTCCATCGTCTAGCGGTCAAGGACAGCGGCCTCTGGAGCCGCAAACTCCAGTTCGAATCTGGGTGGAGCTAATCTGCATCTGATTTTATGCGACTAACAATCCGTGGCAGCGGCGCAATGTCGCGCGTACGTGCCATCGAATTAACCCTAATCATAATCATATACTCTATTGCCCTGTACGACTCAATCTCAATGTACAATCTAGGCGGCGCTAACTGGGATTTCATAGCGCACTGGCTTTATGCCAAGTCGCTCATAAGCCCTGCCTTCTATTCGGCGCTCTTTAATGGGCAACTTGCAAACACGATACTTTATGGAAATCAGTTCTATTTCGAGAACCTGCGCGCGCCGCTGACTGGCATAATGATGATGCCATTCGCGTGGATTGGCGGCAGTTGGTCCATGCCCCTATATTTCGCATTCGTGTTCGGGCTGCTTCTGCTTTCGATTTTTTACATTTCAAGAGTGCTCTGCGTTACGCCGCTTTTGCTAACCATGCTACTGTTCACTCCATATGTTGCGCTATTCCTGCTGTTGCTAAACGGCACAGAGATAGTGTCGATTGCACTGCTGCTGATATTCGTAGCACTCCTGATTAAAAGGGACTGGAAATCCGGCATAGCTGTCGCACTTGCAGGCTTGGCCAAGTACCCGAATCTCGCGTTCGTTCCGCTTATCCTGCTTCTGCCAAAGGAAGTCAGGGCAAAGGCCTCACTGTCTTTTCTTTTTACCACATTGCCTTGGCTGGCGTTCAACGCCGTCGTGTTCCATAATCCAGTGTTCAGCTATATCATATCGGCCAGTGCCTTTTCCCAAGCCGGCGCGAACTACTTCCCGCTGGGCGTCATAACGGGCTCCCTTTGGCTGATCCTGCCGGATCTTGCTCCGGCGTTGGTGATTCTGGCGGTGCTGCTGCTATCGGATGACAGGCCGGGCGGCAGGATCGCGTCAATAGCGAGCAAGATAAAGGCGTTGCCGTCATCGCATCGCAGATACGAATACGGGGTTGCTGCTACATTTCTGGCTTTAGGCGCATTTGCATGGTTGCTAACTTCGGCAAGGGGATCGCTCGACTCCCTGCCCCGGCTGGGCTACTTAATATACTCTGGCGCAGCCCTGCTGCTTGCCATGGCAATTTCCGACATGGCGAATGGTCGCAGGGTTGTGCATCGTAAAAATCTATACCGCGATCTGCTTGCAGCGTTGTTCATCGTCATGTCGCTGATGCTGCTGACATGGGCGCCGTATGGCGGTTACATATTCTACGGATCCTCCAACAGTACGCTATATGCCGCAGGGGGCGCCATGGCGGCGCAGGGCATAAGCAGCTGCAACATGATCTCTAACGATTGGGTGTACCTAATATACTCCGGCTACAGGGCGCATTTCCCGTATTATTATAATTCTACCATCCAGCATTACCCAATAGTATTCTTTACGAATCTCGGGTCCAATCAGTCAGCGATAAATTTCGCCAATGTGACAAGGAGAGTCGGTTACCCGGATTTCTTCATCGCGTTCCCGAGAAATTATACGTGCTAGGTGCCCGCAATGGCAGCATGAAGCGCGCAAATGCGCTTGCTACGGTCAGGATCTATTTCGGCCGCGGCAAATCTGGCATATAAGGCATTTAAATACTTTAACGCACACTTTAATACTTGGAGAGTTGATATGCGATGACAGTTATAGCTCTGATTTATTATAAGGGGGGTGTCTTAGTAGTTGCTGACAGCAGGACGACCATGATAAGAACGTATTCACCTGATGGTATCCACACAAAAGTCGACATACGATACGACGATACAGCAAACAAGATAAAGCTGTCCAAGGACGATGACATAGTGGCCGCTATGGCGGGTGACGCCGCAGTGGACACCATTGCAGCCCGCACAGTTACAGACTCTGAAATCGCGCTAAAGAAGCGCACCCCGGCAGGCAATAAGCAAGTAGAGGGCGCAGTCAGCAAGGCCATAGGCGGCATGAATGGCTACGGCCCTGCAATCCTACTGATAGCTTTCAGGGGCGATGATGGCAAGGTTCATACCATGACTGCCGACGTGCTTCCGCCTGGGGTGTACGGCAATAAAGCTTCGACAAAGTTAAAGGAAGTCAAAAAGAGCATAGCAGCCGGCACCGACGGGACAGTCCCGGTTTACCTTGACGGGCTAATAGCAAAGTACTGCCCAGACGATAACACCAGAGATCTGGCCGATGCGATGGCTCTAGCGTTCATGCTCGAATCAAAGTACATGAAATACCAGGTTGAGATATACGGCAAGAAGGCGATCGTGGTAGGCGGTCCTATAAAGATGCACGCAGTTGACGAAAACAAGGCCAACGACACGGACGCCATAGTCGACAAGAACGAGAGGAAGCGCCTGGAGGGCATGACGTACAAGGAGCTCAGGGACTATTTCGCCGATAGAATCAAGACGAAGCAGAAGAATCTCGACATGCTGCGCGTAGCGCCCGAGACAACTATAGCGACGGAGAAGATAACGAGGGTCACGAGCGAAACCGAGAAAGGGCCTTGGAAGCTGCTCTGGTAAGCTCTGCCGTGGCCCCCTTCCACATTTTTCTTTTAGCGTGCGCAATCCGCGAAATGAAGGATCAACGGTCTGGCGCCTCAGCGGGCCGCCCTGTCACAAATATTTTTAGCCTTGGGCGCCGATATCTCTGTAAAATCTAAGCGGTATGTTCATGGCTGGAAAATCTGCGCTGAAGGACCACGTTATCGTATGCGGCTACGGCATTGTAGGACAGAGGGTGGTCGACATCCTTGCGGAAGAGGACGTTCCGTTCATAGTCATAGAAGTGGACAAGCAGAAGGCGGAGAACGTCAGGCAGCGCGGTTACGAGGCGATATCCGGCGACGCGACCAAGGAGAAGATCCTCAAGGACGCCGGCATAAAATCTGCGAAGGCGATAGCCATAGTGATGGACAACGACGCCAAGAACCTGTTCTCTGTGCTCACCGCCAAGGACCTTAACAAAGAGATATTCATAGCCACCAGGGCCAACGACGACGCGGTAAGGCAGAAGCTCATCGAGGCTGGGGCCGACTACATCGTGATGCCGCAGAAGGCCGCCAGCAAGGAGATCGCTGATGAAATACTGAAATCATAGTGGTGGATGTGGTCTCCATTCCGAAGCTAAACGAGGAGGGCATAGCGGGCAACATACTCCTGTGGCTGGTCGCCGCCACAGTATTTTTCGCTGTGGTCTCTCTCTACTCGATATTCTACATATCCCACGACGCCTACCTGGCTGGCTACTACACCATGTCTACGCTCCTAGACTCGTCCGGGGTAAACCTCAATCAGCTTACGAACCTAACCACGCAGGCCAACGCCACCAGGGCTGCTTTCGATTCCAACGTAGTTATAGGCATCTCCATCCTGGACGGGATAACAAAGATAGCCATAATAGGTTTCGTGATCGCCGCGTTCATAGATTTCATAACCAAGGTCGACATAAGGGCCAGGATGATGCTCTTCAGAAGGAAGCGGCTGGCGAAAAACCACATAATAATATGCGGCTACTCGACCCTCGCAGAGAAGTTGTGCGCCGAGTTCGCCTCAAAGGGCGTGAATTTCCTTCTTGTCGAGAGGGATCCGCTGAAGACCGATACGCTGATAGACGTCGGGTATCCCGTGGTGAACGGCGATTTCACCGACGCGGAAACCCTGACGGAAGCGTCAATAAGGAACGCCAGGGCCGTAGTGTTCGCCTCCAAGGACGATTTCGCCAATCTGCTCGGCGTGATAACCGCCAGGTACCTCAACCATGACGTCAGCATAATAGCGCGCTCCAGGGACGAAGCGAACGTGTCGAAGATGCATAAGGCAGGTGCAGGCCTATGCGTCATACCTGAGGCGCTGGCCGGGCTGGACATAGGGTCATCGATACTGTCGAGGATGGGTGCTAAGAAATGATAAAGAGGACATGGTACACCTTGATGTACATAGCCGCAGCGCTTTTCGCCGCGTCCACGGCCCTCACAATGTACTCCGGAATCGGCTTCGGCGACGCGATAATATGGAACGTGCTCTCATCGCTCAACATCTTCTACGCGAGCGTAATACTGCCTTTCCAAAGCGAGACGACCCCGTTTGTGCTGGCGGCCAGCATGCTGGACGGCATAGTGTTCGCGCTGCTTACCGTACTCGTGGCCAGCTGGTTCTTCAGCTTCATAAGGAGCATAAACGTCAGGGGCCTTATAGTCCTGTCCAGGATAAAGAGGCTGAAGGGGCACATAATAGTGGTCCCTTTCAATCAGCTTGCAGGTTCGCTTATGGAGGAGTTCAGCGCCAGGTCGGCCAAGGCCGTGGCGATAACCGAGAGGGACTGGACCGCGCGCGAACTCTACAGGAAAAATGCACTTGTCGTAGTGGGCGACCCGAAGGACGAGGAGACGTTCTCCGCGGCCAACGTAAGGGAAGCGAGCTTCGTGATAGCATGCAGCGAAGACGACACGGAGAACGCGCTCATAGCAATAACGGCAAAGGCGGTTAACCCCAACGTGAAGGTCATAGCGAGGCTGACGCGCTCGGACGACATACCAAAGATAGTCAAGGCCGGTGCGCACAGGACTGTGATGCCGGAGGCCACTGCCGGCGCCGACATAGGCAATGTGCTGATAGAACGGCTGAAAGGCAAGGCCTAATTGTTCGAGTCAAAGGGCGGCTTGCCCTTGTTGGCATTGTCGATCTGCTGCTTGAACGCGCGCTGCCTGTCCTGTGCCGCAGCCTGCTCCTGCGCCTGCTTATGGAGCTCATCTATGGCCTTGCGTATGCGCTCTGTCGCAGCGGCCCTATCGCGCTCTTCGGCGTTGCCTCCCTTGTTATAGTCACCTGAAATCTTGGCGCGGTATTCTTCGGCGTTCTGCATCGCATAAGCATTGTGCGTTTCGCGCGTGGTCAATTCGTCCGGTCTTTCGCTTGCGGGCTTCTCAGGATGCTGGCTGTTGTAATAATTCGCCTCCTGGTTTATCATGTTATATTCCTCAGGGAACTGCTTCCCAAATTCCTCTTTGCTGCCGCCCCTTCCAACGAAATTCAGGAACTCCACCCTGATATTGTCGTAACTCTCGGCCGCGAGCTTCTGCGCGCTCTCCTCGTAAGGGTTGTGCGTGGCCGCCTTTGTCTCCGCCCTCCTCTCCACGCCCTCGTACCACGCTATCTTTGCATGGGCAAATACATTTTCAGGGCTTAAGTACTCCCCGGCTACGTGGACAAAGTCGCTCGCCGTCTGCCGCGCCGCATTGGAACTGGTCTCCATGAATTCGCCTGCCGTAGTCTTCAGTATCTCATTGCTTGACTTTATCATTTCCTTAGGGTTCGCAATGTTGGCCTTGATATTCTCGGCAAGCAGCCCTAGCCCTGCGCCCAGTACACGTAATGGCTCCTCTCTCGTCTCGGCCCCCATCGCATACCTCATGCCGGCGTTTTTTATTGCCGAGCTCAAATAACGCGGCGCCAGGTATTGCGTCACCATGTAATCGATCCTGGATTTGGCGTCCTCTATCGCGAAGCCTGCCTGCTTTATCTCAAGGTTTGTTATCCTCTCGATTTGCGCGGTATCCGCTCTCAATTTTGTTATGGCGTCGTTGATGTTCGACCTCAGCTTCTCCGCCTGCGCCTTGGGTAAATCCTTCGGGATGCCGTCCAGCTGATGCTCCTTTTCCTTTATCTCCGCGTTGTTGGCCTGCACCTTCCCGTAAGCCTCCTTCAGCCTATCCATCTGATAAGCCTTCAGGCTCAGCATGAGGTTGCCCAGCCCGACTATGTCCTTACCTTTTGCCGCGGCACTCTCTTCTCCAAAGATGCTTTCATGGGATGTCGCCTTGAAGGCCTCTATCTGCTTGCCCAACTTGTTAAGGTCGCCCCTTATGTCGCGACCGCTTGAATCCTTGGCGTAAACCTTGTAGGCCTGCTGCATCACGTGCGCAGTCGTGGCCTTTATGTCCGCTTCGTTCGCTTTCTGCACGCCCTTAGGGACGTGGGACCACGAGCGAGGCCTCCGCAGCCCTATGCCCGGCGGCGCTATCCCCCTGGCTTTGAGGTTCTCATTGAACGCCCTTCTCTCCTTATCCTGTTGTTCCTGCTTTATCTTGTTGACCTGGAGTTGGGGCGACGGTTTCCTCCTGCCCATACTGCGGTCATTTACCGCTTTTGTGGCCATACCGGGAGGCTTGGGCTTCATTATCGCGCCCAACGCCTTCTGCTTGTCCAGATTAGAAGCGTGCTTCACTAGGAACTTGTAGAGCCCCGGCCTTTTGGCCAGATTGGCCCGTATGGCTGCGCTACCAGGCATCGTGAACGTCCTGCCGCGTATTGTCATGTTCGCAGTGCCTAGCGCCAGCTTGCCGCCTACCACAGCGCCGGTCCTGGCCGTCGCAGAAAGGGCATTTCCATAGGTCTTCCTTGTCTGGTTGTTGTACTTAAGCCTGTTGGCCGCCTGCCCTGCCCTGCCAGCGCCTATGGTGCTGCCGACCCCTATCAGTGCGCCTACGCCAAAGAGCGCGAATAGATCCGTGCCCCTCGACAGGCCTGCGGCCGCAGCTATTAGTATTATGATTATTATGACCGGCACTAACGCATTCAAAGCGCCTAAGCTAAGAACAATCGGGACTAGCATACCAACCACCGCATGTTTCTCATATAATATGAACATCTTGCAAGATATATAATATATGCAGTTTATGCGGTTGCGCCGCTTCGTATACAGAACTGATCCGCCGACCGCTGGGAAAGTAATATATTAATCCTATGCGCATTTACCTGCATGGCGGACCTGATAGGGCTTATAGCTGGGCTGGTCCTGGACACTGGCGTTTCCTGGCTAAGGATGTTCACGGCCCTTTTCCTGTCTGTGATCTTCAGCCTGGCCATAGGCATATACGCGGCCCGGAGGCGCACCGCGGAACGCGTAATACTGCCCGTGCTCGACGTGCTCCAGACGCTGCCCATATTGGCGTTCTTCCCTCTGGCCATAGCCGTATTCGTCTTCATCCTGCCCGGCTTCATAGGCATAAACGCAGCAGTCATCTTCCTGATCTTCACCAGCATGACATGGAACATAGCGTTCGCAGTCTACGAGGCGATCAAGGCGCTGCCCAACGAATTCATAGAACTGGCGAGGCTGTACGACATGGGCCCAGTAGACCAGCTTAGGAAGATATTCATACCCGCAGCCATGCCGCGGGTCGTGGAGCAATCCGTTCTTTCATGGTCGATAGGGCTGTTCTACCTGGTTACCAGCGAGATATTCTCCACCGGGAGCAGCAATTATTCTGTCACGTACGGCATAGGCGTAGCACTGACCCGCCTGGCGGCGTCCGGCAACTTCTTCGATTATGGGATCGGTATAGCGATATTCATAGCTTTCGTTATAGCAACGCGCTTCCTTTTCTTCAGCCCTCTGGAAAAATACTCAACCAGATACAGCGAATCTGGCGCACAAGCGAAGCAAAGAGCGCTCACCAGGTCGCGCCTGTTCAAGGCGCTCTCGGAGGAAGGCGTGAAGTTCAGGGCGGCATTAGGCGGGATAAGCATAACCAGGGGCGCGGCGCCCAGCCAATCAGCTAAAAAACGGGCCCACCACTTCATAGCGGCCCAAGCTGAAACTGTGCGCCGCCATGGCGCGCGTTACATCCCCAAACCGCTAATCGCTGCAATCGCCATCGTGCTTGCGTTGCTGCTGCTTTACTATTTCAGCGTTCTGAGCCCGGGCATTGTCACTGACGAATACCTGACGATCATAAGCCTTGGAGCAACATTCGCGAGGGTATGGCTGTCGTTTGCCATAATAACGGCAGTCGCAGTGCCGGTGTGCGTGTACCTCGTCTTCAAGACCCACCACGCCCATGCGTACCTTCTAACCTTCCAGATATTCGCGTCGATCCCTGCTACCATATTGCTTCCGGTAATAGTCGCTTCATTGAACGGCCTGCCGCAGCACAGCGAATTCGTCGCGTTCGTCGTATTCTTCCTGAGCGGCATATGGTACATAATATTCAGCGTGATAGCCAGCAGTAGGACCCTGCCCCAAACGATATTCGAGGTCAAAAAGGTGTTCGGCGTGAGCGGCATGCGCGCATGGAAAGACATTTACCTTAAGGCCCTGGTCCCCGGCATAATCACCGGCAGCGTGACCGCTATAGCTGCGGAATGGAACGCGAGCATAGTCGCGGAATACTTCACCACCTCCGGGATAAGCAGCGGCGGCCCGACCACTGCCGTGCTGAGCTCTGTGCACACAGGGATAGGGCTGCTGCTGGACAACTCGCTCAACTCAGGCAACTTCACGATGATGATACTTGCGCTGATAAACCTCACCGCCATGATATTAATCATAAATACCTTCGTTTGGAAAAGGTTCTACAGGCATCTCGCCAAGATATACGGTTAGCCCATGGAGGAATCAGAAAACGTAATGGAGCTGCGCAACATCAGCTTTGCGTTCACCAACGTCAGCAGCGGCGAGTACGAGAGCATGATAATAGGCGGTGTCTCGTTCGCTGCGAAGAACGGCGAATTCGTATCCATAATAGGGCCAAGCGGCTGCGGCAAGAGCACGCTGCTGAGGATAATGGCGGGCTTGATAGCACCTAGGGGCGGCAAGGTGTTCTACTACGGCAATGAGATAAAGGGCCCCACCGAGGGCATATCATTCGTCTTCCAGGACTTCGCCCTGCTGCCTTGGCTGACCAACGTGGAGAACGTCAAGCTGGGCCTGTCGCTGTCCGGCATGCCCGATGAGAAGCAGGAAAAGGTGGCCATGCAGCTGCTGGACCAGTTCGGCCTCTCAGGGTTCGGGCGCTCATATCCGAATTCGCTGAGCGGAGGCATGAAGCAGAGGGTAGGCATAGCAAGGGCGATAGCGTCGCAGCCCAAGCTGCTCCTGATGGACGAGCCGTTCAGCGCGCTTGACGCCCTCACCGCGAATTCGCTCAGGGCGGACGTCATGTACATGTTGCGCAGCAAGGACATATCGGTGAGCTCAGTCATACTGGTAACGCACAACGTGGAGGAGGCGGTGGAGCTGTCCAATAGCATAGTGGTGCTTTCCGACAGGCCGTCGAGGATAAAGGAGATCGTTCATGTGGACATGCCATACCCCCGGAATAAGAGGTCCGACAAGTTTACGGCCCTTACTGATAAGATCTACCACTTGCTCACAAAGTAGCATCGGTGTTCATCCGAGCTCCCACAAGTCAGACGAATCGCTGTATACCACGAGCCTTGTCCTGACCGCCCATTTCAGCAGCATCGATCTCAGCAGGGCGCTGTTCATCTTGAAGTCGCCATGGAGCATTATCCCCTTTATCTGCAATTCGTGCGCGAGCTCCTCCGTAGACAGTCCGCCCTTCCTTACAGAAAGGATCCCAAGCGCCGACTTGAACGGCTCTATTCCGGAAAGCTTCTTGGCTATCATGTCCGTGAAATTCTTCATGTCCATCTTCTCCCCCTCTGGGGTGAGTCTTATCTCGCCGGCCTCCACCGTTACCAGGCCGAGCATCTTGCACGCCTCTATTAGCGGCAGGAGGCTGTCAACGTTCTGCTCCGACTCGTCCGCCAGTTTGGAGACGTCCATCGTGCCGCCGCTTTCCTTGACCAGCATTATCGTGCCCCTGAGCAGGCTTATCCCGGCATTGGACGGAAATAGTTTCATTTCAAGACGGTTTATTATTTGATGATAGCATTTTTAATCCTTTATCAGTTCCGGAGCCGCATCGGCTGTGAACTCATGAAGAGCGAGCGTTGCCTCTAGTAGCTCTGCATACTGATGGCCGTGGTCTATTATTTGAGTAGAAAGAGAACTGCATGATATGAGCTGGTGTATGCTTTATTTCCACCCGCAGGATCGCCATACGCAGCCCCTCATTGGGAAAGTGTTTTAAATAATAACTGCTTTATAATAGTGTTGGTTTTATGGTGGTAAAAGACGTAGACGAGAAATCCTTCGACGCGGAGGTCCTGAAGTCGAAAATGCCAGTGATAGTAGATTTGTGGGCGCCGTGGTGCGGTCCGTGCAGGATATACGGCCCCATTATAGACGAGATATCCAACGAGTACGAGAATAAGGTAAAGTTCGTCAAGGTCAACGTTGATGAAAACGAGGGCCTTGCCGCTAAGTACAACATAGAGAGCATACCGACAACCCTTTTTATGCAAAACGGGGGCATAAAGGCTATGAGGGTGGGCACAGCTCCGAAGGAAGACCTGAAGAAATGGATAAACAGCTACATCTGATCATTTCGTAGCGTTCATCTTTTATTGCGCACAGCGCGCCGCCGCTCTAGTGGCTTCTGCTTGATGGTTTAATGCCAGACGTTCCGTTTCCGAGAGGTATGAGGGATTTACTGCCAAACGAGGCGCTCTTCAGGAATGAGGCGATTAGGAAGATCGAGCGCGTCTTCCAGCTCTTTGGGTTCATGACCATAGACGTCCCCACGCTGGAGTCGCTGGACGTGCTAAAGGCCAAGAACGCGATAGGGGAGGACACCAAGCTCATATACGAGTTCAAGGAGGATAACCTAGGACTCAGGTACGACCATACGGTGTCCCTGGCGAGGTACTTCGGCATGCACAGGGACCTCCAGTTGCCGTTCAAGAGGTACTACATAGGCAAGTCCTGGAGGCGCGAGGAGCCCCAGAAACTGCGCTACAGGGAATTCACCCAGGCTGACATAGACATCATAGGGGGGGACGCAGGGGCGGTGGAGGCCGAGCTTATAGCTGCGGCCAGCAAGGCCCTGGAGAGCGTCGGGGTGGACCATGTGATAAGGGTAAGCAACAGGAAGCTCATAGACGCGGTGCTGTTGAAATTGGGCGTGGCAGGGGACAAGGAGGTCGGGGTCTACAGGGCGATAGACAAGCTGGACAAGATAGGCCAGGACGGGGTTTTGCACAAGCTCGAGGAGCTAGGCGTAGACGGCGAGGCCATCGCCAGGATACTCTCCTTCATATCAGTTGAGGGGGAGAATGACAAGAAGCTTGATTACGCCAGGGACATAATAGGGGATAGGGACAACACGGGCGTGGCGGAGGTAGAGGCGTTCCTAGCTGCGCTGGAGCCGTACGCCATAAAAGGGACAGTAAAGGTAGACTTTTCCCTGGTCCGCGGGATTGATTATTATACAGGCATAGTGTTTGAATTTGCAGGCGCTGGCAACGAGAATGGACCATCGATAGGCAGCGGCGGCAGGTACGACAAGCTGACCGAATTATACGGAGGCAAGCCTGCGCCTGCGGCAGGCGCTTCCATAGGGGTAGACAGGGTACTGGACCTGCTTGACTTCTCGGCTTCGACGCAATCGACATATGCGAGGGTGTTCATAGCCGAGATAAAGGACGACACGCGAGGGTACGCCGTGAGGGTCGCGAAGGAGCTGAGGGACCACGGCATAGCCACTGACCTGAACGTGACCTCGAGGAGCCTGTCCAACCAGCTCGCTTACGCCAACGCTATGAAGTTCAAGTACGCCATAGTTGTAGGCCCGGCGGAGGAGAAGCTGGGCAAGGTAAAGCTCAAGGACCTGGTGAGTGGCGACGAGACCCTGCTGGGCGTAGGAGAAGCTATAAATGCGATAGGCACAGAATAATAGGTATTTCGCTGACGTGATAATATGTCCAAATCAAGCCTCGACGAAGTGACGAACGAGAAGGTATCGAAAGGCGGCATACTCGCGAAGCTCTACTTCGACATGCAGGACACGGACAAGGCGAGGCTGCAGCCCCTTATGGTGAACCTGATAAACGAGCACCTGCTGAAGGAGAGGGGCGTGGCGTACTGCTACGGCGCGGTGGAGGAGCCGCTGGAGAAAGACAAGGTATTCATAACGAGCGCGCAAGTGACCATGCTCTTTGACAGCCTTCCGGCGCTGATCAACATAGCCTTCAACTATTCCCCTGCCGGGGTCGAGATACTCAAACCGGACAGGGAGCTTGTAGTCAAGGTCAACGAACTGCAGTCCATAATACTCGAGATTTCGCAGACTTCATTCAACTATTCTAAGTACGTACTGGAGAAGGTGCTCAAGCCGGAGGAGCTGGATGACATAAAGAAGCAGATGGAGGCTAGGGCGGAGCTTGGAAAGCGTTTCATGCATGACAAGCCGGAAGACAAGAAGCAGTAGCTGAAATTACATAAGGCTGCGCAACCGTGGCTGGGATCAGCTGCTCGGGAACCATACGGACCCGTATTCCGTGTCCTCAAGACCTATCTTGTACCGCTCGCGCAGCTCGTTCCTTATGCTGTCCGCTTCGGCGAATTTGCCTTCCTTCCTAAGCGCGTCCCTCCTCTTCACGAGCATGTCCGCCTCAATCGGTATGCCTTTCTTGTAGTCGTCCTTCTCGAGTATGCCGAATACCGATGCCATAGATTTGACTGACGACACCGCGTATGCCTTCAAATCCCGACTTATGGATTCATGCGCCTCTGCAAAGTTCCTGAGCTCGTTTATGATTATTATGAGCTTTGATAGCGCGAGGGCGGTGTTGAAATCGTCGTCCATGGCCGATTCGAAATCCTTAAGGAATGCGTCGATTCTCGCTTTAATGGCGGCCTCTTCCGGCCCTGCTTGAGCCGCTTCGCGCATATTGTAGAATATGCTGAATGCGGCGTTCATGTAGCCGAGCCTCTTCTTTGCGTCTTTCATGAGGTTCTCGGAATAGTTGAGTTCGTTGCTGTAATGGGTGGAAGCGCACAGAGTGCGCAGCACCTCTGGTTCGAAGCTCTCGAGGATTGACTTTATCGTTATGAAATTGTGCTTGCTCTTGCTCATCTGAGCGCCGTTTATGTTCACGATGCCGGTGTGCAGCCAGTACTTGACGAACGGTCTGATGCCGAACGCCGCCTCGGCCTGGGCTATCTCGTTGGAGTGGTGCGGGAATATGAGCTCGCTGGCGCCTCCGTGCAGGTCGTACTGCGGCCCGAAGATAGAATGCGTTATTGCGGTATCCTCTATGTGCCATCCGGGCCTCCCATCGAACTTGAGGTCCTTGCCGCCCACCTTCAGCGTTATCTTCCATGAAGGCTCGCCAGGCTTTGCCGCCTTCCATAGCGCGAAGTCGTAAACGTTCCTTTTCCTTGGATCCGGCTCTATCCTGTGGTTTTGGAGGTCTTCCACCTTCATGCCAGACAGCTTAGTGTAGTCGCCGAACTTGGCAACGTCGTAGTAGACGTCGCCGCCTGTGTCGTAAGCGTATCCCTTGTCGATGAGGAGCTGTATCTGGCTCCTCATCTCGTCTATGTAGTCGTGCGAGCGCGGGTACTGGTCGACGTCCTGCCTCACGCCGAGGGCTTCCATGTCATCCAGGAACCTCTTTTCGTAGTGCCTCTCGAGCTCGAATGCGTCCATGTTCCTCTCTTTGGCGCGCTTGATTATCTTGTCCTCTATGTCGGTTATGTTCTGCACGTACCTGACCTTGTATCCGGAATGCCTTAGCCACCTCACTATTATGTCGAAGCTTATGAATGTCTTGGCGTGGCCGAGGTGGTCGTCGTCGTATGGCGTCAGGCCGCAGACGAACATGTCAACGTTCCTGCCATGCAGCGGCACGAACTCCTCCTTTGACCTTGACAGGGTGTTGTATACGAAAAGGGCCATGGTATCACGTCGCGGCTAATATCGGCCTGTGTACGCCTTTGTACGCGGAAGCCAGGTCCGCGCACAGCCTTTTAAATATCTTTGCCGACTCTTCAGCGCTTATCTTTGACCTATCGACTATTTCAGCCATCGTCCTGACCACTTCATCGTACTGTTTAAGGTTTATCCTGTAGGGTATCCCGTCCTTGCCTCCGAGATTGTATGCATACATGACAGGGTCCCTCTTGTATATAGGTGTCTCGTGCACCAAGGACGCTATTATAGCCAGCGACCTCAGCGTACCTGCCCCTATGCCTTTCATTTTTAGCAGCTCCTGGTATGATGAGGGTTGCATCTCGCTTGCTGCGAGCAGGGCGGCCTTCGCGCTTTTCGAAAGGTCGGCACCCGGATAGATTTCATGGCGCGCCGGCATGAATAGTTTCCGCTGAGGGCTATCCATGATCATGTTTATCTCGTCATTCACCAGCTCTACCGTAGAACCCCTCAACCCGCTGTTCTTTGCGTAGGTCAGGTCCATTGTCTCCTGGCCTGGACTTGATACGACTGCCTTGTTGGTCTCGTTAGTGACGTCCGTCTCGTCGACAGATTCGCCCAGAACCTGGAATCTGATTGCATAGCGCGATTTGCCGCCCAACATGCCCTGCTGTATTATGCCCCACCCCCCATCCTTTGAGAACACAAAGGTGTGGTGGTATATGCTTACGTCCTTATAGACAAGTCCAGAGTCTATCTTCGCTATTGTCCTGCTTAGTTCGGTGAACCTTCCGCACTCTTGCGGCACGCCGAGATGGTCTGCACCATTTATTATCTGCTCCGGAGTTGAGGTCCCTGTGCTGCCCTTGCCTCCTGCTATGAAAACGTCAGAGTTATAGTTGAGGGCCTCCTTCAGCGCACCCATAGTCACGGTGGTCGTGCCGCTGCTGTGCCAGTCGTAGCCTATGGCGCATGAGAGCGCCTGGAACCAGTACGGGTCGCTAAGTCTCTTGAGGAATTCTGCAGTGCCGTACTCGTCTATTATAGCCTCGGATATGAGCCCGCCTAGCTCCACCATCCTGCCGAAAAGCCATCTTGGGGCCCTGCCTCCATGCAGGGGCAACATAGTAACGCCCTGGATAAAAGCACCTAAGCGTTATTGCTGTTCAATGCTACCGGCTTTACGTTATCCGGCGGTGGCGTATTGCTCAGCCTGAAGTCCCCGACGGCTATGTACGTCTGGCGCTGCAGCGTTTGGGCGACCACGCGTATGCTCACCGGCTCGCCGATGAACGACACCAGCGGTATGCTCGCGTTCCTGAAGGTGTACGTGCCTGTGGCGCCGTACTTGGTCACATTGAACGTATCGTAGTTAGCGGTTATGTATGCGGTCTTATTGTACATGACCTCTACGTATAAGCCGGCGTTGTCCGGGCTTAGGATCTTGAAGTCTAGGAATGGCTCAGATGCATTGAAAAGGCTCGAAGTCAGGTTGCCAGGCGAGACTGTCAGGCCGCATGTGAATGTGGTCGCAACGAATGTACCGGAATATGAGCTCAGGTTCCAGCCGGCATTAACCGTGTTGTTGGACGGGCCGAGGTAGCAGTCATGGGCGTTAGCCCACGTCAGGTTGAGCGGAGCTTCGCCGAATCCAGCACCGCTCTCGTTCCAGCCGGTGTATTGGCCGGTAGAGAAAGCGCCGTTGAATACGTCCTTGTATATTATTAGCGGTCCTGATGTTGTAGTATTGAACTTGGCTATCGCAGGTCCGCAACTCCCGCTCTCGGTAGACCCGGTCTTTAGCATGACCGTGATCTCCTGTGGCGGCATTTTGATTGCCCGTATGAAGTTGGTGCAGTTGTAGAACGTGGAGGCGTTGAAATACACCGTGCCGTTCGCCCCTGCGACTGTTATGAAGTTCCTGCCGGCGTTGCCTGTGGCGGACCATAGGCCAAGAGAGCCTCCCGGCCACATGCAGTGGCCAGTAAGGGTTGCGGAGAACGAACCGTTTGAGATTTCGAAGCCGTTGCAAGGACCCACGTAATTGGCGGTTATCGAAGTAGTGGTTGATGAGGAAGTCGTAGTGAGGACCGTAGTGGGCGTCGTAGTGGTGGATTGGACCGTAGTGCTAGATGTGGTTGTCTTAGAGCCGAATACGTGTAGCACGCTTATCAGGTAGGCTATCACTATAAGAGCGACTACCAGGGCTATGTATGTAATGGTGTTCTTGGAAAGCTCCAAACAATCACTCGATCATGCTTTATTATCCCACTACACTTTATAAATTACTTTGCCAAGTATTTTGCTGGTTTTCACGGTGCCGAATGACCTGCTGTCATCGCTGGCCGCGGTGTTGTCCCCTAACAGGAATACGGAACCATGCAAGACCTCCTTTATCCTCTTTATTATGTAGATGCCTGCCAGTGGGTGCATCAGTACGACGATGTCGCCTGAACGGAAGCCTCCATGCAGCCTGCTCACGATGACGTAGTCGCCCTCCTTCATGGAGGGCTCCATGCTGCGGTCCCTGACCCGGAATATCTTGAATGGCAGCCAGATTGGTAACCCCATTGCATCAGTAAAGCTTCGGGACGACTATCTGCCTCTTAGTCGGGTAAGGCGCTTCAACCCTTTTGGTTTCTATGTTCTTTGTCTTCCAAAAGGCCTCAGCAATCTGCATCACGGTATCGAGCAGTGCCTCAGCCTGCTTCACATCAGTTGTCTGCTTAGCCTTAGACGCTTGCTTCATTGCGGTGAAGAACAGCTCGTGCAGCTTTGGGTTTGCCTGCGCGTGCTCTGGCTTGAAGTAGTCTCCCCAGAGCACCCTCAGCTCGTGCTTGCACGCCTCAGCGTACTTCTCCTTTATCTCGGTGGCCCTTATCATGCTGTGGTGGTACTCGATGGCTTCCTTTTGGTCCTGATGTCCCTCGGGATGCTTCAGCTGCCCGATGAGGTCATCCATCCTTATCACCGTGTGGGCTGCGATCTGGGCGTCGAAAGGGTCGTATATGCCGCATGGGTAGTCGCAGTGCGCGTATACCTCGTCAAAATGCGCTAGCCTGTCAACGTTGGCCAGCAACTTCCTTGCAAGTGAATTCATTGCATCCATAAAATCACTTGTATGAATGTAAATTACAATTTTAAATATGTTTATGCAGCAGGAACGGAAGCCTTTTGGATGCATCTTACGCAGTATGGCGACTGCCGGCAAATAGACCGCCGCGCAGTCGTAAGTAGGAGTCTGAAAATTTATAATACCTGCACTTCCGCTAAACCGAAAAATTCTTTGCTTTTTCCTTGCAATAGGATAAACGGGCGGTAGGCGACCGTTCGCAACTTTTCTGCAGAATAGACGTCTATGATTGTTAGCGGAGCTGCTGCCCATGCGAGCAGCAACTTCCGCCCAGTTGACCTAGATGGAAATATCGAACCTAAAAAATAAAATACCTGAGTTACTTCCGCGTGTAGCGCGGATCGCAAGAGTTTACGGACACCCATACAAGGACGGATTTATGGTGGCGAAGAACTGGATTACGCTCGCCATAAAACAACTGTTCGGGTACAAGAGCGACGAAAAGACCGTGGACAACATTTGGGAAACAGGCATTGCATCACAACTCGGATACAAGAAGAAACCGGATCCCTCGCTGCTTTCAAAAGCGCGGAAATCAGCGGAGGGCGGAGCAGTAGAGACGGTTTACAATGAACTTGCAACCGAAAAATGCAAAGGAAGGCTTCTGCGCCTCATCGGAGAAGACAGCACCGACATCCCCGCATTCTTCACGAAGAAAGATAGAGACGCACGTTTAGGGCACAGATCGCAGAAGAGAAGGGAACAGCAGTTAAACGAGATGACCGGAAAGGACAAGAAAGAGAAACAGTTCCTTTTCGGCTACAAACTGCACATCATAGACGATTGTGAAACAGGATTGCCCCTTGCTGCAGTAGTGGAACCTGCAAGTGTGCACGATTCGCAACCGTTCTTCAAATTGTTCCCGTACGTGACCGATAACTTCGAAATGCAGTACGAAGCAAAGTTCTTGGCCGACTCCGCGTACGATTCCGCGGTTATTCGCGGAACGGTTAGAGACAAAAACCAGATGAAGGACGTGATGGCAACGAACGGAAGGGGCCATTATGAGTCCGAGACGTCCAAAGACGACGACTATGGGAAAAGATGGTTGGTGGAGCAGACCAACTCTGTGTTAGAGTTGGGGTATAACCTCGCTGCCCACAGAATGAAGGGCATAAAGAGGATTGTTGTGCATGCGTTCTCCTGCCTTCTTGCAAACTTCATAGAGCACTTTATGGACTGATAACAAAATATACGCAGACAATATGCGACGATTTTCCTTTAGCGGCAGCCAGATTAAATAAAACGTATTGTAATTCTGCGATTTCGGGTCGCAAAGAGGCCCTAGACGTGAAGTCTAAGATTTTCAGCGTCCTAAGTCGTAAGCACATCAGAACAACTTAAATACCTTTTTCATCATATATAAATACATGACCGTAATAGCTGAGATACCCTACAAGGATGGCGTTCTAGTTGTAGCGGACAGCAGAGTCACAATTATGCCTAAAGAATACTCGGATGAGCAGGAGTTCGAGCGGAGGGTAAGCTATGCCGACGGCCAATCAAAGATAACGAAATCAAAGGATGGCAATATCGTGACTGCAAGCGCAGGGTCCGCACTGCTTGACGTCCTGACAACTGCAGTAATCATGGAAAATGTCGTGGATTTGGAGGGCATGAGCTCAGGCAATACAGTTGCAGGCGTAGCGGCAGTGAAGGACGGTCTGACAAAGGTGGTCGACATGGTCGGCAGCAGCAAGATTTTCGGGGAGCAGAATGCAATCGTACTGGTTACTGTAAAATGCTCTGACGGAGTAATAAGGCCACTGATTGCCACAATGGACACGAACAATGACACAAAACCTGAGGATCGTGTTCTGTTTGCCCAACTAAAGCCCGCTTCGCAGATGCCCGAAGGCTGCGGGTTCGGCGCGGACGATATTGTTGGGGAGCGTCTGAAATATTACGTGAACACGAATTGCCCGAATCCATCAGCACGCACTATTGAAGATGCAATTGCGGTTGGCATAATGCTTGAGAACGAGTACATAAACAAGGTGACGTATGAGGACACGAAGTTCGGAAAGGCACTTTTATCAACCGTGGCTGCGCCAATCATGCTGGTCGGCGTTCAGAGAGGACAGGATGTCGAGTTGACAATGAGCAAGACAGAGATGAGTATACTTAACAAGAAGACATTCGCAGAGATAAAGGAATTCGTAAGTAACAAGATAGCGCTAAAGCAGATTGAGGTGGAAGCGCAAAAGGCGGCGTCACTTGCACTGCCATCAGCAGAAATCGACATCGCGCACCCCAAGCCGCTCAAGAGCATTGGCTGAAGTCGCCATATTGCACCGGTTTTCTCATTTCAGGGATACGAAAAATACTGCACCCACGAAAGGCGGCCACGCCGCAGAAGTCGAAATCACGGTCTATTCAGAAGACTTCAAGGATGCCGTTGAGGACAAGATGGCTAGGATGATGCCGGAGCTTGAGGCGCCTTTTGGCGTCAAAATCCCGATGCCAAAGGTAGGGTATTCGTAGTACCAGTCGCCTGTGGCCGGTGCGGTGTACGTCCCGATATACCTAAGAAAAACAACCTCTATATCGATTTGGGCATCAGGAACGCAGCCACGATCCGGGCGGGAAAGGGACCGCGATATATTCAGTGGGCAAAATCAGGTCTACTATCCAGTACAAGGACAAGAAAGTTGCAGAGGTTCAGGAGGTTCTTGCAACCCAGGGAAGGAAGACGAGTAAGGAGAAAAGAAGGTTGGCGCGTCAGGCAATGCTAAAGACGAAACAACAGATTCACGCCATGACAACACAAATAGTCGAGACCGCGAAGTCCCAGGGAAAAGGCGTCGTAATTGGCAAGTTGGCTGGCATAAGGCAAAATATGGATTTCGATCACATGAACAACCAACAGACGCATCAGTGAGCATTCAATGAGGCCGCAAAAGAACTTGAATACAAATGCAAACTCAACTGAGTGCGCTTCAGGGCAGTAAGTGAAAGGGACACATCAAAGACCTGTGCTTTGTGTGGGGAGGAAGAAGGAGGAAGGATTCATAGGGGTCTGTACAGATGTAAGCCCACGAGATTTATTCGTGTGAGGATGTCACTAAGCTGTAACTAACGTGGTTTATTAGCCTGCCTGCCATTATTCCGTGTAAGCTCGCGGAGACTGAGTATTATGTTGCCTATGCCGAATACTCCGACGACTATCAGGACTAGCAGTGTTGACACGCCTATAGAATCGAGATTCTGTATAGGATTGCCCGTGCTTATTGCCCACTGGTCTATCGCGGGGAACACGATTACAAAAACCCCGATTACTGCAAATATCATGCCGCCATAATAAAGTGTCCTGCCTGCGGTCTTCCTACCGACGTACTTTATCTGCTGCTCAGTCAGTCTCTTAAGCCTTCCTATTTTGGCAAACAGGGCACCGAAGATAACCTGCATCATCATTGTACCTAGCCCCAAGAATAGACCGGGCAGCGGTGCGTACAGCAACCCTGGCACCTGCGGCGCGAGGATGAATGTTATTATAGTGGCGTATGCCCCGAAACCGAATCCGGCTATGAGGCCGTGTACAAATGCAAGGTTTACCGGGACGTCTCGCATTGGAACCCTTTCGGAACTATCTGAATGGCGACTGCTCCCGAATATCGCGTCAAATGGTAGGTGGAGGTCCAATCCCTTGTTCAGTATGTACGCCCCTGCAACAGACATTGCTATTCCGACTATCACGTAGACCGGGCCATTTAGATCGTAGGCGCGGTATATTGATGCCAGACCTACAAATCCCAATGTGGTGAGTATCGCCCTCTGTATGGTGAAGCCTGCAGAGAAGGAGAATCCGGCTTTCATCCCTCGCCGCGTACTGTAGCTTCCGATGGCATAGCTGAAAGTGATGGGCCATGTATGCTCATCTGGCGTCACCCCGTGTAGGATGCCGAGTATGAATGGTATTAGCACTATGGCGCTAAGCTTGAGGCCGGACGATGGATTTAATACCTTAAGAATTCCCCCAACCTCGTTGGGGGTTGTCTAGTCATCCAGTAATAAACGCTTTTCCTGAAATATCCTTCTGGCGGCAGCGTGCAGCAGGTCATTACTGCTGCCAATTTTCTGCC
>JAJZOR010000003.1 GCA_021811435.1 Microcaldota archaeon | reverse complement strand
TACCATTTTCGCGCTCTTCACCGCGTTGAAGCTGTTCTGCGATATCTTCGCCACAATTTCGTCCACCTTGCCCTGCAGCGCGGGTTTCTCCACAACGTAGTTGAGCAGCCCGAGTGCGAGCGCTTCGCTTGCTTTCACTGCGTCAGACGTGAACAGGAGCTCCCTGCCCTTGGAAAGGCCAGCAATATAAGGGAATCGCTGGGTGCCGCCGCCGCCTGGTATTATGCCCAGCTTTGTCTCTGGCAGCCCGAAGATCGAATCATCTGTAGCTATCCTTATGTCGCATGCCATGGCCAGTTCAAGGCCGCCCCCAAGGCAGTAGCCATCAATCGCGGCTATCACCGGCGCATCGATTGACTCGAGCATTAGGAACAGCCTGTCCGCCAGCTCGGAGAACGCGACGCGCTCCTTTTCCGTGCCCAGGCCGGAGAGGTATTTTATGTCGACTCCGGAGCAAAACGCCTTGCCGCCGGCCCCGGTTATAACTACGCTGCGCACTGCATCGTTCCCCTTCAGCCCCTCTATCTGCGTTATCAGGTCCTCTATCATATGCTTATCCAGCACATTGAGCTTTGAAGGCCTGTTCAGCGTCAGCTCTAGCATTGTGCCTTCGGTTTTCGATAGGACATCCCCGCCGCTCATCAGAAGACCTGCGCCTTACTTGGCCGGTACGAAGTATACGTCCGATACGAGGTACTTGGGTTTCTTCTTGAACTCCGCCCTGACCTTCATCCCCGTGAAGATGTCATCCATAGCAGCTCCGATCAGCCTGGCCAGGAAAAGCGTGTTCACGCCTTTGAACTCTACGAGCACTAGGTTGAACGGCGTCTCCTTAAGGAATTCCTCACCGCCAAAATAGCATGTTGTCCATGAATGCACCCTGCCTTCCAATGGCAGTTCAAACCATTCGGTCTCGCTTCCGCATTCCATGCAGTGGCTTCTCGGCGTTCCGTACCTGTACTTGCATTTCTTGCACACGCTGCCCATAAGCTTGCCTTCGGCCAGGGCCGTGAAGAACTTCGAGTCCTGCGCATAGCTGTGTATGTAATTTATGCGGTATGGCGAAAGTATGACCAAGTCCTCCGTGCCTACCGGATTCCTGTATATCGCCGCCCCGGACTTGTTGACCTCTTTCATGACGTCCCTGAACCTGTCGAATTTCTCTACCATTCAAACCGCCTCGAATATGCTGACTGACACTGAACTGCCCGTGCCAGCATGGCTATGTATCAGCCCCCTCTTCGCGTTCTTTATCTGCAGTGCATCGTCCCCGAAATGCTCCTTTATCCTGCCCTGCAGCTGCCACAGCGCGAATACTCCCTGCATTATCCCTGTTGCGCCCACCGGATGCCCGCATGCTATGAGCCCTCCAGACGGATTTACCGGCATGGTGCCCTTTCTGGGCAGTTCAAGCCCGTAATCTATATCGCCAAGGAACGGGTGGCCCTGCTCCACGAAATCGTAGCCGCCGCCGTATTTGCACAGCCCTAGGTCCTCATACGTCTGGATCTCGGAACTTGCGTAGGCATCGTGGAGCTCTATGAAGCTAAGCTCCTTATTCGGATTCTTTATCCCTGCATGCTTGTAAGCTTCGAGCGCAGCAGTCCTGCCAGCCCTGAACGAGTGCACCCCGGGGTAATCCAAGCCCCCGTAGTCGGACTTTTTCTCCCAATCGAAAAGCGGAACCTCGCCGTGCGGCCTGTCCGAGAGCCTCATCGTATCTGTGCCGCAACCCACGCCCTTTATGAGCACTGGCTTCTTCGTGTACCTGGACACAACGTCCTCCGATGCGAGTATCATGACTGCCGCGCCGTCGCTCATCGTGCATATATTGTGCCTGTTCAGAGGATAGGCTATCATCTCGCTTTTAAGCACATCGTCAACCGAAAGCCTCATGGGATACTGGGCGTACGGATTGTGGAGGGCGTTGATATGGTTCTTGACCGATACCATGGACATTATCCTCATGGCGTCATTTATTGCAAGCCTCTGCGCCTCCTTTTCGTCCTTAATATGGGCGAACTTGGACTTGCGCAGGTACTCGTATATGTGCCTCTGCACCATAAGCGCGTAATAGCCAGTGTAGAAGCCGCCTACAGGATAATCGAAATTGGTGTCAGATGCCAATGCTATGAACTCGTTTCCCTTCCAGGTCTCCACCCTAGACATCGTCTCGAAGCCGGCCACTACGCATATGTCGCTCCTGCCGCTCGCTATGGCCTCCCATCCCGCCTGGATGCACTGGCCCCCTGTCGCGCCTCCCCATTCTATCCTCCTAGAATCCTTCGGATTGAGCCCTATGAAGTCCTGCACCATGGAGGCCGCCTTCAGCTGCCTTGTGAAATGATCCGAAAAGTAAGCTATCCTGCTGCTATCTATGTCCTTGACCTCCAAGTTCGGGACATCCTTCATGGCGTAGTCAAAGGCCTTCTTGACCATGAGCCTGAAATCCATCTCTGGGTGCGCCTTGGCGAATTTTGTGACTCCTCCGGAAATCGCGTAAACCTTCCTCTGGTTCTTCATGTTAACCAGTTCAATAAACATTTAAATCCTTAAATCTCTTATCTTTCCAGTGTTTTACCAGATATTATGGCATCCATCGCGGCCCATCCGGTAATAAGCGATATCGAATAGCAATGGTTCCATGGCCAGCAGACTATCCAGATTCATGGAAATGAACGGCTTCAGGGCAGGCGCAGCCACAAAATACTACAACGAATTCCATGATTGGACCATAGCGCATCACTCCGAATTCTACGCAAAGGGGCTCGATGATATAAGATTCCATTGGCTAAAGGAGCCGGACAAGATAGTCGAGTGGGACACCGCGCAGCCCATCTGGAAGGCACAGTGGTTCATCGGCGGCGAGGCGAACGTATACGACGTGTGCATAGAGGAGCAGATAAGGAGGGGCCTCGGTGCTTCGCTGGCCGTCATATCATACAGGGAGGACGGGAGAACCGTATACCTCACATTCAACGAAGTTAAAGAGAGGGTCGAATCACTGTCGTCCCTACTAAAGGAGGAAGGCATAGCCAAGGGCGACAGGATATGCGTGATGTCCCCGTCCTCCGAGTACCCTTACCTGATTTTTTACGCGGCACAGAAAATCGGCGCAGTGTTCATACCGCTACCAACTGAGATAATGGACGTGGCCATAGTCAAGAGGTTGAAGATGACGAAACCGAAGATGATATTTTCAGTCGATGGCTTAATTTACAATAAAAAGGCGAGCGCCCCGATTGACGGCCTTATCGCAGCATTGAACGAGATAAATGCCGATGAAAAGTATAACCCAAAGGTAATAGAGATAAGATACATTCTGCAGGCTGGCAAGAAGCGTGATTACAATGGCATCGAGGTAATAGATTACGATACATGGATCAGCGCGCTCCCTGGCAAACCAACCGCCACCGAGCCGATGTCAAGCACTGATATAAGCATGATACTTTTCACGTCTGGCACCACAGGCACGCCAAAAGGCACAATGCACACGTACGCCGCGCTTATAGAAGACATGCTGGAAAACGCATATTCGTCCGACTTGGCTCAATGCGACAGGTTCCTATGGTACACTAGCCCTGGCTGGATGATGTTCCCGTGGCTCGTAATGGGTGCCAACGGTCTCGGGGCCGCTGTTGTGTTATATGACGGGTCGCCGAAGATAAGCGGGAAGGACACAATGCTGAAATTCGTAGAGGTTTTCAATATAACACATCTTGGCCTGTCACCGCCTCTTGTCCTAGATTTGGTAGAATCGTTAGAGGCGTCTCCGGGCTACGCCAGCAATATGCATTCGCTCAGGCAGATAAGGTACACATCTTCACCGTTGGCCGATAGCATAGCGGACAGGCTCGCCAAATTCGGCTATCCGCCAAACGGCGCCTGCGGCGGCACAGACGGGTGTTTCTGCTATGCGAGCTGCAACTCCGTGACTAGAAGGAAGGGCGCCAAGATGCTGCCCGGTCTTGGGATAGACGTGCATGTAATGGTCAAGGAAGGGAATGGCTGGCGCGATGCAAGCCCCGGCGAGATAGGCGAGCTTGTGATAAAAAGCCCGTTCCCTTCGATGACAAGGGGGCTGCTGAACGACAATGAGGAGCGATCGCTTTTCAGGGCCACATATTTCCGGTACGGAAGGCCCGCCGACGAGGGCCAAGAGAGCGGGTACTGGTTCCACGGGGACCTAGCTTCATTCGACAGGCAGGGCTACATAACGATTCACGGCAGAGCGGACGACCTCCTAGTAGTACATGGGAACAAGCTCAGCCCGATGGATGTCCAGGACGCGATACTGAAGTACAACCCGGAAGTCAAGGACGCGGTCCCGATATCGATGCCGGTGAAAGTGGGCACCGGAGGGGAATTGATCATATTCGCGGTGCTGAATGAGCAGTACGCGCCATCTACGCGCGAAAGCGTTCTCTCGCTGGAAGAAAGGATAAAGGATACCGTGAAGGACAGGGTCAACAAGCTCGCCAAGCCATACGCCGTATTCTTCGTCAAGGGGATACCCTATACGATAAACAACAAACCGGCCTACAGGATAATAAAGAGGGCATTTGCCGGTGAGGACATAGGCGATACGTCCACCATAAGGAACAGGGAGAGCATAGACGAAATACTGGAGCTAAGCAAAGGGTTTATACATTAGCGTTAAAGCCATCTATGTGGCATCGGGTGTGAATATGGAGAAGTTATTCCAGGACCATGTGACGGAGCTTAAGGCGCGCGGCATGATAAACGGCGACCATGTAAGGTTCGCCGAACTCGCGGACCGGGCCGCGGAGGAGCTCTACGTGGGCGAGATAGACGCCTACATGAAGAGGGAACTTAACGTCAAGGCCCAGTTCGACGTGCTTAAAAAATACGGCCTCCTAGGCATACATGTCCCAAAACAATACTCCGGCATGGGCGGCGACGCCATAGCGCTTTCCCTGCTTTTCGAGAGGCTGGGGCAGGTAGGCATGGGGGTGGTGACCGGCCTAGACGTCCAGACGTGCCTGACAGAAGCGATACTGACAAGATGGGCCAACGAGGACCAGAAGAAGAAATACCTCGTGCCAGAGGCAAAGGGCGAGAGGTTCATGTCGTTCTGCCTTACCGAGCCAGGCGAGGGTAGCGACCCAAGCTCGCTGCAGACGACTTTCGAGGAGAAGGACGGCGGCTTCGTTATAAACGGTGAGAAGTACCTGATAACGAACGGCTCCATCGCCAACGCGTTCATAGTGTTCTGCAGGAACAAGGAGAAGGGCATCTCAGCTATAATAGTGGACAAGGACGAACATGTAGAGAAGGAGGCGGAGATAGAGGAAAAGCTCGGCCTCTTCACCTCAGACACGACGCTGCTCAAGTTCGATAACGCCTTCGCCCCAAAGGAGAACCTGCTCGGCAACTTCGGCGACGGACTAAAGCTAGCGTATACCGGCCTGCTGACCGGCAGGCTAGGCATAGCTGCGGGATGCGTTGGCGTGGCGGAGGACTGCCTTAACGCTGCAGTGTCGCGCTCCAAGGAGCGCATCCAGTTCGGAAAGGAGATAGGCAAGCATCAGTTGGTTCAGCACCGTATATCAGTGGTGGAGCAGCAGCTGGGCATCGCATCAGGTTCCGTAGAACGCGCAGCCTACTGGAAGAAACGGTACGATGACGACCCGCAGGATCTGGAACTGAGGAAAGCAGCGGATCACAACGTCACGCTCGCAAAGGTCATTGCCACAAACGCCGCGGGGCTCGCAGCCGACAACGCGATACAGCTGTTCGGCGGTTCGGGCTACTCGATATTGACCGCGGTGGGCAGGCACTACATAGACGTGCGCGCCTCAAGGATATACGAGGGCTCGAACGACGTGCTGGAGCTAAAACTTGCGTCGGACCTCCTCGGCAAGGGTTTCGAGGCTTACAAGTAGGAATGCAGAAGCGCAGCTAAGTTACCATAAAATAAAAATAAATGCGGCAGAAAACTGCTAACTTAAGCAGGTTACCGCATTTCTATAAAATCAGAATGACGAGCTTACTTGTTGGTTGCGTATATGATGGCTCCCCTCTGCATGAAGTACCATCCCAGCGTTAACGCAGCCACTCCTGCCAATGGCGCAAAGACAAGCGCAACACCGCCTACTATCATGCCTGTTGCTCCGACCGCCATTGCTGCCACACCTGCGGTTCTGGCCTTATGCTTAAAGCCCGCCTCCTGCGTCGCTGACTCTTCAGCCGCATTCTTCGCTTTCTCAACGGATACTGCGGTTTCCTTGCTGACCTCCTTAGTGTCGCTGCTTCCCCGCCTTAGCGAAATGTCGTCGTAACTGACACTATGCTTCTGCATCTTCATCTCCATTCTATCACTTCAATATAAACTTGTTATGTATAAGTATATAGAGGTATCTGTTCGGCCCAAAAATGCGATTTTACATATACAAAACAACTAATCCGAAAGTTTTTCAAGCAAGGCATCCGGTGCGGTTGCATACTTGGACAGCGTCACTGCTATCTGCCGTTTTTCTTATCTCTGAGTTCAGGTATGGTGTACCTGTTCCAGAAAAGCTTGTAAAGTTTCAATCTGTCAGGTATGTCCCTAAGGCCTGGTATGTAAGGCAGGAACATGAGGAGTATAAATGCAACTACAGCCACAGTACCGTTTTCGATGTCATTCCACCAAGGTATCCCTGCTGTAGCTATCTGCATAAGGTTGTATGGAACTAGCCAGTATTGAATCCCGGTCTGCCACCACGTGTTACCTAACTTTAACATGCCCCATTCAGAATCCTGCAAGCCACTTGCAGTAGTTAAATTGTCAAATGCCTGGGAATCCGAAAGAAATAGCAGCGTATAAGTCTGGTTTATGCCGCTTGCCGTCTCGGATTGTAGTATGGGGCCGTAAAGCCCCTTTTGGGCTATGTTCGTAAGTGTGCCGATGACGCTAGTCAACGGATCCGAAGAATTGACCGCACCACTCAAAGTGCCATTTGCGGCAAAATACGCAGATGCATTCGCCATGCTCGCATTCTGCTCATATGGGGTTTCAGCGTTGAACACGTTTAACTCATTCACATCGTGCGTTGTATTTATGTACTCCAGATACGGTGTTTCTACATATACATTCCTTGTGCTGAAGGTGTAAGGGTCTATTGTATCCAGATACGTCGCCGTTTCGGAAGTGTAATTAAATTCAGTCATCAATGTCGTAGCAAACCCGTTAGGCGTAGAGATAGCAAAGCTTTGCGTAGTCATCGGTGGCGACTCTGAATTTCCCGGGGCACGCAGGAATATAGCGAAAATCAATATTACGGCAATTACATATACCATGCGCTTGGCCATAACGTTATGGTCTACCGGTACAATGCCATAGGGTATGTCATTCCTATATGGCTTGCTCATGCCATGGTGTTTTACAAGCATATAATGCATGAATATAAGGCCTACAAGAAGCAGAGGTATGACCGCCACATGCCATCCTAAAACAGCGCCGGCATTGAGTGGGTTTATCCAGAACCCCAATCCCATGCCATTCCATAGGTCAGCGCCAGCCCTGGCATTCACCTGTGCGAGGAAAGATCCCGGAAGCGAAGCTCCAAAAGCGAATTCCAATAACACTATCATGAGCATGACGCTACCAATCATCCATATAAGTTTCCTATGCTTGAACATGGAGGTGGAAAAGTTAACGAACAGGTGCACAAATATCAGCGTAACAAAAGCCATGGCTGCCCAAAGGTGTATGCTTAGCACGAAATTGCCTAAGCCAGGCGTATCCCCCCATACAGGGCCGAACACCAAAAGCAGCATCCCAGTGACTGCGAGTATTGCGAATATACCGAGTAAGTAAACCCCTATAGTAAAGAAGAAGTTGTTGCCGTATGATGGCACCTCTTTTATATGAAAGAACTCCGCCACTGAATTTATCTGCGAAAATATAGATTCAACTCCGCCTTCGGCATTCGCATCCTCCGCGCCACCTTTCATGTGGGCCTTGCTATCATGTTGCTTTGAAGCGGGTATCCGGCTATCTTGAACATCCTTTTGCGTCTTTAAAACTCTGCGGTCATCGCCTTCCCCACTTGCGTAATGAACAAACTCGCGATGACTGCGTATGCTATCGGCCGGACTAATATCGCTCAGTGCGCTTTCAGCTTTTTGTGGGTCACGCGTTGGCTGGTCTTGATTTTCATGTGCGGACGCCATATTCCAAGTAAAGCCGGTTCATATTTAAAAACCATCTAGTACCCAAAAGTATAGCTACCGGTGTTAATTCAAGCATTTCATAAAAATCAAATGGCATTACTACTGATTCTTTTTGATAAGAAGTACCATGTGAAATGGAACCTGTTGTTTTTCAGTTTTGCGACTACGCTATAACCGTTATTCTTATACAGGGAAAGCGCCTCCACATTCCTTTCATGCGTCTCTAAATACGCGACATGACACTTGTTGTGCATTGCACATGCTTCGAATTCCTTAATCAGCAGCGTTCCAACCCCATTCCCTCTAGCTTCGTCCAATACTATCAATTGCGATAGGTACGCCGCTCCGCCGCTTATTTTCATGCTAGCATATCCGACAATATCGTTGTCTTTGTAAGCTACAAACGCATGCTTCTCAATATCATGGTCGTAGCCCTTCGCCTTAATCCACTTGCTCCATTCCCTATCCGCAAACAAGGTTGCATCCTTCTCATTCTTCCTTGTCACCTTCGTTACGCGCAATCCCATGTAATCAAACGCTAAACAATGCATTATAATGTAATAAATATTTTGGCAAACAACAACATATTGTCAAGTGATGCAGTGATTGACTATATACAACTTCTCATGCTTGGTGCAATCGCGGGCTTCACAATCTTTTTGGGCTTCCCAATTGCATTGATGAGGGCAGGCCAGAGGGTAAAGGCATTCCTCAATGCGCTTGCGATAGGCATCCTGATATTCCTAGTGGTGGACGTATTCAGCCACGCATGGGATACAACCACAAACGCAGTAATAAGTTCGCTCGGCGGCAAAACGCCTCTTATTGATGGTGTATCGCTTATTGTTACAATGTTCACAGGCGTCGCAGTAGGCCTTATCGGTCTAGCTCTCTATGAGCGCAGGTTCATGAAAGCAACAGCCAAAACCGAGGCAAAACTGGAGAACGAAATGGCCGGCAAGGACGCATTACATGTAAACAGGCTCAAACTTGCTACCATGATAGCAATCGGCATAGGCGCGCACAACTTCAGCGAAGGGCTTGCGATAGGGCAGTCATACGCTGCGGGCGTTATAGGGCTTGCATTAATATTGGTTATAGGCTTTGGTCTGCACAACGCAACCGAGGGATTCGGCATACTCGGCCCGCTCCAAGGCAGCGACAAGAGGCCGCCGTTACTAACGCTAATAAAACTCGGACTAATCGGTGGCGGCCCCACGTTCTTGGGAACATTGGTAGGAAGTATCTGGGTCTCGCAAATATTATACGTGGCATTTTTGGCATTCGCAGGCGGCGCCTTGATATTCGTCATATTGCTTATGTACTCAGTAGCAATAAAGCAGACCACAAGTACAACAGTGATGACAGGCATATTGATAGGCCTGCTTTTCGGCTTCTTTACCGATTTAATAGTATCTCTTGGAGGTGCGTAGCGACAATATCCGCGCCCATTTGATAAGCCGCGTTAAGTCAGCATAAGCAGCTAGCTCCGTTTCGGAGTCTTAGCTTGAAATGCGGATTGCACCTATATTAATATCGATGTACTAAATTGGAGTGTGTGAAAAGTAATGTACGGAAGCGTTGCCTGTAGGAAACTATTGTGCTCTGACCTAGATGGCACGATGTTTCCACTCTACGGCTCTGCAGATCAATCCTGCATGGAAAAACTGAAGAGCCTTCTTGCAAAAAATCCAAACGTCATACTATGCTATGTAACTGGCAGAAGCTTAGAGCTTGCACTTGAAGCGATCCATAAGCACAGGTTGCCTGAGCCGGATTATTTGATAACTGATGTCGGCACAAACATATACTCCAGAGTAAAGCACCGCGGCTGGGTGAGGGACCACAGGTGGTACAGCTTCCTCAAAAGCATATGGCACGCTGACGCCGCAGACAAGATCGCCGAGCATGCGGGCGCAGTCATCGGCGCGACTGCCCAGCCTAAAAGTGGGCAGTCCGAATTCAAGCGCAGCTTTTATGTTACCGCCAAGAAAAAATCCAAAGTCATGCGAGATATGCATGCAAAGCTTAACGCTCTCGGTGTGCCGTACACCCTTGAGCTGAGCCTCGGCAAAAGTAAGCGACTGATGGTAGACATACTACCAAGCGGCGCATCCAAGAAGCGCGCAGTGAAGGAGTTGATGAAAAGGCTAGATATAAGCGCGCATGATGCAACATTTGCCGGTGATAGTGGCAATGATTTCGATTTGCTTGTAAGCCGCATAAACAGCATCGTAGTAAACAACGCAGATCCCGAACTTAAGCGCAAAATCTTAAAAAAAGCAGGGAAGAGGGCAACACTGCCAACCCTATACCTCTCTACGGGCAGGTACGGCTGTCATTCCGGTGATGATGTCTGCGGCGTATTGGAAGGCGCAATGTACCACGGCGTGTTCTCAAAGAACAATAAGTCCGGTCTTTATGTACAGATACATTCAATGCACGGTCTGATAAACCGGAATTACTCCGACATAGGGAGGGACGAGGATACCGGCGGCCAGGTAATATACGTCGTGGAATTGGCGAAGGCACTCTCCAAGCTACCGGGCATAAGGAAGATCGACCTAATAACACGAAGGATAGAAGACGGTGCTTACCCAAGCTACAACAAGCGCTTCGAGTACATCAACAGGAAGCTAAAGATAGTGAGGATAGACTGCGGCCCGAAAGGCTACATAAAGAAGACGAAGCTGTGGCCTTACATAAACGAGTATGCGAGGAATGTTGCCCGCTACAATGCTGAAGAAGCCGGTACGCCAGATGTGATACACGCAAATTATGCCGATGCAGGATTGGCCGGCGCAATCCTGGCGGATAAGACCGGTGCGGTATTCGTGTTCACAGGCCATTCCCTTGGGATACCAAAAATGCAGAAGCTTGGTGTGAACGACAGCAACTACGACGAGTTCGACCGCGTCTTCAATTTTTCGAAGAGGATTCTAGCAGAACAGACTATCATAGACAAGGCCGATGCAATAATAGTGAGCACGCGGAACGAAGTCGAAAATCAGTATACAGGCTACCGTGCCGACAGAAGGAAATTCCGTGTGATTTCGCCTGGGCTTGACACATCGCTTTTTAGACCTACTGCCACCCCAGTTTCGCAGCACAAAGAAGTGCTGGATGCCATGACCAAAGGGCTTGCGAACAAAAACAAGCCGATGATATTCGCTGCATCACGGCTTGAACGCAGAAAAAACCTACCCAAACTCGTGGAGGTATTCTGCAGAAGCCGCAAACTAAGGAAGATCTCTAATCTTGTAATCCTTACGCGTCTGCGGAAAAAAGCCGATACAGGGGAGAAGGCAGTTTACCATAGCATGGAAAAGATTGTGCGCGATTCGAAATGTGACGGTTCCGTTGTCTTCGTCAGTTTTATAGACCCTAAGATAGGCCTAGGGCCGCTATATCGCAATGCAGCAAGGAGCAGAGGCGTATTCATTAACCCCGCGCTTATAGAGCCTTTCGGCCTCACCGTTCTAGAGGCAAGCGCATGCGGCCTTCCCGTTGTGGCAACGAAGTACGGTGGGCCAAGTGAGACAATAACAAACAATACTAACGGCATACTTGTGGATCCGAAGGATGGAAAGCAGATCGAAATGGCCCTGCAGCGCGTGCTTACTGACAGGAGACTATGGAAGAAACTTTCCAACAATGGAATAAAGAACGCTACGTTTTTTAGTTGGGATGCAATAGCAAGGAAAGAGGAGAGCCTATTCCGCAAACTCATCAATGAGAAAGCAGAAAGGAATATGTCCCTCTTGTTCGGCAAGCGCTGAGCCACATGATTGCATACACACATGCCGTGCCGCATTTTTTTCTATCTGCCAAAGCGTATCAAAAATACTTAAGGTTCCACATCTGTCTAATGTTCCATAATTGTCTAACGTTCCACGATTGTGGAACGCCACAAGAAGCGATATAAATTAAATCAAACAAAATTAATCCGGTGAAAGAAATGGCAAAAAAATTTGCATGCAAGAACATAGGGCTTGCGTGCGCTTTCGAAACTACTGCAGAAAACGAAGAAGCATTGCTTGCGCAAGTCAGGGAACATGCCAAGACAGCACATAACATGGAACAGGTCGACGAAGTTACCATGTCAAAGATAAAGGCATCATTCCAAGAGGCATAAATAGCGCATTGCTATGATGTAATTTTGGTTGGACAACGTCCAACCATCATTTTTTCCAGGCAGTTCAGGTTCGCTGAATTTTTATTTACATAATAATGAAAAGGTGTGTCATAATGGTAGGATGGAACATTAAAAAGAAGACGGAGGAGGAAAAGTTCGCCGAGAAACTCGGTCAGGGAGATTGGAAGATGGGATTTGTGAAGTGTTACATAAGCCCCACCTCATTGGATGAGAGGTACAAGTTTCTGGTGCCAATCAATGAAGCTGACCTTAGCGACGCTATGCATGACCTGACTGATATGATGACAAAACTCCCGGGAGGCATGCGCGGCAAGTTGCAATTCAAGACCGTATTCGGCAGTGAAATCGAGGGAATCTACGGCAAGGGGATGTGCGCAATTGTGATAGAAGAGCAGCAGTACCATTACATGAGCAGCGGCGGTCCTGTCGGTGCCGTGCTGAAGGTGATAGGCGATAAGCTCACTGACGTTTACACTCCAGAGCGCCTGAAGCAGGCGTTCAAGCTTATGGCGTCCAAGCGTGGCAGCGAGGAAGCTTATGAGGATGAGCGCTGGCTCAACATGCAATTCGACATTCATGGCAATCTGGCAAGGATGATTAGGCAGGGCTGATTGCACTGTTCCATACTTGGTTGGATTTGCAAGCTAGGTAGGGCGCAACACCAATTGCCACGATGGGCAACATTCATGTACCACACGTCAAATCCATAGCCTTTAGCACTCTTAAGCCGGCTAAGCACTGCGTGGTGTAGCAGAATTAACGGGCCGAAAGCAGCCAATTGCGCCAAAAGCACAGTTTTCACACCACCTCCAATTCGATAGCCAGAAATACCATGTACTAGCCAGGGCGTCAAGAATGAAGCATTACCATGTGTATCTTGTCGGTTTTGTCATTGTAACAGTCATCGGGCTGTCGTTTGACATTTCTCTATATCTAATTCTCAGTCTAATCAGGATTCCAGAGGCCCAGTTATACTACCAGATAGCAGAATCATTCATAGCTGTGGTATTTGGTTACGCTGCGATAAAGCTGTTAGCCAAATCAGTTATAGCATACGGGAAGCTAAGGCCGACAATGGAAGAGGTGCTACTCTCGAAAGTGATTAGCCTCTTGGGCTACGCTATAATGGTACTGCTAGTGCTATCAATTTTCGAGATAAATATAACTGGACTGCTGGTCGGTGCAGGCTTCCTTGGCATAGTAATAGGGTTGGCATCGCAAGCCACTCTGGGCAATCTCTTTGCTGGCGTATCAATGATGGCTGCAAAACCGTTTACCAAAGGAGAGAGGATCACATTCTCTACATGGCAGTATGGCATGATGCCGCCATCATACGCACACAGAACCCTATTGCCAGGCTATTCCGGCGTGATAAAGTATATAGGGCTTATGTATACCCAGCTGATTCTTGATGATGGTAGGGTCATTGCGATACCAAACGGAGTGATGAACCAGGCAGCCATCATAAACTATGCAGTTTCGAACACTATAAATGTGGAATTCAGGGTAGAACTCCCTATAAACATTGATTTCTATAAGTTCAAAAAAGAGTTGCGGAGCAGCATAGGAAGGCGCAAAAAGCTTAAAACCCGCATCAAAAGTGCGCTTAACGTATCCATAACCGATATTGGCATTTCAAATTACGGTTTAGACGTGCAGACAATGACTATCATAGAAAACGAAACATACGTCAAGAATGCGCTTTCCGAGATAGTGTTCGAGGCCGTCCGGGCCGCCAACGCATCCAAATGATTTAGTGTGGTAATACAAGAATCAGCGATCCATATTTTGACGTTTTTCTCTTTCCTGAAAACCTTTTTGTTTGTACTTGAGGTAAATAAATTGTAATCGCTGTAACCCATGCAATGATATATTCATGGACACCTGCTTGAGGCTCTCGTAAAATTCTGTGAAATCCTCTTTTGGAATGATTGTCCTGCCAGATTTCTGAACCATGCTCTGTCATCGTGATTTGAATGTGCAGGGGGTGAGATTTGAACTCACGAAGGCGCTAAGGGTCCGGGAGTCTAGCCTAGCAGTTTCCACGCCGATATTCCTAGCCATATTTAACACCAAAAACAACATAAAATTCTAAGCCCGAGCAGATTCATCCGAACCATAGATTATGGCCGAGCAAGATATATAAGCAACTAGCGTTCAGATTTCCGGAAATCTGAACCTCTATTAGCTTACATAAATCTCCTTAGCTTAAACGCATTAACCTCCGTTTGTGTAAGCACAAACCATTCCCCATTAGTACGATATTTATCGAACCTGTTGTGCCAATACGCCTCGATACCAATGGGGTCGTCTGTCTTGATTTCGTGTATTAACCTTGCTTTTTCAGGAAGTTGCAATTCAATTTCATATTTCCTTCTCCCTAATGCGTTTGTCCTACCAATTTTGTAATACTTTCCAAACTTTATAAGATACACAGACCCGATTATTTGGTTACTTTTTTTTGGAGCTTCTTTGGTAGTGCTAGAAGGTTGTGGCACTTGGCAGAGTTTAATTACATCGTCATAATTATGTTGTCTAGCATAGTCTATTAGTTTTAATACTGCAGTACGCTTATTGCCTAGACGCATAAAAACAGAAAAGCTTGGAGATGTCTCATCACTATTTATTTTAAGTTGTAGTTCACCCCGTGTTGGGAAATGTCCTAATTCTCTAGTTAACCGGCACAGTTTCTCTAAAAGTAGTTCTTTTGGAATGGCGATTTTGAGTGCATTAGGTTCAAAGCCGGCTTCTTTGAGCGCGTCTCCCCATCTAATCCAATATTTCCCAAACCAGTCATAAGGTTTGATACCAGTCTGCTTCTGAAAAACCTCGCGGCCTAAGGGCCTACCTCCATTCTCTCTAGCAGTTCTTTTTATCTCCTCGAGGATGAATTGTTTATCCATTTTATCTAAGCTCTTGTAATTTTAGTTTTCAGATACTGTTCTAAAGCTTTTCTTACCGTGCTTATCTTTCTGCTGTTCCCAGTTACTGGTTTAAAATAGCTGCTCTTTCCAATCCATGTGCCAGTATACCGTTCAATCTGCTTAAATCTCTTGTATATTATGTCCTCTTTTTCTTCTACTGTTAAATCTTTAGCGTACACTGCATTTAATAACGCAGTATCTATAACTTCTATTATTGCTCCATCCACTTCGACATCTATCGGTTTTAATTGCTTTTTTTGTAGCGCATTTTGTCTATGTTCCTCCGCAGTCTTCCTTACATCGCAATCAGCACATAACATTTGCAAGTTGGTCGTTGTAGAAACCCCACCCTTTAATTTTTGGAGTTTATGATCTCCGTGTGGAAATGCTCCTAATCTCTCCTTGCACATTTTACATTTGTAATGTTGCAGTTTTGAGATGTACTCCTTCTGTTCTTTGCTAAATTCCTTCCTTTTATTTATGACGGCTTTAAAATCTTCCATTTTTATACTAACAGGTGTGGTTTGATTCCACTTTAGCCAGCGATTACCATGTCCACATGCAGCGCATGGTGGAGATTCTATGCTATCCAGCCTATTGGGCCTGAATTCGCGAAAACTGGGTACCCAATCACATACACAAGTACAATTAGCATCTTCGCATTGTTCGCACATATTTTATAATCTGGTGTTTAGAGACTTTAAGCGTTATCCTTAAACCCAGCACGTAAGCTTCGCTCCGTTCATCTTACGTGGGGTCGCTCCCATGAGCTTTAAGCTTGCAATCAAGCAGCGGCTTCAACTAGCCTTCAAAGGTACCTACGAGCTGGGCCAGCCTTCGCAACCGGAGGCGCACAGTCAGCTCAAGCGGCTGCGTTTGGGTGGGGGCAAACGCAGCCTTCTAGCTTGGCAAGCGAGCCGCCCTGCGCCCGCCTCTAAGCCAGCTTACGCTGGCGCTCGGCGGGCTGCGGGCGGCTTGGAACGTTTTCTTGGAACAACCACGCCATTTAAGAATGGCGAGACGCCCGACGACAGAAAACCGGCCTTTTTGGCCTTGTCGTCGTAAGCCCGACTTGGAACGATTTGGAACATTCGTTCCAAGTTCAGGATTTGTTCCAAGCTGGATTCCATGTTTTCGATAACCGCGACTTTATCTGCGGGCTTTATCTGATTGCGCCATATTACCTATGTAAAGCCCTCCGTCAGAGAAATTTTGAGGTTTTCTGGCTTGTCGTCGTAAGCCCGACTTTATCTGAATCGCTCCAGCCAGATAAAGTTGTGGCACCAGATAAAGACGGGGTCCATGGCCTTGGAAAGCGGCTAAACTTGCTTGGAAAGCCTTGCTTTCAGGCCAACGGCTTGGCTAAGCCCAAAGGTGTTGTCTATCTCCCTGTAGAGCTCCTCTTTCCTTGTGCTTATGTAGGTCATCGTTGTGCTGGGATCAGAGTGCCTTGCAAAGCGACTTGTAAGCACCACATTCCCATTTGTCTGCTTCGCGAAGCTGGTTATCGCGTAGTGCCTGAGGCTGTGCGTTGTGAACCTATGCAGATGCCTAACCCCCCTGTCTGGGCTTGTTTCATCTGAGGTGTCGTACACCTCATCCAACCCTGCTATCCGGACGTAGGCCCTGAACCTGTTCCTGACATAGTTCTGTTCCAGAAAAGGCTCCAGCCGCATGTCGCACGATTTATCTTTGTAAAACAGGAAGCCCTGAGCCGCGCCAATCTCGGCCCCATGCTTTGATATGAAGGCTACGGTCTCCTTGAACAAGGGAATAGGGATAAGTAGCGAATCGATGACTTTCGTCTTTTCTGTCTTCAATGTGAGTTCCCTTGTTTCAAGATCTATGCTGCCTATGTTGACTCTGACCGCCTCGCCTATTCTAAGCCCAAGTTGAGCCTGGTACTTGAATAGCAGGCGGAACTTGTCAGAGTCTATTACGTGGAGAAACCTTTGAAGTTGTATGTCGGAAAACGCCTTCGATAGAGAGCCATATTTCGGCGTCTTCCTCTTGCCGGAAAATCTCTTTGTCTGCGCTTTGTGAAGAATGGACTGCAGCTGTTGTAATTGGTGCCATGAGACTTTCATGGACACAAACTTGAGGGATTCAGAAATTTCCTCAAAATCTTCTTTCGTGAAGATTCGATTCCGGGATTTCTGAACCATGCTCTGTCGTCGTGATTTGAATGTGCAGGGGGTGAGATTTGAACTCACGAAGGCGCTAAGCCACAGGATCTTAAGTCCTGCGCGATTTTCCGTGGCTTTACACTTCAGCCAGACCAGACTCTGCAACCCCTGCTTAAGCAAAAATCGGCTACGCATACATCGATGGGCCAGCTCCCTCAACCGCCTTCTTGTACGTGTCGTGCGTCTCCCTGTTCTTTTTCATGACCTCGCGCACCCTAGCCTCTATTTCCTTGGCCTCCTTCTCGAGTTCCGTTACGTCGATGTTTAGCCCCATGAGCTTGTTTATCGCGTTTATCACTATCTCCGCATATGCCGGGTCTATTATGTTTGGGTCGGTCGGCACCAATATGCTTATGTCGGGCATATCGCCCAAGACAGCCCTGGTCAGCAGGAGCGCGCTAACGCCGGTTGCAACGCCCTCCCCGACGGGCTTCAATCCGGCTGTCCTGATATCTTTCTTGAGCGCATCGTTTGACGCTATGGCGAAGGCCGTCTCATCCGTCGTCTGGGACGGTATGCCACCCACTGATATTATCTTGGCGATGCCGTTGCTCTTCACGAAGTCGTATAACTTGTTGCTCAGCTCATAAGTCAGCTCCACCGGTATGGCGAACTCCGCGAAAACAGTGAAAATCGCATGCTTGCCGGAATAGTAAAGCCTTATCGGCGGCATGGGCTTGTCCTTGTGTATGGAGATTAGCGGCGGGAAGTCCGAGCTTTCTATGTAGCCTATGTAATCGAGGCCCAGCTTGTCTATTATGTAGCTTATCGCCATAGGCCCCACAAGCCCAACGCCCGGAAAGCCCTCTATGAACGTGGCTCCGTCCATCTTCACCTTTTGGAAAGCCTTTATCTCAATCATAAAATCAGATTGATTTCTTTTGAAAGGTATTTATAAATGTAGGCGAAGGAAAGCCGCCTCGCATAGGCGCAGTAAAATCGGCACCACGCGCAAGCCCATGCCTGCCCCTTTACCCGGTCCTTACCGGCCAGCAACTGCGATGTTATGACGGCATGTCGACGATAGGTATTTAAACATATCCATAAATATATAGAACAAGGTGAATTTATGGCTGAACGAATCGGAAGCGAAAAGCTGGCAAGAGAAGACGGATTCCTCTATTTCTTGGGGAAGGACGGATATGTTTGGCGCACGCCAATGAAGACTAACCCTAGGGGCAGGAAGGGAAAGGTAGGGTCTGAAAAAATCGAGAGGAAGGAAGGATTCCTATACTTCATAGACAAGGGCGGATACGTAGCAAGGGCAAAGATGAACAGGAGGGGCAGGAAGTAATAGCCCCGCTTTTTTCTTTTTCTTTTCCTTTTTTATTCCATATTTTAAACTCCATTCGTTTTCCTGTTTTTGGTTTTGAAGCCTAGCGTTGCTTCTACAGAATTCGAATGCAAAACCGCTGCGATTTCAGCGACTAAGAAAGAGATTTAAAACAGAGCACCAATAACTATAAGGATTACATGGCGGAAGAAATTAATTTCCTCGATCTAGCCGCGCTTTCAAAAATAAGCCCGGACACCGTGGTCGAGAAATACGGCGGCCTGATAAATTCCTCATTCTTCGATGCATCAAACATACTCGGTACGCTCAAGCTGAAGGGCCTCATAGACTTCTCTACGATATTCGCTGGCCAGAACGCTATAAAGGTAACCGGCGCGGGCAAGCAGTTGCTGGATGAAGCCTCCGCGAAGGCCGCAGGGACGTTTGATGAGCTGGATTTCGCAATAATATCCCAATTGTCCGCGAGCAAGCGCACACTCCAGGAACTTACCGGTCTGGTGAATCTAAGACCAACGGACCTGGCGCTCCACATATACAAGCTAGTGCAGCAGCAATACGTATCCTATACTATAAGGAACGGGAATCTGGACATTACGCTCACCGAGAAGGGTTTCCTCCAGGCCAAGGCAGGCATGCCAAAGCCGGAAGCCAGCCAAGAGCAGCAAGCGGCTCAGTCTGCCGCACCTACTGCAGTAACGCCTGCCATCGTCCAATCGCAGGAAATGCAGCAAAACCAGCCTGCGGCGGCCAATGGCACCCAGGGAATATCAGGAGGAACGTTGCAGGACTTAACCATGGCAGCGCCCAGTAAGGGCAACACAAAGACAATCGCCATCGTGGTAGCCATAGTGTTAGTGATAATAGCGCTGCTCGTGCTCAGGCAGGAAGGCCTGCTGTCAACCGTAGGGCTATAGCAAGGGCATTGCGGTCGTATCGCGGTAGCGGATATCAGGCAAAGCTATTAATAGCTTTTTTATAGTAATATTCTAGCATCCCATGCTTTTGATGCATAGTGATATTGATGACTACTGTTTACGATGTCAAGGCATCCGATCTAGTGAACGCGGCAGCCTCAAGGCTGAAGGACATGATAAAGAAGCCAGAATACCTGAACTACGTCAAGTCCGGCGCCGACAAAGAACGCCCTCCACTCGACCGCGACTTCTGGTACATCAGGAACGCATCGATACTCAGGCAGATATACATAAACGGTCCGATGGGGGTGTCGAGGCTCAGGACCAGGTACGGCGGCAGGAAGCAGCATGTCATCCATGCGCACCACCACAGGAAGGCCGGAGGCAGCATAATATCCGATTCGTTCAGGGAGCTTGAGGGCATAAAGTTCATAAAGAAGACAAAGGAGGGGCGCGTGATAACCCCCGTCGGCAGGTCGTTCCTCGACAAGATAAGCACGGACATAGCAAAGCCAAAGGCCTGAAAGTCAAGTGTTTAAAATGCAGGAGGAGGACGCAGCGGATCAGGAGGAGCAAAGAAGGCTGAGGAAACAACTTTCAGGCGCCATACGCCAGGCACAGATAGAACAGCAGAAGAAGGAGCTGGCCAAGCAGTTGCTTGATGCGAACGCTTACGAGAGGCTTACGAACATAAAGGCCGCCAATTACGAGCTTTACGCCCAACTGCTCGACCTGATAATCTCCCTCGCCCAGAGCAACAGGATACAGGGCAAGATAACAGAAGCGCAGTTTGTCGCGATACTTAACAAGGTAACATACAAGCGTGAACCTACGATAGAGTTCAAGCACAAGTGATCTCATGTCCAAGAAATCTATGGAAAAGAAAAGAATGCTGGGAAAAAGGCTGAAGCGGGCCCGGCGCCTCCCACTGCTCGCATCACTGCGCACGCACAGGAGCATACAGCAGAACAGGTTCGCCAGAAACTGGCGCACCCAGAAGCTCAGGCTCAAGGTGGACTGATTGCAATGGCAGCAACTAGGATACTAACGATAAACATAAGGAGGCACCTGGTAGGAAAGCCGCGCACCAAGCGCCGCGGCAGCGCTGTAAGGTTCATAAGGGACAGGATAGCTCACGCTACAAAGCTGAAGCCGGAAGACGTAAGCCTTACGCCGGAGCTCAACAACTCGATAGTCAAGTACTACTCGAGGATGATGGTACCCATAAAGGTTAACTTGAACATAGACAACGGCAGGGTGCTCGCGGCACCATTCTCTTCGCAGAAAGAAGCGCCCAAGCCGCAGCCCCAGGCAAAGCCCGAACCGGCGAAGAAGGAGGCCAAGGAGCAGAAGGCACAGAAGCAGGCGGAACCAAAGCCTGCCGACCAAACGAAACAAGCGCCTGCGGAAACAAAGAAATAATCCAAGTTGAGATAGATGGCCGTTGCCAAATGTAGGGTGGCTGGCAGCGATTATGTCGGTGTTTTCGCAACGTGCACTGACAGGTATCTTTTCACCGGAATGGGGGTACAGGCGCACGTAAGGAAGCTGATAGCTGATACCCTGGGCATAGAGTGCGTCGAACTCTCGATATTCGACTCCAACATAATAGGGCTTTTCGCGCGAGCCAATTCGAACGGCATAGTGTTCTCAAACATGATATCGGATGCGGAACTCAGCGCCTTCAAGTCAGAGAGGCTCGACATAAGGGTCTGCGTGCCAGAGACAGGGATAAACGCTGCCGGAAACAACATAATCGCCAATGACAAAATCGCGCTCGTGAATCCGGATTACAGCCACGAGACGGTCAAGCAGATAAGCGATGCGTTGGGCGTCGAGGTAATAAGGGCGACCATAGGCGGGTTCAAGACGCTCGGTGCAAACAACATACTCACGAACAAGGGCTTCCTGATAAACAACAGGAGCACAGACGAGGAAAAGGAAGCGGTAGACAAGCTTGTCGGATTCGAATCCATGCGCACCACGGCAAACACGGGATACGTTAATATAGGGCTTTCAGCCATAGCCAACTCTAACGGTGCGGTGGTCGGGGATTCGACGACTGGATTTGAGCTCGCCAGGATAATGGAAGCATTGGAGATAGAATAGGTGGTAATATGAAATTCGTAGTGACCGGATATATAAAACGGGAATCGATAAGAAACTTCGCCCTTGAAGTGGATGCGAAGAACGAGAAGCACGCCGTCAGCCTAGCCCTGACTAAGTTGGGCGGCGCCCAGGGCGTGCCAAAGTCGATGATAGTGGTCACCGGGACAAAGAAAGCATAAAAGGAGGAGCAGAATAAAGGCTTTTCACAGCTTGGTCTCGGCCTCAGGCGCCTCAAAATTAATTTTCTTGTGCGTGCCGTCGCACATAGGCTTGTGCTCGGAATGGCCGCATCTGCAAAAGGCCCCCTTCACCTGCCCGTCCACCAGAATTATATTCGGCCCGTTCTTGGTCGACTTTATAATAACCTCAGCCATGTTACCACGCTTTACGATACATGATTGTGAAATGCAAGATATATAAATATATAGGTCATCCTATATTTATCCACATTGCAGCGTAATCCTAGCTGCAATAACCGTGGATGGCGGGATTGTAAAATGTCGATAAATCTTTATTTTTTCCCTGAGTTAGTGTAGTGTTGCAATCTGGTATTGACATGGAAATAAAAAAACGGTATTCGGTTTACTGGGAAAAGTTAGACGGCGGCGGGAAGACCATCGCGGTGACGGGCGCCAAGGAGTTTGAAAAGGAATCAGACGCGGATGCATACTTCAATGCCGAGCTGCAGCGATTTCCTGCGATGCTTTCCGGCAACGATGTGGCCGAGCACACCATGTTCCTGGTTTTGGACGATAAAGATTACGAGCCCGATGTTTTCGTGCAGGGCGATGACATGAAAACGCAGCAGATCAACAGGCACAATAAAGTGGCATACAATTCGGCATGGCGCAATCAAAAATCCAAATCGCCTACCCACGGCGTCGACCTGTACGTGGAAGGGATGATAAGCAAATTCTATCAGGTCAGAGGCCGAAAGCTGGTCGATGTTACTGACAGCGTAAGGGTGTGAAAGGCGCAGCCCGTGAGCAAGCTCAGAAGCTATAAAAGCTTAGAAGACACAAACCATAATGAGAGTGTGGCTTATGGCTGATTATAGCACGCTGAAGGGCTACAGGTACATAGCAGTCAACAAGGGGATCCATGGGACGGCCGAGCCATTGATAATCGGCTCAAGGATAAGGGTCTCAGAGGTGCTCCAGATGGTGATAGAGTTCAAGAGCATAAAGGAGGTGTGCGAGAATTACGGGCTTCCCGAAGCGGCAGTGATAGAAGCCCTTACTTTCGCGAAGGACGAGCTCGACAAGGCGTATGAAAATGATACTGGCAGATGAGAACATCCCAAGGTCGTTAGTCGATGCCCTGAGGAGGGAGGGCTTCGATGTGGTATGGGTATGCGAGACCACTTACAGGGGCTCTACCGACGAGGAGATAATAGCTTTGGCAAATAAGCTGGGGGCGTCCATAATAACCAGGGACAAGGGCTTCATCGCGCAGGAATGGAAGGCCGCAGCGATATCAACAAGGCTAGTACTTATAAGGGACATAATAAACGCTGCGAACTCGGAAGCCATGGCAAGGCTCATCGGCGAGGCTCTTGAAGGGTCTGGCCAGAAATATCTCGTGATAGAGAAGGGCTCGGTCTCCTCAGTGAACAGGGAAAAGAGCCGCGTGCCATAGTTATAAAGGACATGGTAGGGAGCCGTAATCGCTTCCAACAGCATCAAAGTTGCGATAACTTATTTGGTGATACAATGCCTAACCAGAATCCGCCTGCCAACAAAGGGCAGAAAATTGAACAGACCGTTGAAGGCCTGCAGTATCTGCATCAGCTTTACCAGAGCCAGTATGTGCTCCTGACGCAGGAGATAAACTCCATGCTTGACGGGCTGTCCAAGCTTAACAACGCGCAGAGGACGATAAACAACATAGAGAGCGTGAGAAACAAGAACACCCTGCTGCCGATCGGGGGCGACATCTTCCTAAACGCGGCCATAGGGGACGCAAGGACGGTGATAGTGTCGATAGGGGGCGGTTACCTTATAGAAGAGGATGTAGAGAACGCGAAGCAGTTCGTCAGCAAGCAGGTCCAAAACCAGACCACGCAGATAAATGCACTTATGAAGAACAAGCGTGAGCTCGAGAACGCAGTGCTCGATGTGTCGTACAGGCTTGAGCAGCTCGCACGTTAGGTACATGCAATGTTTGATGGACTAAAGAAGAAGCTTGCGGAAGCGGTTAAGACGTTTGTGAAGAGCGAAGCTCCCGCGGCCCAATCCGCTTCCGCGCCTGTGCCTCGCGATGAGGCGCCGTCACACCCGGGAGTCGATGCGGCGCCGCAAGAAGCCGGTCGGCCTGCCGACACTGCTGCGCAGAGCCAGAATACCGAGGCAATCAAGCCTACTATGCCGGATGTCAAGCCCGCATCACCCGCCGGCGGCGATGGAGGCAGGCAACAAGTCGCGCATGACAAGAAGCCCAAGGAGGGCCTGCTGAAGCTCTCGCTTTCCACCAAGGTAAAGAAGGTCTTCAGCAGCGCCATAAGGCTCAACGAAAGGGAGATAGACGATTTTTTAGAGCAGATAAGGATTTCCCTGCTGCAGTCCGACGTATCCTTCGATGTCACCGAGACGATCGTCGCAGACATGAAGTCCCGCCTTGCGGAAGCCGACATCGACTCAAAGAACATGGCCGCAGGGCTCCTCCGGGTCGTGAAGGGCGCGCTGGCCGACGTCCTGGCCCGGTCCAAGCAGGGCGTGGACATATACTCGTACGTAGCAGAGCGGATACGCAGCAATTCATTGCCTGTTAAAATGCTGTTCATAGGGTCCAACGGCACCGGCAAGACCACTACGATAGGCAAGATAGCATACAGGCTAAAGGCGGGCGGCGTCAGCTGCGTGATGTCTGCAAGCGACACCTTCAGGGCTGCAGCCATAGAGCAGACCGAATACCATGCCAACAGGATAGGCGTGCCGGTGATCAAGAGCAGGTACGGCGCCGACCCGGCAAGCATAGCGTTCGATGCCATAGCATACGCGAAGGCGCATGGCATAGCGGTAGTGCTCATGGACAGCGCAGGCAGGCAGGAAACGAACAAGAACCTCATAAACGAGATGCAGAAGATAGTGCGCGTAGCGCAGCCAGACATAACCATATTCGTAGGCGAGAGCACTGCAGGAAGCGTAATAGCCGAGCAGATTAGGGAGCTGTCCAAGTTCGTCAAGATAGACGGCATAATACTGACCAAGCTGGATTGCGACGCCAGGGGCGGCAACGCCATATCAATATCCAACGCCACCGGCATACCGATATTGTTTTTCGGCGTCGGCGAGGCTTACGATGCCCTGATCCCATACAGCCCTGAATTCGTAATAAATTCAGTGATGCCGAATTGAGCCTCGCGCCCGTGTCGTGCACGCGCGCCCGAATCCACCGCTACGCTTTTAATTCTTTATGACAGATTAAAAGCATGGCGTTAATCGATAAGATAAAGGACGGGGAACTGCGCAATATCTCTATAGTAATCACCGTTTTGATAGCCGTTGTAGTCATCTTAGAGATAAGCGGCCACCTCGCCCCATCGCTATCCGGCTCGCACACGCTCACCTCATCCAATCCGTGCGTCGCAGAGTCAAACTTCACGTGCTCCGGCATGGCTTATGGCAGCAGCAAGCTCACGTTCCTGTTCAGCCAGAAGACCGGCGCGACGTATTACGGCGACTGGGTCTTCGTCGCATCCGGAAACCAGTCGGCCGGCCCGGCTAACGCGCCATCGGGCTTTTCGGTGCAGAATTCAACAGAACTGGGCACCTTGGCCTCCGGCCAGGTCGCCGAAGTAAGTTTCACCGCATTCAAGGCCGGCGGCATACCTACCAATCCTACAACGGGCACGGTATTCAGCGGTTATGTCTGGCTCGGTTACTGCACCTCACTGTGCAATTACCCGACATACTTCGTCAGGGCGGCGAGCGTGCAACTGGCTTCAACTGCAGGAATAACCAGCTGATTGCCGATTATACGCCTATTACTGTGCCGAATCCGAAAATCCTGGGCTTGCTTTCCTGGCTTAGCAGGAACTGGTCACCTGCGTCCAAAGGTATCGCCTTCTCGAAGCTCACGGTGCATGAGCCTTCATTTAACCCGGATATTCTTGCCTGGCAATGGGAGAAACCGGAACTGAACCCTATGATATCGCCTCCTGTGCTGCCCTCGCTGTATATCTTGCCTAGCCTCAGCTTGACCTTGGCGCCCTTTACCCTTGGTATGGCCCTTTCGGCCAGGACGTCCCCCTTTTCAAAGTCGGAGCTTTCCAGCCCCTTGACTGCCAGGCCCACCCTTATGCCTTTGACTGCAGAATCTATGTCCACATCAAGGCTCTGTATCGACCTTATGCTGATCCGCTTTCCGCTGGAATGCACCATGGTATCGTGAACCTTGATCGTGCCGCTCCTGACTATCCCCAAAAGCACGGCGCCGACCCCTTTCACGTTGAACGCCGCGTCGATGTCGACCCGCGTGTCATTCGCGCTTTCTCCGCATCCTATCCTGCGCAGCTCCTCAAGCGCGCCAGCCCTGCCCACCACGCTTATCCTGCCCGCCCCGGCGTCCTGCGCCAGCCTTGAGACGTCGTTCTCATCCGTCAGGACGACCGGTTTGCCGGTCATGCCGGCGGCTATCAGCGTTTCGCCCAGCAGCGCGTCCACCCTCGCAGTGCTAAGAAGTATCGTATCAGCCAGGAGTATCGACTCCGGCACGGCATAGTACTTCTTCTCCAGGTCTGAAGGCGTAAGCACAGTTATGGTGTCGTCTTCCACTTTCCTGTTGTAAAAGTTCATGCTGCTTTCCGCGCCGCCCTTGCCTATCGCAGCGGCCAAATCGCTGTCGTTCGGCAGCGCCACTACTATGCCGCGCATATGGATCAACCAACGTTAAGATAAGGAAAACACTTCAGGCGGTCTCCTGCGCAGTGGCAGTCGCCTTGGCGCCCTTGTTCTTGTAAATGGTCCTCTTCTTTATGTTGCTCCAGTCGTCCTTGCATATGACCAGCCTGGATATCTTGGAGGCACGCTGGGAGCTCTTTACGCACTCCACGCCGATCTTTCTGCCGCAGTAGTTGCAGACCTCGACCCTGTAGACCTCCCTTTTGCATCTTTCACACAATAAAGGCATTATAACACCAACCTGCATAAAAAGGTTTAATATTGCTTGCGCTATAATTTAATCGCCAACATATAAAAACATAGCAGATAATATGCAGGTTTCTATCAGGACTTACGGCTGCACGCTGAACCAGAGCGACAGCGAGCTAATGTCCGGTATGCTGGGCAGGGCCGGCATATCAGTCTCTGATGGCGGAGAGCCAGATGTCCTAGTGGTGAACACATGCACGGTAAAAAAAGTTACCGAGCAGAAGATACTCTACCTCCTAAGCGGTCTGGAGCGGCAGGGAAAGCGCGTAGTGGTTACGGGCTGCCTGGCCAGCGCCAACAAGGACAAAATAGAAAAAGCCGCTCCGCATGCTAGCATAGTCAGCACAAGCAACATAGACCGCATAGCAGAGGCGGTGACCAGTGCGGCAAGAGGCAACAAGGTGGTCCTGGACGGGTACAGGAAGATCGACAAGCTGTCTTTTTTCAACAGACCGGAAAGCGTGATAGCCAAGGTGCCGGTTAGCGAGGGCTGCCTGAGCAACTGCTCGTTCTGCGAAACAAGGTTCGCGAGGGGGCCGCTAAACAGCTTCTCCGAGCAACTCATACTGAAGGCCGTAGAGTACAGCGTGCGGCGCGGCGCGAGGGAGATACAGCTCACCTCGCAGGACATGGGGGCATACGGGCTGGAAAGGGGCACTAACATAGCGGAGCTCATGCACAAGATAGCACTAATCGAGGGCGATTTCAGGGTCAGGATAGGGATGCTCAACCCGGAGCATCTGCACAGGTACATAAGCGACCTGATAGACGCGCTGAAGAACGAAAAATTCTACCGCTTCCTCCACCTGCCGGTGCAGTCCGGCAGCGACAGGGTGCTCAATTCAATGGGGAGGCATTATTCATCCGATGAATTCAACGGCTATGTAAGCACGATAAGGAAGGCCGTACCGGACATAACGTTTGCTACCGACGTCATAGTGGGCTATCCTGGCGAGACCGAGGAAGACTTCCGGCAAACGAAGGAGCTCATAGACAGCATAAAGCCGGGCATAACCAACATATCAAAGTTCGCCGCAAGGCCCCATGCCAAGGCTTCAAAGTTCAGGCAGCTGCCTCAATCGGTGCTCAACCGGAGAAGCACGGACATGTACCGGTTCACAAGATCCATACAGCACACCGGGAATTCCGCTCTCATAGGGAATAAGGTAAGGGTGCTGCTGACCGAACGCGGCAATGCGTCGATAAACGGCCGCAGCGATACATACAAGGAAGTCATGATAAGGGACGGCATAAGCGACCTGCAGATAGGCTCCAGCGTCATGGCGTGCGTTTACGGCGCGTCGATAAGCGGGGTATACGCGAGGGCCGAATGAATCGGGATGATACCGGTGTACAGCGAAGAGATACAAAGGCTGCTCGATAGCCACGGGATAAAAATCGGCGATCTGGTCAGGCTTAAAATCGGGGATGCGGAACTCGACGGAGAGCTGATGCCCAAGGCGAACATAGGCAGCAGCGGCACTATAATAATAAAAATGGCGGACGGCTACAACATAGGCATGAAGCTAGTCAAGGAGCTCGAGATAAAAAAGCTTTCGAGCGGCGCGGCCAACATCGCGTCGTTCCCAAAGATAAGCCTTAAGCATGACGGCTCCGCCCCGAAAGTGGGTCTCATATACACCGGGGGCACCATAGGCAGCAGGGTGGACTACGAGACAGGCGGGGTGTCAATGCTGCTCAAGCCAGAGGAGCTGCTCTACAAGGTTCCCGAGATACAGGGCATAGCAAACATATCCGTCGACATGCTCATGAGCGTGGCAAGCGAGGACCTCTCATACCATGAATGGGGAAGGATAGCGGAGAGCGTGGCCAAGGCGTTCAATAACTCGTCAAGGGGCGCCATAATAACCATAGGCACCGATGCGATGCACTATACGGCAGCTGCGCTGAGCTTCATGCTGCAGGGGCTGAACGGTCCAGTGGTGCTCACCGGTGCGCAAAGGAGCAGCGACAGGGGCTCCAGCGACGGATTCATAAACCTGATCTGCGCCACGCAACTGGCTTCCAAGTCCGACATAGCCGAGGTGGGGATATGCATGCATAACGAGAGCTCTGATGGCAAGTGCGCATACATAAGGGGCGTGAAGGCAAGGAAGATGCACACCTCAAGAAGGGACGCCTTCCGCGCGATAAACGACAAGCCGATGGCCTACGTATCGATCGGAGGCGACATAAAATACCATGGCGACTACAGAAAGATAGACGCGCAGAAGTCCGGAAATGTCTCTGTGATGCCGAATTTCGACCCGAGGGTGGCGATAGTCAAAATATACCCGAATTCCAATCCAAAGGTCATTGATTTTTACGTCAACGAGGGCTACCGCGGCATAATACTGGAGGGCACCGGCCTGGGCCATGCGCCTGTGTCTACGAATCACCAAGAATTCCTCTGGCTGCCGCACATAAAATATGCGATAGACAACGGATTGATCGTAGGCATGACGTCGCAATGCCTATACGGCAGGGTCCATCCAAATGTATACAAGAATCTCAGGCTGCTCAGCAACATCGGCGTCATATACTGCGAGGACATGATGGCCGAGGTGGCGCAGATAAAGCTAGGCTGGCTGCTAGGGAACTACAAGAGAGACGAGGCGATGGCCATGCTCAATAAGAATCTCGTTGGCGAGATACAGTCGAGACTGGAGTTCGATGAATTCCTTGTGTAGTGTGGTTTTATGGACGCTAACGATTCAGAGTTCTATAAGAAGATAGGCTTCATGTGCGGGATAGAGATCCATCAGCGCCTGGCCACGGCAGAAAAGCTCTTCTGTAGCTGCCCAACTGCAATACCGCCTGCAACCGAAAAGCCGGCCGGCAGCATAAGGCGCCATCAGAGGGCAGTTGCAGGTGAGCTGGGGAAGATAGATTTATCTGCAGAGTACGAGGAGTTCAAGGACCGCGAATTCACGTACAACATCTACGAAGACAATGCGTGCCTTGTCGAGATAGACGAGGAGCCACCTCACGAGCTCAACAAGGACGCCTTATGCATAGCCATGGCATTCGCCAAGTCATTGAAGATGGAGATAATAGACGAGTTCCAGACGATGCGCAAAAGCGTCGTCGACGGCAGCAACCCTAGCGCATTCCAGCGCACCATACTCATAGGCCTGAACGGCGAGATAACCACGGAAGAAGGGATCAAGACGAAGGTCATGAAGCTGTTCCTTGAGGAGGAGTCGAGCGGCATAGAGTCGTCTTCGCAAGGCTCGATAGTCTACAACACCGACAGGCTCGGCATACCGCTGGTAGAGATAGACACGGATCCCTTCATCCCAACGCCTGCCGCAGCAAGGTCTGTAGCCCTCGCAATAGGCACAATGCTAAGGGTTTCCGGCGCGGTACAACGGGGCATCGGCACTATCAGGCAGGACGTTAACGTGTCCATAAGAGGCGGATCCAGGGTCGAGATAAAGGGCATGCAGGAACTTGAAAGGATGGACAAATTCATAATCAACGAGATTGCGAGGCAGCAAGCCCTACTTGAAATCAAGGACTTACTGCAAAATGCGCACGCAAAGGTCCACCAGAATATTGACGTTACAAGCGTGTTTGCAGATACAAAGGTGAAGATAATACGGAACCAGCTGGATAAGGGCGGCTTAGTCATCGGATTCAGGCTTGAGGGGTTCAAGGGCCTGCTCGGCAAGGAAGTCAACCCGGAGCGAAGGCTTGGGACCGAAATAAGTGATTATGCCAAGGTCGCTGGCGTAAACGGTATATTACACAGCGATGAAAACATGGATGGCTACGGGTTTTCCAAGCAGGAACTAGACAAGCTGCACGCCGCACTATCATTGGGCGATGACGACGCGTTCGTCATAATAGCCGGCTCGCAATCAAACGCACCTAAGGCAGCATCGCTGGCCAGAGGAAGGGCCCAGCTATGTTTCGACGGAGTGCCGCTTGAGACGAGGGGCGTGGCCAATATCGACCTATGCACCACCAGGTTCCTCAGGCCGTTGCCTACGGGCTCTAGGATGTACCCGGAAACCGATGTAAGGCCGATAGTGACATCCTCCGAAATGCTTGCGAAGGCCGAGCGCGACGCTCCGGACATATCCGCGGAGCGCGCCTCACTGAAGAGCCAGCTCCATAATGACTCATTGGCTGCCAGCATCATGATGTCACCAAGGCTGGGCGTCTACAAGCGCGTAGTGTCTTCATCCAAAGTCGACCCTGCGCTTATTGCAAACGTGCTGCTCCAGAAATTCACGGAGCTGAAGCGCTCCGGGCTAGACGTCGACGCCATACCTGAAGCTTGCATCATAAAGATGTTCTCGCGATATGCTGACGGGGCCATAACCAAGCAGGGCATAGATGAAATACTTAAGGCGTTTTCATCCGGAAAGGCGGATGTGGATCTGATAATAACGGAGCGGAGCCTTAACAGGATAAAAGGCGCCGATCTGTTAAATCTGATAAGCTCGGTTAGCAGCGAGATACAAAGTAAGGATGCAGAAGAGATACGCAGGGCCATAATGTCCAGGTACCGGCTTAACGTGGACGGATCCGAGCTTAACGGGCTTTTAAGTCAATTCAAGTGAAAACGCAAATGATTGCCTTCAAAGGAACGATGCCCCGTTTTCGGCCACCAATACGTCGTCCTCAAACCTCACGCCGCCAAACCCGACCAAATAGATTCCGGGCTCATCGCTGACTACCATGCCCGCATCCAGTCTATTGCGCGTAAAAGGCGACAATCCGGGCCCGTCATGGACGTCTATGCCGATGGAGTGGCCAAGAGAGTGTATGAATAGCCCGTTATAGACGCCTTTTTCAGCTTTGTTTATATAATCGGCTGCGATTCTGTGGACATGCCTGCCATCGACCCCTGGCTTAATCGATTCCAGCGCTAGTCTCTGCGCGCTCTTAACGGTTTTGATCATGTCATCCATCCTCCTCCATTTTTCGGAGCGCCTGTCCGGCATGAATATGAAAGTACGCGTCAGGTCAGAGCAATAATTATTGTACTTCGCCCCTGCGTCTATCAGCACGAATTCGTTGGGCTTGAGCCTGCTGTAATCAGGTGCGTGATGCGGCAGCGCCGCGTTCTTTCCAAAAGCAACTATCGTCTTAAACGAAGGCTCAGAAGCCCCGTTAAGCCTCATAAGATTGTCAAACTGCGCTGCAAGATCCTTCTCTGTCATGCCGGCTTTGAAGTGCCTCTCTATGCCGTTGAAAGTGCGCTTTACTATGCCTACCGCTTTCCTGATATTGGCTATCTCACTAGGCTCCTTGACGAGCCTGGCTTCAGATAACGCGTCTGTAGCGTCTACAAATTTCCTGGCTTTGGAGAGCCGTTTTAACTTCCTGAAATAGTGATAGGGAAGGAAGCTCGCATCCACGCCGACCACTTTTCCTTCGATACGCTTCCTTAGCTGATCCCTGAGTTCACTAGCGCCGGAGTACCTTACCACTGTCATCTCTTTTGGTCTCTGTGAGAGCGCCGTTTCATATTCCAAATCACTTGTCAGTAAGGTCATCCCGTTCCTCATGGCCAAGAGCGCGGTATTCTCGAATATCCCACTGGTAAAACCAGACAGGTAAGTGAAATTGCTGTCCACCAGTCCGGTGTTATAAATGAGTATTGCGTCTCCATCAAAGCCTTCAAATACCCTGCGTATCCTTCTTGCAAAGCTCCCCATCGAATCCGATTAATTTAATGCAGGGAAAGAGATAAATTATGAGCATCCAGATTAATTTAGGCGGATTAATTTGGACAGGGCAGGGATGGTGCAAGAGCTGGCGCATATGCCTAACACCATAAACGTGAAGCGATCCACCACAGTGTACAGGCACATGAGGGATCCGGCCCTAATGCGGTACTACTACAGCATAAAGACGCTCAATCTGGTCGACCGGCTCGACATATCAGGATCATCGCCTACCGACATATTCATAGGGAGGTTCGGCTATCCGAAGGTATTCATAGGCCCGCTCGTGCCTCCGGAATTCGGCGACACGTCCATTCTCGGCAGGCCTGAGCTATGGCGCGACATGCCGATCGATAAGATAGTCGACATGCGATCCAGGCTGGTAAGGGGCATACATCTGTCAAACATACATGATGTTGAAAAAGGCAAGATAGAGGAACAGGTGAGGGATTTGGCACTGGCGGAAAGGCCTGCAGTCGCCGAGATGCGCTTCTCCAGCAAGCCTTTCATGAAGATATCGCTGAACGACGAGGTGCAGCCTTTCGGCCCAAGCGCAGAGCTTAAGCAGGTGGAGTTGTACAACATAAAGGCTGAAAGGCAGATGGAATCGCTCTATCTTGATACCGACGCAAAGGCCACCACCGCAATACTTGAACTGTACAATAAAGGGCTTGCTACATCAAAAATACAGCAGGGTCTCTCTGCCGGTCTGTTCGGGATAAAGAGCCAAAGGAAGTTTGTGCCGACGCGCTGGAGCATAACTGCGGTAGACGACACCATATCGAAGGATCTCAGGGAGGAGATAAAGCAGAACAACCTGGTGGACGCGGTTTACGCCTACTACAACGTTGCGCTTGACAACCGCTGGCTCATATTTTTCATCCCAGGCAAATGGCAGTACGAATCTATAGAGGCTTGGTATCCCAAGACGATATGGAATGAAAGCGGTACCGACATATCGATATACTCGTCATATGAAGGCTACGGTGGCAGGTCCACATATGCGGAAATAGGCGGGTGTTATTATGCAGCCCGCCTGGCAGTTACTGAAAAGTTAAAGGAGCTCGGAAAGCAGGGCACGGTTCTCATCCTGAGGGAGGTGCATGACGGCTACATAATGCCAGTAGGCGTGTGGAACGTCAGGGAGCACGTTAGGCAGACGCTGCAAACTGCGCCCGCAGTCTTGCAGAGCCCCAATGAGATATGGAATTTCATAGCGCAAAGGCTCGAGATATCGAGCAAGAGCTGGATAGCAAACAGCAGGATACTTAAGGACATACTGACCCAGCGCAAGATGGCCGAATACATAAGATGAAGTTACCTGTCCAGCTTATCTATAAACTTCCTGTAGACAGGAGGCGGCAGATACCTGCTAACTACCTTTTCCCATCCCTGCGGCCCGACCAGCCCCTTGACGAAGCTTGAGCTTATCTCGGCTATCTCCCTCGGTGGCATCAGGAACACGGTCTCAATGCGCGGTTCCAAGTCGCCATTTATAAGGCGCATGTCCCTCTCGTAGGCGAAGTCGGTTTCGGTCCTTATGCCCCTTATTATGTAATCCACGCCGATCGACTTTGCGTATTTTACCAGGAACTGGTTCTCAAACGATTCCACCCTGACGTTCTTGTGGCCTTTAGTGAGAGCCTTAAGCATTTCTAGGCGCTCCTCTATGGAAAACGCGTATGCCTTGTCCGTATTAGTGCCTACGGCGACTATAAGCCTGCCGAACAGCGCCGCGCCCCGCTCTATCATCCAGACATGTCCGAGAGTAGGCGGGTCGAAGCTGCCCGCGTAAATCGCTGTCTTCATGTGAACTACTTAAAGATATCGCCATCTAACATTTAAAATTCTATCCTAAGGCCGCCTGCCTGGGGATTGCAATAGCGTCTATCGTTCGATGCGGAACGAGCGGACCCGCATCGTGCAGCAGCCGGTACAAACAATGCATATAAATTAATCGGCCGCCCAAATACTATAATCAGAAAAGGGGGATAAAATGGCATTCGAATTTGAACACGCGCTGATAAACACCGCGGATTCGTCAGTGGTAAACTGGACGGATTTAAACAACTATATAAAGTTCAACAACCCCAAAATACATAAAATAATAAAAAGCAAGAATTTCAAAAAGCTTGCAGGGATGCTTGATGTGGAAAGGGGCAGCGAGAAAACCTCGGTTGCAATCAAGCATGTAGTCAATAAGATACTGAATTCAAAAGGCGCGATAGTAGAGGAAAATGCGCTGGAGCAGGAGATAATAATCCAGATATACTTCGCGGTTTCAAGGCTATGATCGCGCCTCGTCTATATGTTATGCGCCATTCGCGCAAACTCCACACTACTCTGCGGCAATCGGGATTGGCTCCTCCCTCCTATCAAGATTATGCTGGCGCCTCCTTACGTCTATAAACAGCGGGAGCGCGCGTATGGCGAGCCATTCCTTGAGCTCCTCGAATGCTTTTGCCAGCGGGCTTAGCTCTATCCTTACCGGCTTTACGAATATCGTGTCGGATTTATCAAAAACAGAGCTCGCTATCCTAAGCGCGCGCTCGGCCATGTACTCTTCAGCGACCACCACTACTGTGGTGGCTCCGAACCCTTTCACAATCGGGTAAGAGAACAAGACATTTGTAACTGTATCATACGATTTCTGCTCCAAAAGCAGATTGGCGGGGTCAACGCCTTCAGCCTGCAGCGCCTTAAACATAACACTGGCCTCGCTCGGCAGCTTTACCCCTCTGAGCAGGTAGCTGCTGTTCCTGCCTCCCGTCAAAAGTACGGCTACTTTGTCAATGTTCGCTCCGCTTGCCTGCTCTATCTCCTTATAAAGCCGCGCCAGTTCCTTTATCACCTGCGTACCCTTCTCATCAAGCGTCCCGTCCCTCTTAAGCTTCTTGCCGAAAACGAGCACCACGACCCGCTCGCCCCTGTCCAGCGATTCGTTTATCCTCTTTATAAGTTCGAGCGTGCCGTCCACTGAGAATACGGTCTTGATGGCATCGCCATCTGTGCGCGTGCGCGGCTTTATATCAGATACCCGCCCCGTCTCTATATCCGTCCTGATGCTAACCGCATCCGCTTCGGTTTTCTGGCCAGCGACAGGTACACTTTTCGTCACCATCAGTTTCCCTCAAACGTATAAATTGATAACCTTTTATGAATAAAAACATTGCTGTTTTAGGTTCTGCCAACATGGCACAGCACCTATCCTCGGCTGACTTCCCTGCCGTTGTGCTTACCGGCTACTGAGCTTCCCCCGCGCAGCATACCGCGTCTGTCGCGCCGCTCGAGTTCTATCTTTTCACTGAAATAGCGCTTGAGCTCCTCGTAGCTTTTTTGCTCTAGGCGCTTCCGCTCATCCCTTTCGATAACCATGTCTGCGCTTGCATCCTTGTCCGTGACGTGCGCAACAATCGGTCCGCCCACGCCATAGAGGTACTGGAAATGGTACCTTATCGGGTAGTTTTCCTCGCTGTACTTGTCTTCGAGCAGGAACGCTATTGCCATCGCGTCAGCGGCGTCCCTCTTGCCCTTGTCCGGTGCATACTTGGCCGTCAAAGCATTGAGATAAGGTTCGACGGTCCCGTCTATGCCCATCGCCGCGCCTTCTTTCAAATCGTAAAACTTAGTATCCGGGGATCCAGACCTATCGCTAGGTCCTATGATGTCCAGCAACATGGTCCTTATGCTGCCGTCCTTTAGCCTTACCGATATGTAAAAGCCCGAATTATTGCTTCCTATGCAATCCAGCGCTAATTTGTTGAATTTGTCGATAAGGCTTTTCCTTAAGCTACTGTCATCCGTATAACAGTATCGCTTAAGCTTATCCTCGTTCAGTAGGAGGTACTCGGCAACTGTGCGTCCAAGCGCCTCGTCCCCGGCGGTGGCTATGACCAGGTCCTTATCATAAGAGGTGAAAGTCTTCTCTGCATCATCGTCATATTTAATCCAGAAGTAATGCTCCTCTATGGTATATCTGCTATCCGCTACAGTGACAACGCCGCTCTTATACGGTATCTCCGCTATCACAGTCATTGACTCGATATACCCTATGTAGCACAATGTATATAATTGCCTACATCGGTCCAAACACGCATTAACGGCTATGGTGCCACTCCATTTTTTATCGCCAATGGTCAATGGCTCAAAATCTGGCTTTCCGCTACTGTACGCGGCCATGCACAAAACCTGCAAACAGTTTGCGAATGGATACAAAAGTTTTAATAATGTCCAAGCGTAGTAATTTTTATACTGTTTAGTGGGTGGTGGCATAGACGTCTTCTCTATTTCGCAGAGTAGGCAGGACCTGGACAGGATAGCCCGCATAATGGACATATTGGCCAAATTCGAAGCAGGCCAGCTGGCTGACAGGTTAAGGCTGGGCGAGAAACTGCCTATACGCAGGTCTAAGCAGAAGGCGCTGCCCGAAGTTATGCACAAGACGCCGCAGGAAAGGTTTCGCCTTATGCTTGAGGAACTGGGCACCACATTTGTGAAGTTCGGCCAACTGCTCAGCACTAGGGCGGACATAATAGGCCCTGAATACGCTGCTGAGCTGTCCAAGCTGCAAGACAGCATGAGCCCATTCCCTACGGACCAGGCCAAGCGCATAATAAAGGATGAGCTGGGCAAGCATGCGGACGAACTATTCCTGAAGTTTGAGAACCAGCCGCTCGCATCCGCTTCAATAGGGCAGGTGCACAGGGCTGTGCTGAAGAACGGACACAAGGTCGTGGTCAAGGTGCAGCGGCCAGGCATAGAGGCCACCATAAAGGAAGACCTTAGGATAATGCATTATCTGGCAAGGTTGGCTCAGAAGCACATCCCCGAAACAAGGAAGTACGATCCCGTATATCTGGTAGATGAATTCGAGCGCTCCATAATAAAAGAACTTAACTTCCTCAGGGAAGCAAACAGCGGCCAGCGGCTCAAAGATAACTTCAATGATGACAAAGGCGTGAACGTACCGACCGTTTATAACAGGCTATGCACGAGGAGGGTGCTCGTAATGGAAGAGGTTGAGGGCATGTCACTTTCCAAGGTCATAACCACGCACTCAAACAAGTTCGACAAAAGGGCCATAGCGCGCAAATGCGCCAGAATCTTTTTCAAGATGGTGCTAGTCGACAGGTTCTATCATGCGGACATGCATCCCGGGAATATAATGGTGCTCGATAACAGCGTCATATGCCTCCTCGACTTCGGACGGGTAAATTCGATAGACAAAGAGACGGCCAATGATCTGTTCAAGTTGGCTTTCTACGCCGTGGAGGACGATGTGAACGGCCTCATAGCCCACATGTTGCGCACTGGGATGGCTGTTGAAAGAGATGACATGGCATCGTTCAAGGCCGACATATCGGATGTGCTGGACGCCTACTACAGCAAGCGCATAGTCGACGTCAAGTTGGGCGAGATGCTCTCAGATCTTGTCACCATTTTAGTGAAATACGATATAAACAGGCCGAGGGAAACCGCCGAGCTCGCGCGCTCCATACTCATACTCGAAGGCACTTGCACAGAACTCGATCCGCATTTCAATATCGCGGAGGAATTCCAGCCTTATGCTAAGGATTTGCTCCCGACTAAGTGGGACACCAGGAAGTTGGTCGAGGTCTTGAAGGATGACATGCTAGACCTCGAGTACATGGCCAGGAGCCTGCCCCTTGCGCTAAGGGACTTCATGAGGAAGATGGAAGACGGAAGGCTGAAGATAGAGCTGGAGCACAAGGACCTCATGGTGTTTTCCGAGGACCTCGACAGGATAAGCGACAAGCTGTCTATGGCCCTGCTCGTGGCCGCGCTGATAGTGGGCTCGTCGCTGGTGTTGCGGGTGAGCACCACTTTCGGCCTTGCCGGATTCCTGGTAAGCGGCATGCTGGGGCTGTGGCTGGCCCTGAAAATCATAGCCTATTAATGCTTTGGAAGGTGGAAAACATGGCAAAATCGAACAAGGACGTGGACAAGCTGGTGAGGAAGGGCATAGAGTTCGGCTTCGGGGTCGCATCCATAACCGTCAAGGCCCTTAACAAGGCGCTGGACGAGCTGGAGAAGGAGGGCCATATGGACAAGAAGGACAGCGAGAGGCTGGTGCTGGAGACGGTCAAGAGGTACGAGAAGGAGGGCGATGCGTACGCCAAGAGCGTCAAGGCAGAAATGGACCGCCTTTCCAAATCGGTGCCCGATCTGACCAAGAAGGAGATGAAGGAGCTAAACAAAAAGATAGACAGCATAACAAAGATGCTCAACAAGCGCAACAAGCGAGCCGCATAAATGCCGGCTATGCTTGGCTGCTATTGGGGCATCGGACACATACGGCTGCACGCGTGCGTCACCGCACCATTTTTAAGCAGTGCCAGCGATATCTAATCCGTGAGGCTATGGCATTTGTCGATAACCTGGCTTTCGACCTGCTGCTGCTCGGCTTTGTAGCGCTGCTCCTGGCATACTTGATGACCAGGATATACATGAGGTATAAGATAAAGATAAAGGACATAAGAAGCGAGCTGAAGCCGCAGGGATACCGCTTGCGGTCCTGGGCGCATACATACTTATCACAGGCGTTATAAACCAGCTTACATGGTTCCTGCCAGGCTCATATAACATCCTGTTCCTTGACCCATTCGTAGCTTTCGGCGCCCTCCTGCTGATCTTCGCGTTCGCCATACAGTACGAGATAGAGCTCGAATATGTGGGCCTTGTGGCGTTCTTCTTCGGCTTTATGGCCATATTGTACGGCTATTCCGGATATAGCCTGGGCCTAACGAACGAATCCCTTGCAATGATGCTAATGTACTTTATTTTCGGCATTGCCGGGATATTTGCGTATCCCGCCGCGCTCGTGATGGATCGCCTACCTGGCTACCAGAAGGACGTGTAGGTGGGCTGGCAGGCACTTTTGGCTATATGTTGGCTGACCCTGGTAGCTGCGGGCCTCTTCGCGGTCTACATAGGCTCTACCGCGGTCCCTGCACATCTCGCTTTGCCACCATAATCTCCGCTATAAAATCCATATAAGACGAGACATTGTCCCTGCGGCAATTAGCCCTACATTTCAAGCCGCTTCTTGTATTCATTGACGATCCGTTTGAGGGTTATGCAACCAACATACCCCTTGCCATCCTCCACTGCAACCCACGTCGTTCCCATTTCTGACATGACATCCAGTGCGACTCTTCCACTGCTGTCTAGTTTAACCATCCTAATATCCCAAGTAGCTACTGTCCTAACTTTTTCTGAATGGATGTTGTGTATATTGGATAGTGCTATCATTCCTACCCGCTTTTCTCTTTTTGTTTTGTCCACAACCGGCATTGAAGTGATGCCAAATTCCTTCATGCGCTTAATTGCATAGGAAACGGGCAGGCGTGCATCAATCGAAATATCATTTAGCTGAAGATCCTTTAACTTTATATTTTCGAGTATTGGTTTGTGATATTCGTTCATGTGCGCAGGCGATTCTTCCCTTGTGGCTACCTGCGAGCGGTAAAGTGTGCTTTGGCCTGATATGAGGTAGGACATTGATACGGCAATCATCGCTGCTGGCAAGAGCTGAAGGCTACCAGTCATCTCAGTTATCATGAGTAATACCGATACGGGAATTTTCCCTGCTCCGCCCATCAACGCTAGCATGCCCACTATCACAAAAGGCGCAACCGAAGTGACTAGGCTAGGGAAGATCATATGGAACAGCATGCCAAAAAGAAGTCCTACTGAAGCTCCTACGAATATTCCTGGTGCAAATACGCCTCCACTACCTCCAGTGCCTATTGAAAATGCGGTTGCAACTATCTTTGCAAATGGAAGAAATATCAGTATAAGAAGTATTGGGAGACCAAACGTCGGAAACGAAGAAATACTGCCGTTTACCATGAGCTGGACCCATCCGTATCCAACACTCATTATTTCAGGAAATAGAATCGCTAACGCGCCAACTATAACTGCGCCTATGGCGGGCTTGTAGTAGTTGCTTATTTTAAACGACTTGAATTTATCATGAATGTAGTAGAAAAATTTTATATATATTATTGCGAAGATGCCTGTTCCTATGCCTAGCACCGCATAGAGTGGCAGATTTACTGGGTTGAATACACCAAGATAATATCCGAAGATCGGCTGGAAGCCAACTATGGATCCAAATATTGAATATCCAACTGCGCTTGCAACTATGGCTGGGAACAGGGCCGAAGTCTCGAAATCTCTTTTGTATGGAACTTCTACGGCAAGCAGGGCACCGCCTATCGGTGCTTTGAATATGGTACCTATTCCTGCCCCAGCCCCAACCAATATTGCAATCCGTCTCTCCTTTTTAGTGAGTTTTAGCAAGTCAGCAAGAAACGAGCCTATGCCAGATGCAATCTGCGCAGTAGGTCCTTCTCTGCCTGCGCTACCGCCGGAGCCTATGGTGATCGCAGATGATATCGCCTTTACTATTGGTACCCTACGCCTGATCCCGCCATTCTTGTTGTGGAATGAGTTTATTATGGCATCAGTTCCATGGCCTTCTGCTTCAGGAGCAAACTTGTAAACAAGAAAACCAGAAAGCAATCCACCCAGTATTATGGAAACCGGTACTAAAAGGGAGTTGCCTTGCACGAATCCACTGCTGCCTTCCCCGGATGCCGTAGGTACTGTCATTCCAACGATTCCACCAAGAAAAAGGCTCTGCATATATATTATCAAATAATAGAATATTATCGCGCCTATTCCTGCTGCGACTCCTATCATTATTCCTAGAATAAGCCACTTTTCGAAATATTCCAGTTTGCGTATCTTTATATTAAATATTGACATTGTTCATACCTGGTTTGGTTGAGCTGGCAAATGCTGTGATAAGAATCCAATCATAAATCTACTAATTCTTATCAAATTAAATATCTTTGTTCTGCACTTGCCAACAGGTTCAAATGTTAAATTATGTAGCTTTTGATAATTAGCCAAAGTTTCAATCAATTTCAATATTATCTACTCCGACCGAGATTTGAACCCGATCCCGCCCTCGCATCTGTGAAATGCTCTGATCGGGATTTGAACCCGAGTTCCGGCCTTGAGAGGGCCGTGTCCTTGACCGGACTAGACGATCAGAGCGGCAGTAAGGTATTTGGTGCGAAAAGTTTAAAATACAGGGACAGCGCGCTTCAATGGAACATTCCTCGTCACTGCCTGTTCGCCTTCCTGTTCAGTATAGCTTCGTTTATCGAATAGCGGTCTATCACCTTGGCCTTTACCGAATCTATATCGTTAACGCCGCTCTCATTCGCTATGTGCTCTGCCTGGTTCAGCTTGTTCGCATACGCATTATAAGCCTTGAGCGCAGCCGTATAAGCGTCCCTCTCATGAGGATTGAAGACACCCGCGTGTCTGCCGGCTATCTTCTTGCCTTCAAGTCCAAGGTCCCTTTCCGGATAGAATACCTTGGCATTGAAAACCGCCGCGGCGCGCCTTACGACTTCGCTAACCTCCCTCTTGTCGCCTGCTATCAAAGAAGGCGTTCCGACTTTCCTTATCTCGCTTGCAATCCACCCTATTTCTGCAAAAGCCAAGTGGGCGCTGTGCAGCAACTTCCCATTGAGCGAAATACACGCGATTCCAACGGTCTTGCCCGGGTCGATCCCTACTATTATATGCATCAAACCATTCTATGCTCATGTTTTTGTGGTGTTCATCACGTAATCCAAGGCTTTGCCAAGCGTCTGCGGCAGCGCGAAATACTTCTCATTCACTATGAATATCGGCGTGTCGGTCACACCGTAATACTTTATGAGGTTGAGCTGGTTGTCCAGTTTTCCAGTCGCATTGTCATATTCGGGGCCGAAGCATGTGTCCATTGAGGCCATGTCAAGCCCGGAGCCAATGGCTGTCTGATACAAGGTGAGATTGCTTAACGGGGTGCCTACGTACTCGATGCTGAGATTCTTCATAAAGCCGAAGAAATTGTGCTGCTTTGACGCGCATGCCAGGTAATAGCCGAGTAGTTGTGTCTCGTTCACCCCGAAGCCTTTGTAGAACCTGAGCGCATATTCAGGAGTGAAAACGAAGTAATAACTCATGTTTATCCTATCCCCGTACGACACCGACGCATTTATCGCGCTGAGGATGCTTTTGAATGCCCCTAAGGCATAAGGATCGACCACGAGGTAAACGGGGTAGGGCGCCTTGTCAGTGGCCGGCGATACGCCAAAGATGCTTACTGCGCCGTATGCTACTGACCTGTCTTTAGTGTAGGAGACAGGCCTGAGTGTCGACAGGTAAGCCGACTCCAAAGTGAGGTTCTTATCCGAAATCAGCATGGACAAGTAAAAAGTCTCATTGTCCGCCTGCGGGTCGATGTATGGCACTACTGCCAGCCATTCATCGGTGCCGTTCACATATGACACGCTAGACTCATTTACAAGCGAGTAGTATGACAAAAGCGCAAGTGACGTGTTGGTTGAACTGTAACTCGCTATCATGCTCTCCACTGCGCCAAGCACCTGCGTCTCATTGTATCTTGGCTGTACGCATTGGCTCTGTGCCGACGCGTTGGTGGCGTTCAGTACGCCGTAAGGGCAGTTATATATGGTCGGCCCCTGCTTGAACGTCGAAAGGGCGAATGCAAATGCTATGAGTATGACAACCAGCGCCATCAGCGCCACGTGCAGGTTGTCCAGCCCGAACCTCCTGAATGCCGGCCTTATTATGAACACTGGCTCCTTCGCCCCTATCAAGGCGCCTCGCTTAGAACGTCGCATTGTATCACATTGCAAACATAGGCGGGCCCGGCGGGATTTTCATGGCTTTTGCACGTCAGATACAAAAAGCCGAATTTGAACCCGCGACCATCACCTTAGGAGGATGCTGCTCTATCCAAGCTGAGCTACGGGCCCGTCAACACCATCCTATTAGCCGATTCAGGTTTATAAATTTTCGTTTTTAGCGCGGCGCTTTCACATTCTATGCACAGGGCTTATGCCGCACATCGTGAGCATCTCCCCCATCACGATGGCGAAGCACGCTACGAGGGCAAGCCTCGCGGCCTTTTCCTCTCCTGTGGCCGCCTTTAGGACGGGCTTCTGCTCATAGAATTTGCCGAAGAGCAGCGCCAGCTCCCCGACGTACTCGACTATTACATTGGGCTTGTACTCCCTGCAGGCCTTCTCAAGCGTGTCCCTTGCGACTGAGAGCTTCTTTATGAGCTCGAATTCCGCCTCGCTGTCAAGGCATGACAGCCCTGCACCGTTAAGCTCCGCGGCGTCGATCCCTGAGCTCTCAAGTATCCTTATCGCGCGCGCATGCATGTACTCGCAGTAAGGTCCGGAGTTCCCTTCGAAGTTCAGCGCCCTGCTCCACGAGAACACGAGCTTCTTCTCGCACGAAAGCTTCAGGAACTCGAACTTTATGGCTGACAGTGCTATGTCGTTAGCTATCGAGGCTTTCTCCCCTTCGCTGAGGCTGAATCTCTCGCCTATCAGCGACATAGCCTTCTCCCTGGCCTCCCTGAGCAGATCGTCTGCCGTGTATCCTATCCATGTGCCCTTCCTTCCTGCCAATGCGCCGCTCTCGAGCTCTACTATGCCGTAAGAGAGGTGCTTGAAGCCCGAGGCCCTCTCTGCGTAACCTGTTGCCTCCAGCGCTAGCTTGACTAGCGCCTGCTCGTAGCTTTGCCTTGAATCTATGGTATTGACGGCCTTGTCCGCATTGCCGAATCCCATCGGGGCCCCTTCGGCCCCGGTCGTGTATAGCGGCTTGCCATTCGGCTGCTTCTCTATGAATTGCGTGTATTTGAACGGGCTCTCTATTACCCCGAATTTCCACATGTGGAATGCTATGTCCTTGGCGAGGTAATTAGGGATCCCGTTGCTTCTCACAAGCACTTTTACGTCCTCCTTCAGCCCCTTGAATTCTTCAGGCAGATTTTTCACTTGGTTAAAGTCGATTACCAGGCAGCCCCTGTATTTCTCGTCCTCCGCGACCTTTACTATGCTGCTGCTTCTGAGCTTCTCCAGGGCCTTATCGAGCATACGCTCCCTTATTATATCGCTCTCCCATATGAGCGCGCTGTGGTACATGCTGTAGGCGAAAGCGGTTTCGTATTCCGCCATGACATAATACCCGGCTATCTTTCTGGACAGTTTCGCTTCATCCGTGCCCTGCTGCTCCATCCTCTTAAGCAGTTCCTTTATCTGGTCCTCTATAGGGTGGTCCTTCATGTACTTGTTCACGGCAACGTAAATCTCGCCTATGATATAATCTACCCTCTTGGCGCCGCCGCTTTCCGCGTTGCTAATGGTAGGGTGTGCAAGTCCCAATAAGAGGTCGATTGAGCGGAGTGACTGGTCGTCTATGTAGCCTTTAAGTGAGCCAGGATGCATCCATCCCCAAATCACCTCCGCTACCTGCAGGCCTAGGTCGTCTATGTAATCTATCCTTTCTGTGGTGTAACCGCATCCCTCCATTATGTTAGCCATGCAATCGCCAAGGAGCGCGCTTCTTACCTGCCCAACGTGCCACGGATGCACTGGATTTACGCTGGGGTATTCCACTATGGCCTTCTTCCCGCTGCCCATGCATGACCGCACGTACCGCTGTTTCTGCTCAAGTATGCCTGGTAGCACCAGCCCGGGGAAGGCATTCCTGTCTATATGGAAATTTATGAAGCCGTTTTCCTTGCTTACCAATTTTACATAGGCCGGTACTGTCATCTTGGACATAATCAGCGAGGCAACTTCAACGGGATTTTTGTTGGATGCCTTCGCTATCCTGAGCGCGATTGCGGATGAGATGTCGCCATATCCCCTCGCTAGTCCTACAGTCTGCTCTACCTCATGCAGATCTGCAGCGTAACCGCAGGCTGAGGCTGAATTATGCAGCGCTTCTCCCAACTGCAAAACTATTGACCTGTATGGGGATTCGGGGCTTTTGCTATTCAATCAATCAACTCCCTGTCCTTGCCGATGCCCTTCAATACGGCAGGTATAGAATCAACCACATCGCTTGCAAGTATGTGCGGCCCCATGCGTTCATTCAATGCATCACCTACAAGCGAGTGCAGATAAACGCCTGCAACCGTGCTCTCGAACACGTCCTTGTGGGACGCCAGGTAAGCGGCTATTATCCCGGATAGGACGTCGCCTGTGCCCATGGTGGCCAAAGCGCTGCTTTTTGCTATGTTTACCTTAAGCAGATTGCCGTCTGTTATTATGGTCTCGTGCCCCTTTAGCGCTATCACGCAATTGTACGCTTTGGCGAACGATATGGCCCTCCTCGCCAGTTGTCCAAGCGTGGCGTTCTTGGAATCAACGCCTGTAAGTTCAGTGAATTCGCCATGGTGCGGAGTCAATACCACGTTTCTGCCAAGCAGGTTCTTGTGCTTGGAGATCGCTCCTATGGCATCGCCATCTATAACGATGAGATTTTTCGCAGCGTTCTCGCGCTCCACAAGCGCCCGGACCCCGCCGCAAACGGTCTCGCTCTTCCCCAAACCCGGCCCTATTATGGTGACATTGTGTCTCACCCCGCTCAGGAATCCAAGAGAATCAACGGATAGCTCCTCGCCGTCGTATCCGCGCACTATAGCGTTCTGGGATAAGCCGCGCACCACATCCTCCTTGCCTTTAGGTACGAATATGGTAGCATAGCCCACTGCAGTCCTGAGCGCTGCAATTGCGTTCTGTGCCGCATTAGATGCGAGCAGCGGCGCGCCGTGGTAATGCTCTCCGCCGCCGACTATCAGCACGCCGCCTGCGCTGTACTTGTTAATCCCGATGCGCCTTGGCTCTATGGCAAGGCTGAGGTCGCCTGGTCCAGCGAGGAGCTCCGCGCTAAGCGGCATGCAAATATCGACTACTACGGTGCTGCCTGTGAAACCCTCGGTCGCTATCCCGGCCTTGAGCTTGTGCAATGTCAGCAGCTCATCGGATTTCACGTAAGCTCCTCGGGCAGCGCCCGTGTCGGGGTCGATTCCGCTAGGGATGTCTATCGAAATGACGTGCTTCCCATGTCTGTTTATAAGTGATATGGCCCTCGCTGCGCCCAAGCCCGCCCTGCCCCTGAGTCCTATGCCTATGAGCGCGTCTATCGCGATGTCCGCCCGGCCTAAGGCCTCCTCTAGCTTGGCCTCCTCTCCCTCATGCACGTCTATGATATCGGAAATCTCGCCTAGCAGCCTATAGTTAAGCTTGGTGGTCTGGTTGTCCGCGTCTTCTATGCGCCCTACGAAGCAGGCAGTCACGTCAGCGTATCCGATCATGTGCCTGGCAAGCGCGAGGCCAACGCCGCCCTTGCCTCCCTGCCCGCATATGATAAGTACACTAGACCCCTTGTGCGTCCTCTTGATTATGTTGGCTATGGCAAATCCGGCATTCTCAACCTGCAGCCTGTCATCGAATCCTAATGACTCAGCGTTCTCCCTTATCGCATAAGCGTACCGCGAGCCAATGACTTTCTTGGTGTAGAGAGAAAAATCCTGCAGCTTTAGCGTTTGCATAATTATATAATCTATAACAAGTTTTAAAGGCTTATATTCAGTGACTTACTGACAACTAAAAGTTGCGCAGTATTTTAAGCTTTACATGCGCTTAAATAAATGCTGTGGTGGTCTCATCCCTAGAGTATACAAGCTTAAGAACGGAAAGCTTTCCGTCAATATCCCATTCGAGGTAATAAGCGCACTGGGTTTGAAGGATGGAGACGACGTTGACTTCTTCATGCACCCCGAGAAATATTTCATATTCGCAAAAAAGAGCGACATAGTCCCAATGCTTCTGAAGAACGGCCAGCAGCCAAAGCCTACAGAAGAAACGCTCGCGCCACCGACAGGAGTCATGGTCGATGCGGAGGAGCTGGGGCTGCTAAAGAAGCTAGACGAATTCAGATACCCGGACAGGACGCGGGACAAAGTCAACGCCAAACTGAACGATAAAGAAACGCAGGTGCTCCAGGGGCTGATGAAGAAGAAGATAGTGGCGCTTTTCAAGAAGCCCAATGAGCAGGAATACAGATACAGCATATCTAACGACGTATACACCAAATTCCTATTCAGGATGAGGGGGCTCGCTCCAGACAAGGAGCTTGAAATGCTGAAGTGGCAGAAGGAGGAGCCTGTACGCCAGCCGCTTAAGGAGAGCGGGCCCAAGGAGTGGGAAAAGAAAATCGGCGGCGTAGATACAAACATGGGCCTGCTCGAGACCAACGGCTTCATAGTGCTCCAGACCGAGGCGGAAGCGTCTGCCCTATCTATAGCGCTCGAGGACAGCATACGCCGTGGGCTCGTAATAGGCACTCGGGCATTCAACAAGAAATTCTATGTCGCTCTCAAGGGATTTATAGAAAAGAGCGCGTCGAAGATAATAAAAGCGATAGGTCACAAGAGCATGAGCGTCTCCGATCTCTCAAAAATAACCGGCGTTCCTGAAGACGGCATAAGGTCAGTCCTCTACATACTATTGGAAAGCGGCGACATAACTGAGGTCAGGAAGGACGTATTCAGGATGATAGAGTAATCCCTGCCGTTTCATCCAAGTATGAAATGGTTTGCGACCAATATTATTAATGCAAAAATAAATACGAGCGCCAGGACTACCTTCGGATTGAATTTTGGGCCTTTTGTCGGCGCATCATAGAAACTCATTATGCCTGCCTGATTCTGCGGCGAATATAAACTTGCCATAAATACACTTAACTAATAATTTCCCGCTTAAGCTTTTATATTTTCTTATTCTGGGCGCGCACGATAAATTTCATCAGTGTATCAAGAGGCACGCATAGGGCCGCCACATACTACTTAACCGCCCGACCATACTAAACAAAGGGTTTAAATACCTATTCATTCACAATAGAATCATGAATGAATCGTGAAAGATTAGCAAACGAATAATCAATCAATCATAGTTCATTCGCGAACGAATGGTGTGTCCATGCCCTCAAGACGCCAAGTTGAGAAGGATGTTGCCTCAATAAGTAATCTAAAGAGGCAAGTAAAGCACTTGAAGCGCAAGACAACCGTAAACAGGAGCACGCTTAAGTCCGTCCAGGCAGAAAAGGTCGGCTCTAACCTGCTGGTGCTGCTTAAGTACCTGATGGGTGAGAATAAGAAGACCACCATGCTGCTTGAGCAGATGTCCAAATCTATAAATAAGATAGAGGATGAGCTGAACGGCGCAGAGGTGGAGGAGGAAATAGCCCCACAGGAAACGATTCCGAAAATGCAGGCCGCAGAGCCGCGCCGCGAACTTCCCCTATCAAGGATAGACGCCGATATAATAGAACTGATCCAGCGCTCGCCAAACAATATGGTATGCGCAGACGATGTCAAGAGCAAACTCCACTACAAAGGACGCAATGCGGCATGCACTCGGCTAAACAAGTTGCACAAGGCAGGCTTGCTTGAAAGATATCAGCTAGGTCACAGAGTTTATTACAAATTTGATGCTGGCAAGGCGACTAAACTGCTTATTCTTTCACCCCCACAGTGAAAAGGAGCCTGCATCGAGAACCTGCAGGCTCTTTTTTAAATTTAGGAGTGGAATTTTGCCCGTTGCGGGCAAACATACTGGCAAGGCGGCTAAAACCAGAAGGGCGGCAACGCCCTGAAATATAACAACCAATATATATTTTATTCCCGCAATAAAAGCGGTTGATTTCATGAAGGTAAAGATTGGGAAGAAAACAGGCGACATAATAAAGAGGGATTCGAAAGTCATACTTACTGTCACGCGCGAAACATATCCATTCATGCCGGATCATGCCGACGGAGAATTCGTGTACGATGTTGAAGGCAACAAGTTCATAGACTTTTCGAGCTTCATAAGCGTCTACAACCTCGGCTTGAATGGCAACAAAGAGATAAGGAATGCGATTAAGAAGCAGGTCGATAAGTTAATGCATCCTGCATTCGCTGACTTCTACAATGAAATGCCTGTGAGATTTGCAGAGAAACTGCTGAAAATGGCCCCTCCAGGCTTCAACGGCAAGGTCTTCTTTTCCAATTCCGGTACAGAGGCGGTAGAAGCTGCGATAAAGTTCTCGAAGATATTCACGAAGAGGCCATATCTCATGGCTTTTTACGGCGGCTTCCATGGTAGGACCTTGGGTTCGCTCTCCCTTACCGCATCCAAAATAGTCCAAAAGGAGATGTTCGGGCCATTCAACGCTTCCGTGCATGCCCCGTACGCTTACTGCTACAGGTGCCCGCTGCATCTAGAATACCCATCGTGCGGCATAGAGTGCGCCGACTACATAAGAAAATACCCTCTAGCAAAAGAGGTTTCGAAGAAAGAGCTTGCCGCCATAGTAATGGAGCCTATACAGGGCGAAGGGGGTTATGTAGTGCCGCCCAAGGAATTCGTAAAGGAGGTCAGGAAAATAGCTGACGATGCAGGCGCGCTGCTGGTGTCAGATGAAGTGCAGGCGGGCTACATGAGGACAGGCAAGTTCTTCGCTATGGATAATTTCGGTGTAGAGGCCGACATATACACAATGGCCAAGTCAATCGGCGGAGGCGTGCCGATGGGTGCCACGCTGGTCAGGGGTTCACTCGGAGACATACCGGCCGGATCGCATTCTACCACCTTCGGCGGCAATCTGCTGGCCATAGCCGGAGCCGAAGCGTCGCTGGATTACATTAACAAGAACATGCCCGCCCTCCAGACGGGCATAATAAGGAAGGGCGCCTACGTGATGAAAAGGCTGGAGGAGATGAAGGACAAGTACGAGATAATAGGGGATGTGAGGGGCATAGGCCTTATGATAGGCGTGGAATTCGTAAGGGACAGGAAGACGAAGGATCCCGCGGTGAAGGAGAAGGACGACATAGCGGACGAATGCTTCGCCAACGGCTTGATAGTGCTTCCGGCAGGCCAGTCGTGCATAAGGATAATACCGACATTAACAATAGACGACAAGGTGCTTGCCAGCGGCATGGACATATTTGAGCAGGCGGTCCATAATGCAAACTCCAAGCTGTTCAAGAAGTAGCTGCCAGTTTATTGCTCTAACGGGATTCGATGGAAGAGCCTTTCAGCGAGCTGATATCAAGCTTGCCTTACTCTTACGATGTCAAGGACAACGCAGCCGCGATAAGAGGGGACTACGAAAGATACGAGGGTAAAGAGGTCTCTTTGGCCGGCCGCATAGTTGCAGTGAGGGCTTCAGGCAAGCTGATTTTTTTGGACCTACTGGATGAAACGGGCAAGATACAGTGCTACGTAGATTTCGCTTCGATGGGCGAGGCTAAGTTCTCCCAGATAAAATCGTACAATTCCGGAGATATAATAGGCGTTCTGGGCAGCGTATTCAAGACAAAGGCGGGCGAGATAACCGTCAAGGTTGGCGACGTTGCGCTTTTGGCCAAGGCGCTGAAGCAGCTACCAGACAAGTGGCACGGGCTGCAGGACGTGGAACTAAGGTACAGAAAGCGTTTCCTTGACCTTATAGTGAATCCCGAAGTGAGGGGGATATTCAGGAAAAGAAGCAATGCTATAAAGTCGATAAGAACGTTTCTGGATAATCTGGGGTTCATAGAGATCGAGACGCCAGTGATACAGCCGCTCTATGGTGGGGCTGACGCCGAGCCGTTCAAGACCTTCGTGAATACGCTGGGCGAGGAGGACTACCTAAGGATAGCGAACGAGCTCTACCTGAAGAGGCTGGTCATCGGCGGATTTAACAAGGTGTACGAGATTTACAAGGCTTTCAGGAACGAAGATATAGACACGACGCACAGTCCGGAGTTCACAATGGTGGAATTATACCAAGCGTATACTGATTATAACGAGATGATGGAACTCACCGAAAGCATGCTCTACAATATAGCGAAAGGAGTGTGCCAGTCGAGCAGACTTAAGTACGGCGACCTGGAAGTGGATTTCGAGCCGCCTTTCAAGCGATTGAGCTTCGTCGGGAGCATAAACCAGAAACTTGGCGTCGACATACTAAGGCTAGGCGACGAAGAGCTGTTCAAGGCCGCTGAGTCGCATGGCATAAGGTTCGAAAAGGGGAAGCGTAACAGGGCACACGCATATGAGAAACTATTAGAGACGCTAGTCCAGCCCGAGCTTACCAACCCTACTTTCGTCATAGACTTCCCGAGGGAAACTTCCCCCCTTACCAGGCCGAAGCGCGGCAACCCTGAACTTGTGGAGCGTTTCGAGCTATACGCCGCAGGCATGGAGCTGGTCAATGCCTACTCAGAACTTAACAATCCATTCATACAAAAGAAAAATTTCGAGCTGCAGGAGGAAAGGGCGCTTTCCGGCGACAAGGAGGCAGAGCCGCTAGACAAGGATTTCGTGGATGCCATGGAATACGGGATGCCGCCTACCGGGGGCCTAGGCTTGGGCGTGGACAGATTGGTGATGCTGCTTACCAACAAGCAGTCCATAAAAGAGGTAATACCTTTCCCTATGGAGAAAAGGCAGAAGTAGCGTTTACTCAATCCTTTTGATTACGCTCTTGAGCTTAATGAAATCCGATTCAATCAACGGCATATTCGTACTTATCCTTACCGCAGCCGCTGGATGGAGCGTGATGAAGAACTTGCGCCCCCTGCGCTCAACGAGCGTGCCATGCGCCTTAGAAACAGATTCCACCCCTGCTACTGCTTTGGCCGCCACTGCGCCGAGCAGCACTACCAGCTTAGGGTCAACTATTTCTATTTGCCGCATTAGGAAAGGCACACACAGCGCTATCTCCGGGTCGGACGGGACCCTGTTCTTAGGCGGGAAGAACTGCACAACGCTGGTTATATAAAGCCCATCCCTGCTCAGCCCGGCTTTCTTTATGAGCTTATCCAAAAGGCTGCCGCTCCTGCCTACGAAGGGCCTCCCCTTGGCGTCCTCCTCCGCTCCGGGTGCCTGCCCGACCAGCATCACGTTTGCGTCAGCGCGCCCTTCCCCAGGCACGAAATTCCTGCTTAGCTGCCAATCGCCCTGTTTCGCGCACAGATCCGAATACATTGTGTTAAGTTTCTTCAGTCGTTCAGCCTTGTCTAGATAAATGGCGCCATTTTTAACCAATTCAATCTGGTTTTTGAACTTGAGCCTATGCATCGCCGTTTCGAGTTCCAGCCACCTGTAGCCCGTATGTTCATCCGATATCTTGACTTTGGAATCCGCGCTCGCCATCCCAATGAAAACTATAAGGGTTTTTTTCACCTTGACCCTGTCCCTGATGAACCAGTACGCCATCCCCTCACGGAAGAAGCGGTCCGGTTCTATTGAAAGTCCGGACTCTTCTGCCGTCTCCCTGACCGCCGCCTCAATTGCGCTTTCCCCTTTCTCTATATGGCCTTTAGGAAGGTCAAGCCACCCTTCCGGGTTCTCAAGGAAAAGGAACTCACGCTTCGAAGCCCTGTACCTGTAAACCAAAATGCCCGCTGAGAATTCAAATTCCATCAAAACGCCTTCAGCCTAGTTGGCTGGCCACTCTATATCCCGGGCACATCGCGCTAGGCATTCCCTGGAGTTGCGTGCCGCCGCTGAGGAAATTATAGACTGCGCTTTCGAAATAGTTGGCCGGGCTTACATTGAAGCTGCAATATGGGACACCGTTTCCCTCTCGGTTCGAAGCAGTGGCGATAAACTGGTAATTTATGTAATCGTTCGATGGATTCGCGCCCGTTCCTGGCTTCGTCACCGCATAAGGTATTGAGAAATAAGCCACATCAAGATACGTGCCGTTCGATACCAAGGATTCGTGCAGTGAAATGCCGTTGTTCAGGAGCACGGCGCCTGACTTAATCGTTTTGCCGCCGCTCGGCAGGACGAATCCGGGGGCAGGAAAGCTGTCAGGCGTCACTATTGCGAAAACCGAATTATTGCCAGTGTAAGTCGAATTAGAAAGCGAAAAGAGGTAGCTTTCCGCGCCTTGGTCTGTAGTGATGTTGAGCTGCGCCTGCCCTAACTGGGCTATGTTCATCCTCGCGTACGCTAGGGAGTTAGCTATTTGCAAGTACTCGATAGACACACTTGCGCTGCTTGTTGCATTCACGGGCGCCAAGGGGGCCAAGTTAAGCGATACGCCATAGGGCAAAGACAAGAAAAGCACTACTAGTCCCATAAGCAAAGCTATGCCTATTGGTATGAGCAAAGTCCTGTCATAAGCGGCATTTTTAGTAGCGCGTTTATTCGCTCTTTTGAGCTTTGCGATGGTCAGCCCGTACTTCGTAGCGGATAATATAACGATAACCAGCGTAGCATAGAAAAGTAATTCGCCTGCGAATGCATGAAAGACGTTCAGGCCGGCGCTCGGTCCTGATGTTATCCAAGTGTACGCTATATAGAACATCCTGGCGATGTTAAGGATTAGCATCAGGGCTACCGCTGATGCAATCCACAAAGCTTTCCTCTGGATCTTGCCCCTGAAAAGATAGGCTATAGGTACTAATAGCATGACCAGCGCTATGAATAGGCCCAGGTCGGCGCACGTACTCGCTATAGTTATCGGTACCGACAAGGTACCCGCGGATAGTATGCCATTGCCCGATACATGCAGCCCGAAAAGCTGGAGCAACCAATAAACCCCTGCAGCGCTTCCTGCGGTGAAGCTGTCATTCAGCGCAATGACTGGCGTAAGAAGCAGGGGCGATGTAAACAGGGCATACACGACGGTAAACTTAAGTTTCCTCAAACCGTCTACTCCGAAAATTACCAGTATCAGTGCGGCCAGAAACAAGGCCGACATAAGCGCATCTATCCTATAAAGCCCGAAAAGATATGAGGATGCTACGCGTATATAAGACAGTGCCGCTATGAAGACAACGAAAACTGCAATTCCGTACATTACCCTCCTAATTTCGAAACTGAAATGAAGTTCCTCCTTGAGCGAGAAAATAAGGAACAGGGGCAGCATCAACATTACTACGGCTATGTACGTGTTTGGATCGCTGTCACTTATTGTAAGGCTTGTTATGCCAAGCGAAGGCGCAAAACCGATCAAAAATGCGACCAGAAGGGCTGCCATTCCAAAAAGCTTGGCCCTATAATCGGCGACCGCTTTTTTAATGACCAACCGAACACCTTTAGTCCTCAGCCGAAATGGGCTTCATCACTTTTCAGTAGTTACTCTTTTCCTCACAGGACAGAGATAATTTATACCTAAGGATTAATAACTATTGCGTGAACCTGATGTCCGCGTCGTCTAAAAAAAAGCCAAAATACGAATACGTGAAGCATACTGCAGACATCGAATTCTTCGCATACGGTAAGACGATGAGCGAACTATTCAGGAACGCCGCTCTGGCGCTATTCAATGCGATGGCCGATACCAAAGCGGTTTCCAAGCAAACAACTGGCGTCAGAAGTTTAAGAATTAATACTTCATCATACTCAGCCGAGGATCTCCTCTGGAGGATTCTTCAGCGGTCGCTTTCTCTGTCCAGCGCCGATGGGCTCTTGGCGTACAGGGTCAAGGCAATGAACGTGAAAAGGGGCGGCAGATGGTACAAAGCAGGCGCAGTGATACTTTGCAAGTCCGGATCCGCGGAATCGGCGCAGCTTGATGTAAAAGGCATATCAAAATACGATATGCACATAAACGCTTCAAGCGGCCTTTTGAAGGCCAGCGTAGTCTTAGACGTTTAACCGCCTGTGGTAACCGTGCCATCAAAAGAGGAACTAATAAAGCTCGTTTTAAAGAGGCTCAAGGCCAGATACCATGCCCAAATGCGGACATCGCTTGATCACGGGGATCCGTGGCAGCTTTTGGTTGCAACGATACTTTCCGCGCAATCCCAAGACATGCAGGTGAACAAGGTTACCGGCAAACTCTTCAAGGAGTTCAAGAGCGTGGCGTCATTTGCGGAAGCCAAGCCTAAAGAGCTTTATCCTTATATAAAGACGCTCGGCTTGTATCGCAGCAAGGCCAAACACGTAGTAGAGGCAGCCAAGGTTCTAGCGAGCAGGTTTGATTCTTCTGTGCCGCATACAATAGAAGAGCTGACCGAAATGCCCGGCGTAGGCCGCAAGACCGCGAACGTGGTGCTCTCCAACGCCTTCGGCATCAACGAAGGCATAGCTATAGACACCCACTGCACTACGGTTTCCAACAGGCTGGGAATTGTGAACTCCAGGGACCCAAGAAAAATCGAAAGCGCCGTAATGAAGATCACGCCAACGGCCGAATGGGGCAACATATCGCTGCTCTTCATAGCGTTGGGCAGGGATGTCTGCACTGCAAGAGTAAAATATTGTGCAAGGTGCGTGCTCAATGATATCTGCCCTTCCAGCGACGCGGGCAGAAAAGGGTTGGTTAAATGATAGGCTGCCTTTTCAGCGGTGGCAAGGATTCCACGCTGGCGCTGCACAAAGTCGTGGATGCCGGCAAACGCGTAGATCTTCTAATAACTATGGTGACCGAAAACGAGTACAGCTACATGTTCCACAAGCCTGCGGTCGAGTTCACGCATATGCAGGCCGAAGCGCTTGGCCTAAGGCACATGGTTAGTAAAACAAAGGGCGAGAAGGAGGCGGAGCTAAGCGATCTTGAAGATATAATAGTCAAAAGCGGTGTCAGCGAGCTTATCACAGGGGCGGTAGCTAGCAGATACCAGAAAGATCGCATAGAAACAATCTGCGCAAGACATGAAATAAAGGTCATATCGCCTCTCTGGGGCATAAATCCGTTAGATGAACTTAGAGAGATAGCGTCTAGTTTCAATGCCATCGTAACCCACGTGGCTGCAGAGGGATTCGACCAAAGCTTCTTGGGCAAAAGAATCGATGGCGATATGATAGAAAGACTTATTAAATTGCAGAGCAAGTATAAAATAAACATGTCGTTCGAAGGTGGAGAAGCCGAGTCCTTCGTCCTAGATGCGCCTTTGTTCACCAAAAGGATAAAAATAAGGAAAGCGCACACGGTCTGGGACGGTCAGGTCGGAACTTACGTAATAGACGACGCCGAGCTTGAGGTCAAGTGAAATGGAAGATTTATTCTCAAAACGCAGTGCGTTCGCAATCAATCCGATAAGGGAGGAGGACACCGCAGCCGAAGAGATGAAAAAGCGCGGCATTGATGTGATAAAGCTAAATACCGGCGACCCCGCCGCGTACATGCCAACCCCAGATTACATAACCGACGCCTACATAAACGCGCTTAAACAAAAGAAGACATCCTACTCAAGGGCGGAGGGCGTGCCAGAGCTTCTGGAGGCCGTTTCAAAAAGGTACAAGAGGATCTACAATGCGGATTTCGATGCCAAGAGCGTGATTACGACGCAGGGACTTTCCGAAGCGCTCGGCATAATAAACAGCGCTTTGATAAACGATTCCGACTACGCATTCATTTTCAGGCCCTATTACCCGGCCTATATGACTAACATACGGCTGGCCGGAGGCGACGCAATTTTTGGAAGATATTACGAGGATAAGAATTGGGGGACTGACGTAGATGACGTAAAACGCGCGCTGAAAGAGGCCGCGGGAAAGAAAATAAAGTATATGATGATTACGAATCCTAACAACCCAACTGGCACCATCCTGAGCGCAAGCGTCCTGAAGGAGCTGGTAGATATAGCAAATGAGCACGACCTCTTGCTAATAAGCGACGAGATATACGACGAAATCGTATTCAATGGTGCCAAATTTACCAGCCTGTGCCAGATTGCGAAGGGTATGCCGTATATCGTGATGAATGGCGTATCAAAGAACTTCGATGCCACCGGCTTCAGGGTGGGCTTCATAATAGTACCAGAGGAGGACTACGTATCCAAGGCGCTGAAGCAGAAATTCTCCGACTACGCCCGCATAAGGCTCTCTGTAAATACCCCTGCGGAATACGCGTGCGTTGAAGCGTTGAACAACGTAAAGCAGCATGACATCGAAATTAAGAATATGGTGAGCGCCATACAGGAAAGGATAAACTACGCATCTAGCATGCTTGATGAAAACCCCTGCCTAAGCTATGTCAAGCCGAATGGCGCCTTTTACATATTCCCGAAAATAGATCTGTCGAGGCTAGCGATAAAAGACGATAGGGAATTTGTCCGCAGTCTGCTGCAGGAGGAGCATGTACAGCTTACCAGGGGCTCTGGCTTTGGGGAACCGTCCCATATAAGGATAGTGAGCCTGCCACCGAAAGAGATATTAGGGGAAGCAGTAAGAAGGATTAACAGGTTCTGCAAGAACCATTCAAAGTAGCGGGCTCGTGGTCCAACGGTATGATGCTAGCCTTACACGCTTGAGATCGGAGTTCGACTCTCCGCGGGCCCATTTCTTTTTGCTATCTAAGATTTCAGGTTCGAATCCGAAATTCGGACACGGCTTAGGAACGCGCTGGAACGCGGGTTCAGGGATGCATTTCCACAGCGTTCCGGCGCAGAGCAGCAGAGTCTAAAAACCAGGGTCCGTGGCTAGACTCCCTTGCCTTCCTGAAGCAGGAGGCCGATTTAAGCCATTAGATACGCATCAAAACCTATCCATTATATGCCTGGCAGCGGGATCGGGCTTCAACCCGGAGCGTATCGTCTTGCGCATGCTTTGTACATCCGTGCCCTTAAGGCAGAATATAAGGAGATTGCTCAAAAAATACATGCCTTCGCTTATCTTATACACGCTGAAATTCCTTTCCAAGAGCTTCATATAGCTATGGAACTTGAGCAACTGCCTGAAAGTGAATATGTAATTGATGCCGAAAACGCCATTGGGCTTCAATGCCTTATTGGCCTTCGTGATGAATGATTCTGATAAGAATTTTTCTGGTATGCGGAATCCAGTGCCATAAGCGTCCAATATCAATATGTCATATTTGGAGATGCAGCCATCCAGGTACTTGTCCCCGTCACCGACTATCACATTTGCGATTTTTTCTAAATTCGGGTTGAAGGTTTTTGCCTTCCTTACCATCACCCTGCTTATCTCGACTATGTCTATGTCTACCCTGCCATCATAAAGTTTTTTTAGCTGGTACGGTATCGTGCCGCCCCCTAAGCCTATCATGAGAACACGCGACCTTTTGTACAGCAGCGGCAAAGGTGTGAAATAGTCCCAGTAAAGGCCGGTATAGACGGATCCCTTGTTTATTATAGAAAAAATAGCACCGTCAAATGTCAGGATTTTTTCTTTGCTCGTTTCCATTACGGTTATCTTAGGTTTCGTATATGGCATGATACGCACGCGGTTTATCATAGTGCATTATGTTTAGGGTCTGCCTGAAGCCTATTATGCTCTGAAATCGCCCTGCTTATCATTACCAGTAGGTTGGCTTTAAGCGTGGTGAAGCAGTTGATGCAAAACGTCTCTTCAGTATAATTGCCCTTGTCTGAAAGCGGGCCCTGCGCCATCCCTCCCCATGCTATATAACGGTATGTCTCGACATCAAGTTCTTGGCCGCATATCTTGCAATTGTAGACCATAAACGCATCCAAACGCCATTCGGCGCTAAATTATGTATGTAAGCACTATTTAAGATTGCACCGAACCTTGGCGTTACGTCCATATACATAATGTCAGAAAGATATAACGAAGCCGTAGAATGCAGATTTATGGTACAGAAGCCATGTCACGCACCATCTGGGTATATTTTAATATTGCTGTTGCCAATCTACTACCATGGCCGGGAGGAAGCCGAAGGTAATAGCTGACATAACGATATTCCCCGTAGGCGTGGGGCCGAGCGTTGGCGATTATGTTCGCGAAGCGTTCAAATCTATGAAGACGATTAAGTGTCTCAAATTGATGCCTAATGCGATGTCAACATTAATAGAGGCGGATGATTTGGAAGGTGTGCTGACCGCTGCGCGCAAAGCTCACGACGCCATTGCAAAAATGGGCGCAAAACGCGTGTACATAATATTGAGGATAGATCACAGGCTGGACAAGGCCGAAAACGCCGAATACAAGCTGAAAAGGATTATCGGGAAAAAGAGCTAATGCGGCAATGGCGTTGAAATGCGAAGGCAAGATATGGTATTCCTGAATTCCGTATTCTTCGTAATTGGATTTACATTCGTATTTTCAATACTCGGCGTCCTGTTCCAGACGATACTGGCGCACACCTCGCATGCATACATGGCCGTCTTAAGCACCATGGGGGATAGTCATAATTGTATTCGGCATACTCCTTGTTTTATCGATAAGAACCTACTCCCTTCATGTATCTCGACGCTTCGGATTTTCCCATTGGCTTAGTCCCGCCTTCGCATGGAACGCACTTCTTTTTATCGAGGTTCATGTTAACACCTAAAGGATCCCACTGGCTTTTTGATGGGCCCGGGGAGAATCGAACTCCCGGTCTTTACCTTGTGAAGGTAACGTCTTACCACTCGACTACGAGCCCCTGCCTCGCTTTAAAATTTGGTACGGTAACTTTAATAATGCTTTAACCACCAATCCATATAAGTGGTTGCATGCCAAGATTCTACACCGGATCCGGCGACTCTGGATACACTGGCACGATAAGCAGCAAGAACGTTAAGAAAGATGACGTGCTCATGGAGGCAATCGGCTCGATAGACGAGCTCAATTCTGCGGTAGGCGTGGCCATCGCAGAGCTGACAGATGACCACCTTTCGGAGATGCTGAAGGTCCTGCAGAACAAGCTCTTCATAGCCGGAGCCGAACTGGCGTCCTGCGGAAGCCCAAAGCCGTCCCGCAATAATGTTATAAGGGCGGCCGACATCAAGGAACTGGAAGACGGCATAGGCGAGTTAAGCGCCACCCTGCCCAAGCTTACCAAATTCGTGCTGCCCGGCGGCTGCGAGGGGGCAGCGCATCTCCATATGGCAAGGGCCATTGCCCGCCGCGCGGAACGCGCAGTTGTCGCGCTAAAAGGGCGCAGGTGCGCCAGTGCAGAGATGCTTGGCTTCATGAACAGGGTCTCGTCGCTGCTCTTCGTATCTGCGCTCTACATAAACATGCACGAGGGCGTAGAGGAATACAACCCTACCTACTGAGTGCCCTGCACGTTGAAGTATTCCCTGAACTTCTCCGTCGTCTCTATCCTTTTAGTGCGTCCGATCTTCTTTGCGCTCACGAACTCCTTCTCAGCCAGCTCTTTCATGTAGTCGTACGTCGTGGTTCCGAACGCCTTGACTACCGCGTTCTGCATCACCGGCTCGTTCTTGCTTATGTAAGACAGTATCCTGAGCGCACCCTTTGATATGTCCGGCGATCCGGCAAGCCCGTTCACCTTTGTGGCGTACGGTTCCCGTATCCCCATCACGTACTTGCTCCCGAGCTTCTGCACCTCCAGCGCGCTGTCCCTGGCTTTGTAGTCGTTTATCAGCGCTTCCATTATGCCTTCCAGGGATCCTACGGAGCCTACGCCTATCGCAGCAGCGAGCTCCTCCACGCTCATGGCCCTGCCGGAGGCGAACAGCGCGGCCTCGGCTATCTTCTTGTAGTCAAGCTGTCCGGCTTCCTGCATCCGCATCACCACTGCCTAGCTTGATAAATATCTCGTTGAAGAACTCTTCTTGGAAGAGCAGTACGTTGCCTTTGTGTGCCAGGAAGAGCAGCGGCACGAAAAGGTCGAGCAGCATGCTTTCTGCATAGTTGAACTTGTTGGCTAGCGCAGCGAATGTCACCATGCCGGTAGCGTCTGCGTTGTCCCTCACCATCGATAGCGTCCTGTCTAGCTTCTGGTCTATGTCGTCCACTTTTATGAGCATAGGCACAGGCGTATTCTCCAGTTCCATCCTGTATTCCCTGTGCTGCTGCACCTTCATAGCTTCGTCTAGCGCGTCCAGCAACTCGTCCAGGGTCACCTTCCTGCTGGGCTGCACCCTGCTCCTCAGACTGAGCGGTTGGACCGAAGGTATTATCCGCTCAGCCTGCGCTTCGTCCGTAACCTGCGCTGGCTCTTCTATGCTTGCAAGGCCTACCATGTCGCTCTTCATCTTGAGGAGTATCGATGCAGCCAGGATTATGTTGGCCGGTATTGAGAGGTCCATTATCTGCATGGCCTTTATGGCTGTCATGTAGCCGTCAACTATCTTAGATATGTCTATGTCCCATGGGTCTAGCTGGCTGCTTTCGACTAGCCCCATCAGGAACTCGCGCCAAGTGGCCTTTTTGACAAGCTCCTCAAGGTCCAGGGAATGCCCTGTGTGCACAACTTCGTTTACCGTGGTCGCCATTCGATTTACCTTAGGCAAGCACTATGCATGCTAAGGATTGTTGGGTCGCTTGAACCAACGCCTTCTATCGCCTGTATGCTAATTGCAATACAAAAATATTTATATGGATTACATGGGGTTTGCTTCCCGGCAAAATGGGTTCAATACGTCCATCCCGCGTCCTAGAAGTTGGTGAAAAGAGGGATCAGCATCTCGTCCTCCGTAAGCCCGCCGTGCATGCCAAGCATGGGCGGCTTCTCCCTAATATGTCTTGATGTGTTTGGGTACTTGTAAGGCATGGCGAAATTGTCGTACGGCATTATGATGTGGGTCCCGAACCTATACCGTACCAGATCGCCGACCTCACTGTCGCCAAAAAGCCCGCATCGTATGGCCTCATCCGAGTCGACCAGCATGGCGTGCTTCGCAAGGTGCCTGTGGAAGTAGTCCTCAAATGCCCTTTCCTTGCCATCTGACACGTGCAGGAACAGCGACCTGCCTTCGCCCCATGGCGGCACCTGGAGGAATTCCAGCATCCCGCTGTCGCTCTCTATCTCGATGGCGTTCTTCTCTGGTACGCTGGTCTGGCCGTGATCTGACGTTATTATGAGGTCGTATCCGCTGTTTTCGGCCACCGGTCTCAGGATCCTGTCCATTGCAGAGAATATCCCATGCAGAAGCGACTCAGCCTCTTCGGTATCCGGTCCATATGCATGCTGCACATGGTCGAGTACATCATAATACGCGAATATGTACCTTGTACCACCCTTGATCAGCCCCTTCACCCTTATTAGCATGTCTTCGAACGTAACGAACGGCACCACGTCGCCGTACTCGAATACCGCGGTGGACAGCCCGGTGCCTATTATGTCCTCTTTGAGGAGCGATTTGAAGCCGCCCCTGGCCTTCAGGCTGTCGATCATCTCAGGCTTCGGGTAAAACGTTTTAGGGTCTATGCGCCACAGCTTCAGGTCCCTGCCCAGTGCGGCGGAGAAACCAAGTACGTTGATGAGCATCCCCGCCTCCTTGAACGGCACTTTGGTGCCCACTATGCCGTGCCTTGCGGTCGTCATGCCGCTGTAGAAGCTTGAAAGCACGTTGCCTGTTGTAGACGGGAATATCGAGGTTATCTGCCGCATATTGAGCCACCGCGCATGCTCAGAGGCGCTGCCCCCTTCGCCCACAACGCGTCTGGCTAGTTTATAGCCCATCCCGTCTATTATTATGAAAAGCTTTTTAGCGCCGCAGCCTATAAGGCTGCCCTTGTCAGAGCCTGCGAGCTGCTTGGAAATGGCCAAGTTGCTGTTCCCAAAATCGGGCCGCCGCCAGCCGTTGGACTCTATCTCGCTCATCAGTGCGCTCATCGTATGACATCCTCCAACGGATAAAGTTCGTTGGCTTCCCCTGTGTTTGCAGGGTATGTTCTCAGTTCAACGAGGACTGCCTTCCTTTGAGGTCTTGCGTCCTCTCCATGAGCGTGACTTCCCCTCCGTTCGAGGGTAGCCCTGTTGAGTATGTTTATGGATGCGTTTATGTCCATGTCCAACTGCATGCCGCATCTGTTGCAGTGGTAAATCCTGTCTTCCAGGTTCAGCCTCTCCCCCCAATTCTTTATGTAATGGCAGTTGCTGCATTCCAGCGTCGTGTCCCCTGCGTCCACCTTTATCACCTCAATACCGGCGCTTTCAGCCTTGTATGAGAGCATATTGATGGACCTGTTCAATGAAGCGTTCTGGATTGACTGGGCAAGCCTATATTTCTTTTGCTGGCATCTCCTGAAGAAGTTTCGGTAGGTCTTCAAGAGTCTGTTGCGGATGTCCACTCTGACGTTGGCATAGAGTTGCAGATAGGTCTTGTCCTCTTTTATTATTTCATTGAGGAACTGATTTATGGTCCTCTGCGATATTTTTGATGACGGATTCGATTTATGCGCTTCTATGGTCTTCTCAAGAAGCATGTTGTATAGCCTTTGAGACGTTGAAATTGAATCTTCTATGGCTGTCTGTCTATTTATATCAGGATATATCCTGAATTTGTAGGCACGCGTAGTTTCCATGTTTTCTCCTTTGTTTTCCATCCTTATATATTTTCTCGCACGCCCCTAACCCGCCATTGAAATGGTGGGTTTGCGGGGCGAATCATTCTATCATCTTTTAGTACTTCGCAAGCGATATCACGTTTTCGACGGGCAGATGTTCCCTGCCTTTGAGCTTGGTCAACTCCACCAGGTAGGCAAGGCCCACGACTTCGGCGCCTATCTGCCTCACGAGCTTTATGGCTGCGAGGGTGGTGCCCCCGGTGGCCAGCAGGTCATCGACTATCACCACCTTCGAGTCCTTCTCCACCGCGTCCTTGTGCAGCTCTATGGTCTCCTGGCCATATTCAAGCTCGTAGCTCACCGATATCTTCTCGTGGGGCAGCTTGCCCTTCTTCCTCGCGGGCACGAAGCCGACCCCCAGCTTGTAAGCTATCACAGAGCCTATTATGAAGCCGCGCGCCTCGATGCCCACTATATAATCGGGGCGCAGGCCGCTTATCTCCTTGGCTATCTCGTCAACGCATGCGGAAAACAGCACGCTGTCCTTGAGGAGCGGCGTTATGTCACGGAATATTATGCCCTTCTTGGGATAGTCAGGTATGTCGCGTATCTTCCGCTTCATCGATTCCTCTAAACTCATGGAATCCCGCGTATAATTGAGTGGAAAGGCATTAATAGTTTTATCCAGATAGGATTCCGAATAAGGATGACTCAAAATTATAAATACTTAACCAACTGGTTTGCTGCCTAAAAAGTAAATGTACCACATCTATTTCAAAAATTCATCCTGTATAATTAGATGGGGCGAACACGAACACGGCAACCGTATCGACCATATTATCCGAATCCTGCCCGCCTAAGCATGCCTGCGTATTCATTGTTGCATTATATGAACCAGGATTTAGGTACGCATGCCCGATAATCAAAGCTTCTGTATCATAAATTCCACTTGTTGTGTTATCAACGATGAATCCTGGCATACCGTTCATCCGGATGCAGTGTTGGCTGCTTCCCATAGCGATTACTAAGACCAAGCTTTCAGGAGTCGTTACGGAAAAGGTATCCGATTCTGATGCTGCGCCAGGCGTCGTATTCTCTGCGTAATAGGAGGAATATGACGAGAAACCAGAAATTGCGATTCCAGCGGCCGTATTATATGCGGTTTGTGTGCCGTAGCTATCACGGTTTGAACCTGTGACGGCTATGGCAGAGGCGGTATTACCATTGCCATCTATAGCAGTTTCATAATCCCCGTATCTCCACGCAGTTGATGGACCTGCGCCACCTGTAGCATAATCATATATGTAAATTTCTGCGCCTTGAGGCATTGGCAAGACTGACTGTCCATACAATACGGTAATGTTGCTTATCGCAGGTATAGATTTGTGTATTTGAGTGATTGTTGTGGTTGTAGTAGACCATCTCCCTGTCATTAAAGACACTATTAAAATGGCAGTGAATAGAACAACGACAAGCATGACTGCCAGCATCTGATAGAAAAACGTATGGCCAGCCAATAGATTTACCTATCCTATATTAAGCACAGCGATTTAAATTGGAGTACTCCATCTGCTTTAAAATATAACTGCCGCTTCTATGGTAATCTATAATACCCTTTACCCTAAATATTGTCGTGAGCTGTATGCCAGGACTGAGTATAATAGTTCCGACTAAAAATGAAGCGACCGCTCCACGCGTGATAAACGAGCTTTATTCCAAACTCGGGAAAGACATCGAAATAATAATTGTAGACAAGAGCGAGCCAAAACTGCGCGAACCTCTATATGCCACGGGAGCGAAAATAATAGAGCAGAAATCCAAAGGGTATACCGCAGCCTTGATGGAGGGCTTCCTTGCTGCCCACGGCGATATAATATCCACAATAGACCCTGATGGCACTTATAGCGTTGATGATTTCAAAAAGGTAGTCGAAACCCTAGAAATCGGGGATGCTGACTTCATCAGTGGTGACAGATCCAGCAACAAGGATGCAATCGGCTCGTATCTGAGGTTCGGTAACAAATTCCTGACGTTTCTTTTTAACACGCTCTATAAGCAGAGGATGCACGATGCGCTGAGCGGTTCGTTCGTGATGCGAAGGTCCGCTTTCGATTCGATCAGAAGCGTAAAGCCTGGCAGCAACAGGGCCGGCACGCTATTCTTCGAAGCTGCGCTGGCGCTGCACGGCCAGAGAATAAAGGAAATCCCAATAACTTATACTGAGCGGCAAGGCTCAAAGCCTCAGGTAACTAAGTCAAAGCCGCTGCTAGGTATTAAAATAGCATTTTACACATTAAAGATGCGCATAACGGGCGCAAAATAAGGTGATTCAAGTGGTGGAAATAGATTTCAGGGATCCAAATAGGCATGTGAACGTAGAAGAACTAAAGACCATAGCTGCAGACATAAGGGAAAACATACTAACTATGCTCAGCGAAGCAAAATCGGGCCATCCGGGAGGTTCGCTTAGCTGCACGGACATACTCGTGTCGATTTATTTTGGCAAGATGCGCCATGATCCGAAGAGTCCAAAGTGGCCTGAAAGGGACAGATTGCTGCTTTCAAAAGGACATGCGGCTCCGGCCCTTTATTCTGTCCTCTCCCAATGCGGTTACTTCCCTAAAGAGGAGTTGTTGACGCTTAGAAAAATAAACAGCCGGCTGCAGGGACATCCAGATCCTAACAAAGTACCTGGCGTTGAGATACCTGGCGGCCCTGAAGGCATAGGCCTTTCTGAAGGCATAGGCATGGCCCTTGCCGCGAGGATTGACAATAAGCCTATTAAGGTATACGTCATTACTGGGGACGGCGAACTAGACGAAGGCGAGGTGTGGGAGGCTGCGATGGCTGCAGTGAAGTTCAGGCTAGATAACCTCGTAGCGATAGTTGACAAAAATGGGCTGCAGCAGGAAGGCACCACGTCACAGATAATGCCTACGGATCCTGTGGCTGCCAAGTTCAGGGCGTTCAATTGGAACGTGATGGAGGCTGATGGCAACGACATATCCGACATGCTAAGGGCGTTGGGGGAGGCCGAGAAGGCCAAAGGGCTGCCTACCGTCATAGTAGCAAAAACGAAAAAGGGCAAGGGCGTGGATTTCATGGAGGAGAAAGTCGAATACCACAGCAAAGTCCTCACCAAAGAGCTGCTTGAAAAAGCGATAGCTTCGGTAAAAGGCAGCGCAAATGGCGGTGCTTAAAATGGAACAGAAATCAGAATCACTAAGGGAAGCGTTCGGCCAGGCACTCGAGGAGCTTGGCTCAAATGTGCCTAACCTAGTAGTTGTCGGCGCCGATACCACAGAGTCTATACGCACCAGCCTTTTCGGCGACAAGTTTCCCGACAGGTTCTTCAACGTAGGGATAGCTGAGCAGAACATGATAGGCATCTCTGCCGGGCTGGCATTGTACGGCAAGACCGTCGTATGCGGAACTTACATGGTATTCATAGAGCGAGCAATAGACCAGATACGCAATACCATAGCTTACTGCAATCTCGACGTTAAGATAGTAGGCACGCATACGGGAATATCCGTCGGCCCTGATGGTGGAAGCCATCAGGACATTGAGGACATAGCGATCATGCGCGCATTGCCCAACATGAGGGTTGTTGTGCCGTCCGATGCGTACGCAACAAGGGCAATCGTCAGGGAAGCGGTAAATACCAAGGGTCCATTTTACATAAGGCTTCCAAGGCCCAACCTGACTAACATATACGCGAATGAGGGCATTAAGGTGGGCAAGGCAAACGTGCTCAGGGACGGCAATGATTTGGCCATAATAGCTTGCGGCATAATGGTTCAAGAGTCATTAAAAGCCGCCGAAAGGTTGCAGAAAGACGGCATAAGCGCAAGGGTGATAGACTGCCACACAATAAAGCCAATTGATGCTGGTACCATAATAAGCGCGGCCAAAGACACGGGCAGGATAATAACCGCTGAGGATCACAACATCATGGGCGGTCTTGGTTCCGCTGTCGCCGAAGTGCTTTCAACGCGCCGTCCAACCATAATGGACATGGTGGCAGTCAACGACGTATTTGGCGAATCCGGTCAGGATGCTGAGCTGATGGTAAAGTACGGTATCTCAGAGGCCAGCATATTAGATAAGGCAAAGAGACTGATGAAGCTATGAAAAACACAAAAAAGCCCGAAATAAGCATAGTCCTGCCTACAAAGGAGGAAGAGGGGGCGTTCTCGCTTATAGAGAAGCTCAAGGGAAAATTCGGCTCTAGGGCCGAGATAATCGTGATAGACGAAAGCGGCGACGAATACTACAATAAACTTAAGGCGACCGGAGTCCGGGCGATAAGGCAGAAATCCCACGGGATTGAGAACGGCATACTTGAAGCGTTCTCTCAGGCAAATGGCGTCACCCTATCCACGATAGACGCGGACGGTACCCACGACCCGGAAGGGTTAGCTCTTGGCCTAAACGCCATAAAGGGCGGTAAGGCGGATTTGGTGCTAGGTAATAGGATGGCTAGCCTGCAAGAGGGATCCATGGATTCCCACCTGTTCATAGGCAATTGGATGCTTACCGCCATGTACAACATATTTTTTAAACAGCATGTGCATGATGTGCTTACTGGATTATTCGTAGTGGACAGGAAGGCATACGATGCAGTAAAGGATGTCCATCCGCCTTTCAAGATGCAGCATATGTTCTTCCAGATCGAACTTGCCAAGAGGGGATACAGGGTCGCAGAGGTGCCCATAAACTACTACAAGAGGAGCTATGGAAAGTCCAAAGTGGCCAAGTCAAAATTCCTTTTTGGCTTCAAGATGGCCAGGCGCCTTTTGGTATGCTCCAACTACTACGTCTCTTTCATGACTTTCGGGCTGCTTGGCATAGCACTTGTGATAACGGGCTTGGCCATAGCCGTATTTGGCGGCGGCATGTCAAACAACGTCATGTTCGTTGAAGCGGCAGGCATAGTATCATTGCTAATAGGCCTGAATTACCGTATCGCGTAATCGATGCGCTAAGATTAAAAGCCCCCTCCAACTATCAGGGTCAATAAAATTACATCCGCATAGGGGTTATCCTGCGAGCGCAGCCGCTCTGAAGGTTCAGATACTATATCCGGCTGCCGCAGCATCGGAATGGAACATCTTCACAGTGTCAAGCGACAGTTCCTTCAGGTCCTTGCCCACCATAGGTATTTTTTTGAGTATCTCATTGGTTACAGTTATTATATGGCAACCAGACATTTCTGCCTGTACTACATTGAAGAGTTCCCTTGAACTCGCCCAGAGCAGTTCTGCTTTAGGATTATGCTTCAATATACCTAGCGATTCCTTCATTATGGGTATGGGATCCCTGCCAGTATCCGCTATGCGCCCCGCGAACACAGACACTATGCTGGGGACTGAAGGCGCCAGGGCCTCTGATACTGCTTGTACCTGTTCCGCATTCAATATGGCAGTGACATTCAATTTTAGCCCGTCCCATGACAGCTTTTTTATCAGTTCCACTGCGCTCTCGCCCCTCGTATTGGTCACCGGTATCTTAACGTATACATTGTTGCCCCAGCTCGCTATCTTCCTGGCCTCCCTCTCCATGTCCGCAAAATCGTCAGCGAATACCTCAAACGATATCGGCATATCCCGTATGTCTTTAAGCACCTCCTTAGCGAAGCGCTCGTAGTCCCTGACCCCAGCTTTCCTCATGAGGCTTGGGTTTGTAGTGAACCCGCTAACTAGGCCTTGCTTATAGACCGCCATCATGTCGTTGATGTCGGCGCCGTCTGCGAAAAGCTTTATCCTGAATTTCCTGTTCCCATCCATCTATCCACCAGTTTTCGAATGCTTTATTATTATATCAACTGCTTCATTTAAGTTCTTTGCCCTGTAATCCGGTACGCTGTCCACCCTCTGTTTCACTGACAGCTTATACCCCACAAGTATGGTATTTACTCCAGCATCCTTGCCGCATCCCACGTCCTTGTCTGTGTCGCCAACCATCCACGAAGCCGCCAGGTTCAATCCGTATGCTTCCCCTGCCTTAATCAGGAAGAACGGCTTAGGTTTCCTGCATTCGCACTCATAGGAATAACGCGGTACCACGCCCTGCGGATGGTGGAAGCAATAATAATACTGCCTAAAATGCACCCCATGGTCCTTCATTAGCCTGTCAAATCTGCTGTGCACCAGCTTCAGTTCCGCTAGCGTTGATTTTCCTTTGGCGTAATCCGGCTGGTTAGAGACAAGGAAGAGTTCGTATCCTGCTGCCTGCAGTCTTTTAAGCCCTGGTATAACCATGGGCAGTAGTTTCAGTTCTCCAACGCTATGCGGCGCCTCATACTCGTTTGTGGCCTTATTTAGCACTAAAGCGTCAAGCACGCCGTCCCTGTCTAGGAAAACGGCTTTTCTTGCCTGCTTCGCGCTCACTTCGTGCTCTCCCATTTCATCTCGAATTTTTTCATTTCTGGGCTGGAGACCAACAGATGCCAGATCACGGCCTGGAAGCCTTCTGTGTGTGGCGTAACGGTTTCTGCGTTAACCGTAGGCACTATAACGCATGCATCCGCAACTTTTGCAGTGTAGCCGCCATCCCTTCCAACAACGCCCATTATGCTTGCACCCACATCCTTAGCGTATCTTAGCGCCATAACAAGATTAACGCTGATCTTCTTCTCCTCGTTGCCCCCCCCTACGGAGAATACTAGCACACCGTCCTTCCTGTTAAGCCTGCTGCCTCTGAGCCAATTCACAAACACTGTCTCCCACCCGTCATCGTTTACCCTGGCGGTTAGCTCGGAGACGTTATCTGTAGGTGTATACGCCTCGATGCCTGCTATCTTCCTGAAGTCGTTCACTGCATGCGAGGCATGGCCCGCTCCGCCCCCGACTCCCAATATGAAGAGCCTCCCCTGCCTTGACCTTATGTCTATCAGCATCTTTGACATCTTCAATATCTGTGCCCTATCGAGCTTATTAGCGATCTCGGCACAGTCCTCAAGATAACCCTGTATATACGCCTCGTCCCCCATATCATCACTGCATTTGCGCTTGCATAAACCTTCTCAGTGAGGGTTTAAAATCTTAACTTAGGCGTAGAAAGGAGCACGATAACATCAAAATGCAGGTTTGGGCGCAGGAGTTAGTCAGCATTCCATACCGACCGAGGCCATATGCCTCTCCAGCTCGTTTATGCCGCTCTTTGAGCCAATCTCGTAGAATCGCCGGCTCACTTCAAACGCTGCCATCTCCCCTGTGTTTACCAGCCTCCCATACACGTCGGCCAAGTCAAACGCGGTGTCCGCCGGCCATGCGTCGAATACGCGCTTGCTCAAGATGCTAAGGCCGTAGTCAATGTATTCCATCTCAGGGATCTGAACCTTGCCGTATCTAAGTATCTTGCCATCCTTGAATACAACGTTGCTCTTATCCAGCTTGTTCCTGTTGTGGTAAATGGTCATGATTGCCTGTTTTCCTGAGCCGATAAACCGCTCCAATATGGGCTCCATATCTACGTCCAAATAGGAATCGCCATACAGCACGAAAAACGCATCCGGAAGCTTATCCAGGGCCTTCTTTATCGCGCCTCCGGTTCCAAGCAGCTTTTCGCCGTCGTAGGAGTACCGGACCCTTAGCCCCCATGCTTTGCCATCCCCTACATAATCCTGTATCTCGGATCCTAGGTTACCGATGCAGAGAAGCACATCTGATGCGCCCCTGCGTTTAAGTAGGGACAGCTGGTGGTATATAAAAGGTTTGCCTGCCACCTCAATCATGGACTTAGGAATCTTGAGCGTAGTCGGGTGCAATCTGGTCGCCAGGCCACCCGCAACTATTGCGACTGGTGGCATATTCACTGCGCCATCACCTTTGTGCCCTCAAAGTCGAAGTTGAACGGTATCTCCCTTAGCCCTTCGCGCCCCATGGCGCGCCGCAGCCTCACATTCTCGTTCGTGTAGAACATAAGGAATCCTCCCCCGCCGGCACCTATCAGCTTACCCCCCAGAGCGCCGTTTTTCATAGCTATGTCGTACAGCGCGTTTATCCTGACATTGCTCATCAGGCTAGAGCGCTGCTTCTTGTACTCCCAATGTATGTTCATCAGCTCTGCAAACTTATCAAGGTCACCCGTTTCAAGGGCGTTCTTGCTCTTTAGACCCAGATCCTTGATGAAATGTAGGTTCTCGATCATCGATTTGTCATTCTCCCGGCTTTTGGTATCCTGCTCCTTAAGGACCTCAGATGCGGATCTGGAGAAGCCCGTAAAGAACAGTAGCAGGTTATCCTCAAGGCTGTACAGAGTCTCGTCTGATAGCTTTAGCGGCGCTGCCTCAACCCTGCCGTTTTTGTGGAATTTTAAGGCATTTATGCCGCCGAATGCGGATATATATTGATCCTGCTTGCCTATCGGTTCCTTTAGGACATCAATCTCTATGTGACATGCCTCCTCCGCTATATCCTTGTTGAGCACGATTTCCTTCTTGTAAGTATGCAGCGCCTTTAACAGCGCGCATGTGAAGCTGCCAGAGGAGCCCAGTCCTGTGCCTGACGGTACATCGGCCAAGCTTGTTATCTCAAGGTGCGGATTCTCTATGTTTACCAGTCTTAGCGCCTCCCTGATTATTGGGTGCTGCACTTCTTCGATTGATTGCACATGCTCCATGTTTGAGTATTTGAGTATGATCTCTTTCTCGAATGCCTTATGCACAGTTATATACACGTATTTGTCTATAGCAGCCGCGACCAAAAAGCCCTCGTAGTTTGAGTAGTAAGATGGCAGGTCTGTGCCGCCCCCTCCAAGAGAAATGCGCAATGGGCTTCGTACTATAATCATTGATACACCGGCATCAGGACATAATATGCCAGTAAGAGTTTAAAACTGTTATGCAGAAATGCAGTCTACTGCTTATAGGTATAGATACCAAGTTGAATCTAAGCGTAACTGTTATTTATCCTTTGTCCCAAATAGTAATTGAAATCCCGATTCACTTTTTGCCGGTGCGTTATTGATGGTTTTCGATCAAGTAGGGCAATCAAGCGCACCAGATAAGATCGATGATGCGTCCCAAAATAAAGGAGCTAAAACAAAAAATAGATTACAAAGCCTGCTCTGGAACCACAATCTCAGGCTCGGCATAGCGCTTTTCGCCATTTATGCGCTAATCGCAGCAGTGGTGCTGGCCCCGGTGACGAGCAATATAACGGCGCTAGCACCGGGCTCCGGCGGGGACACGTTCCAGAACCTGTGGGACATATGGTGGGTCGGATACGCGACGTTCACGCTGCATACGAGTTTCTACTACACTAATCTGCTTTATTGGCCAATAGGCTCAAGCCTGGTCTACCAGACCATGGCGCCAATAGCATCGCTAATCTCTGTGCCGTTCCAGGCGGTTAGCTTGCAATTTGCCTATAACGTCATGCTGCTCATAGGCTTCGCTCTGTCCGGCCTTACGATGTTCATGCTCAGCGACTACATCGTAAAGAACAAAACGGCCGCGTTCGTGGCCGGCCTCGTCTTTGCCTTCAGTTCATTCCACATAGCCCAGGCGTACGCCCACATAGACTGGATAAACATAGAGTGGATCCCGCTGGCCATATACTTTTTCTTGCGCATGGTACGCGAAAACGGCAAGCTTTACAGCGCTATAGGGCTGTCAGCATCTTTCGTCCTCGCCATATTCATGGGCGATGTCGAACAGGGCATAGAACTGGTACTTGCTCTAACGCTCATACTCGTGGCATACGCCATAATGAGGGAGACGCGGAAGCAGGTTTCGGATAGGCGATTCTTGGCTGCCTTGGTATTCTCCATAATCGTGGCGTTCATACTGGGCTCATGGGGCTTCCTGCCTATTATAGGGGTGATAACGCAGCCAAATGGGCTTTCGGAAGCTAATCAGCTGAATAACCTTACCTACAGCTCCATCTGGAGTGCGAACATAGGCTCCTTCCTCATACCAAGCTACTACAATGGCCTATTCGATGCCAACCCAAGCTCTTATTTCACCTCGGTTTTCGGCCCAGACCCGACCGAGACAGTGGCTTACATAGGCTATAGCGCTATAGCATTGATCCTATACGGCCTATACACGGATTACAAGCGCAGGGACTACACTAGGGGCACGCTGTGGCTGGGCCTGGCTGTGATATTCGGTCTGCTTTCGATGGGGCCCGCAGCCATCCTTTACGTGCTTTATCATTCGCTAGGTCCGTTGAGCGTCATAAGGGAGCCGGGAAGGTTCCAACTCATATTCAGCGTTTCAATAGCGATGCTGGCGGCGTTCGGGTTTAATGATCTCGCTTCAAGGTTCCAAGCAAGCGGAGAAGGTAAGCGCAATGTGATCATGCTTGCCGCAGTATTCACGCTGATTTTCCTAATCGAGAACAACGGCATAGCGCTGAGCGGCTCACTGCTCCGGCAAGTCGCCACCCCGGCCCCGATTCCGAGCTTTTATAACCAACTAAGCAGCATAGCAGGGAATTTCTCAGTGCTGGAGTTGCCGATATTGCCCGATCCCTATTCCAGCCAGCCAGGGTTATTCGGAGCCCAAGCCACATACTATACTACTGCTTCCCATAAGCCTATAATAGGTGGCGATACGACGCGGTTCAATGTGACACAGGAATTATCGCTGTACCGCATACCTATCGTACCACTCGCAACTTATCTCGAGCAAAATAGCACAATCGCATTCTTGCCCTCCCCGGTTAACCAAAATCCTGGAAACGAGTCTATACTGTCTTTAAGGGAATACAACACGGCCTTCGTCATAGTCAACCTTAAGGCGTACAGCCAGTCTTCTGCATATGCATTAGTAAGCTACCTCCAGGGGCTGTTTGGGAATCCCGTTTATTCAGATAACCAGACAATCGTGTTTTCCACGGTAAATGCAACACTTAATCCGGCCAGTGGCCTATATCGGCCTTATAGGAGTTTTGTCGCGTATCCCATGTTGACCCAGTGGCACCAGATGCAGCTGCGGGTTAACAACACCGTCCAGTACCCATGGACGCCTGCCATAAATGCGAGCGCCTTATACGGCGAGATATTCGTAGTGGCGCCGTACGCAAACCAGTCCGGCGGAAATTACAATGCCCAGCAGATTCCGTCTCCTGTAAGCGCGCGCATAAGGCTGGAAGCCACTACAAATTTTGGAAACGCCGGCCTCTCGATCGACTCGTTCAGCCCAGAAGGCGTACCGACTAGAATAGCTAAAATACCCGTAGCCCAAGGGATGGAATCGTACGTGGTTAATGTAACGCTGCTTTCTGGCCCGATTGGCAATTCGCTGTTCTTCGTCCAGAATGTAAGTCGCAGCTTCAATGGCAGCCAGCAGCTAGTCTTGGTGCAAAACATAACAATAACAAGGCAATGACCCAGGACGCTAACCGATGATTTAATATGAAACCTGCATTATTCATCGATAGGGATGGCACTATAAGCAAGGACTGCCCCTACTGCAAGAACGCATCAGAGATCAAGCTGTACGACGACATATACAAACCTTTGAGCGAGCTCAGCAAGACATATTACATAATAATAATTACAAATCAATCCGGTGTTGGGCGCGGCTATTTTACTGAGAATGACTTAAAATCGATGCATGAAAAAATAAAGCACGATATAGCCGCAAGAGGCGGCAGGATTGATGCCATATACTACTGCCCACACCTGCCGGCTGCCGGCTGCAGGTGCAGGAAACCCGCATTGGGGCTGCTGGAGGACGCTAAGGGCGATTTTGACATAGATATAAATAGGTCTTTTGTCATTGGTGATGCTGAAATAGACATCGAAATGGCAAGAAATGCAGGAATAAAATGCATAAAAGTAAGGAATAAAACAGGCAGCGGAAAAGCAGATTTTTATGCAGATAACTTTTCAGATGTTCTCAGCATAATAAAGCGGGAGGAAGCAAAGCGATTTGGAAGTAATTAAGGTGTATGTGGTATGCCCAAGATAGAAGGTAAACGCATCCTTGTTACCGGCGGCGCAGGATTCATAGGCAGCAATATGGTAGAGCAACTGATAGGGAGGGCCTCAAGGCTTGTCGTATACGACAATTTAAGCTCAGGAAAATTCGAACTCATACGGCGCTTTGGAACCTATAAAAAATTCAGGTTTGTAAAGGGCGATCTGCTTGATGTCAAACTTCTAAATAAAACCATAAAAGAGGAAAAGCCAGGGATCATAGTGCATTTTGCTGCCAACCCAGATATACAGTTAGGCACAAAAAACACAGGTTTAGACATGGAGCAGGGTCCAATAGCTACGCACAACCTCCTCGAAGCCGCAAGGCTTAATGATGTTGACAGAATAATGTATTCCTCTTCTAGCGCGGTTTATGGCAGGGCTGAAGTCAAACCCACGCCTGAGAACTACGGGCCGCTGAAGCCTATATCGTTGTATGCTGCGTCAAAGCTAGCGTGCGAGGGGCTGCTTACGGCCTACGGCAACCTATACGGGGTTAAATACTACATATACAGGTTTGCCAATGTTGTCGGTAATAACCAGACGCACGGCGTAATGGTCGATTTCATAAGGAAATTGAAGCGTAACATGTCGGAATTAGAAGTGCTGGGCAATGGAAAACAAAGGAAAGCCTACATAGATGTGGTTGACTGCGTGAACGCCATGCTGATGGCTTATGAAAAGGCCGAGCCCGACATGATACTGAACTTGGCTACCTATGGCCAGACCAGCGTGAAGGATATAGCGAAGTTGGTTACAGGCAGAGTTGCGCCAGACGCAAAAATCAAGTACACAGGATCGGTGGAGGGATGGCCTGGCGATGTTCCAGATACCTACATGGACAATTCCAAAATGCTAGGGTTAGGTATAAGGCTAAAGTATGCAGATTCGATTGAAGTTGTGACGCATGCGGTAGATACGCTGGTGCGCGATTCAAATGCGACAAAATATTTATAATAATCTGCTTAATTCATAACGGTTCTAACGGCTTAAAAAGCGGTCTTGCGATGGATATAAAAAGCATCAAGGATTATCTAAAGGATGGAGCAGACGCCAGGCTGTCAGTTGATCCTGAGTTCGTTTATACACTCGGTGAAGAGATAGCAAAAAGGATGCTGAAGGGAAATAAGCTGATATTGATGGGCAACGGAGGAAGCGCGGCCGATGCGCAGCATATAGCGGCAGAATTCGTGTGCCGTTTCGAAAAGGAGCGCAGGCCTATGCCTGCCCTGGCCTTGCACGCAAATACATCTGTTTTGACGGCAATCAGCAACGATTACGGATATGACCATGTCTATTCCAGGCAGATTGAGGCGTTCGCACACGAAGGCGACATAGTGATAGGCATCTCTACGAGCGGAAATTCGGAAAACGTTATAAGGGCGATTGATAAGGCCAGGGAACTCGGATGCCTGACTATAGTTTTTACGGGCAAAAGCGGCGGCAAGCTTGCCAATAAAGCGCAATATATACTTAAAGTTGATAGCACGAGGACATCCATAATACAGGAGGTGCACATAGCTGTGGGCCACATGCTCTCGAAGATAGTGGAGGACAGGCTATGACGCTAATGGCATATAAAATATAGGATTTTTAGTGGTGTAAATATGGAAAACTTAAAAGGCAGGAACATAATAGTGACTGGCGGCGCTGGTTTCATAGGCAGCAATCTTGTCGAAAGGCTTGCTCCGGAAAACAACGTTTACGTAATAGACAACTTAAATACGGGCTCTTTGAAGAACCTGGAAGCCGCCCAGAAGACCGGAAATGTCAAATTTATACAAGACGATTCAAAGAACATATCCAAGCACAATATTAATGCAGATCTTATAATTCATCTAGGGATGTATTCGTCATCCCCGATGTACAAGAAAAACCCTAACCTCCTGAATGAAGTCATAGAGGGCGTTATAAACATATTAGAATACGCGAAGAAAAACAAAGCCACCCTGGTTTTTGCATCTACATCATCAATATACAGCGGTATTACCCCACCACACAAAGAGAGTATCGTGCCGCCTGTGACCGATTATTATACGGAAGGCAGGATACTCGCCGAGAGGCTATCTGAACTTTATGCGAAGCTTTTCGGGGTGAACGCTGCCGCCATGCGCTTCTTCTCGGTTTATGGCAGGCACGAGGAGGCCAAGAAAGAATACGCCAATCTAGTTACGCAGTTCATATGGGCTATTAAAAAGGGCGAGCGGCCGGTGATATACGGCGATGGGCTGCAAAGGCGCGACTTTGTATTCGTAGACGATGTAGTTGATGCACTGATAAAAGTAGCAGATATAAAGGGGTTCGACATATTCAATGTTGGTACCGGAAGGAACTATAGCCTTAACGAGTTGGTAGACAAGATAAACAAGAGCCTAGGCACAGATGTAAAGGCTGAATACGTCAAGATGCCCACTAAGAACTACGTGATGGAGAACCTGGCTGACACGTCCAAAGCGGAAAAACTAATCAAATTTAAAGCCAAGATAAGCCTTGACGAAGGCATTTCGAAGCTCTTGAACGGGCAATAGCAAAGTGGCACATCATGTACGGCGAACGCATGATAATGACAAAAACGCCACTCAGGATAACATTCGTAGGAGGCGGGACCGACCTTCCTGGTTATTACCTGCATAATGGTCCAGGAGCTGTGGTTTCCGCAGCAATAAACAAGTACATACACATAGTCGTTAACAAAAAATTCGACAATCACATAAGGATTAGCTATTCAAAGACCGAGATAGTAGATAGCGTAGACAAGATACAGCATCCTACAGTGCGGGAGGCGTTAAGGCTGCTCGAAATAGACGGCGGCATCGAGATCGTGAGCATCTCAGATATACCATCTGGCGGTACGGGATTGGGCTCCAGTAGCACGTTCCTTGTCGGATTGTTAAATGCGCTGCACGCATGGAAGGGCGAATTCGTTAGCATGAAGGAACTGGCCAATGAAGCGGTCCACATAGAAAGGGGCATATTGAAGGAACCTGGCGGCAAGCAGGATCAGTACATCGCTGCTTATGGGGGTATAAAACTCATGGAATTCAACGATGATGAGAGCGTGGTGCTAAAACCAGTCATAACTAAGGAGAGCGACCATATGATGCTAAAGAAGCATCTAATGCTGCTTTACACCGGCGTGCAGAGGAGTTCAACGAGCATACATACAAAGCAGACTGCAACGATATCGGAGCATCTGAATGAATATAAAGCAATGCGTGACCTTTCATACGAGCTCTTCGATTCAATATGTAATGGCAAATGGGCAGAAACTGGCAGACTATTAGACTTAAATTGGAAACTTAAGAGAACTTTGAGCGATGGTATAAGCGACCCGAAAATCGATAGAATATATGATAAGGCTTTGGCCGCAGGGGCTGAGGGCGGCAAGCTGATAGGCGCCGGTGGCGGAGGGTTCTTGCTGCTGTTCGTAAATCCGTCAAAACGAGGTGCGATAAAAGCCGCATTGCCGGAACTAAGGGAGGAGCCTTTCGAGTTCGAGGCTCTAGGGAGCAGGATTGTTTATGTCGGAGAATAAAAGTATAATAAGGGTAAGTAAGTGATGCAAAAAAATCAAAAAAGGAGGCTGCTTATAACTGGATGTTCTGGATTTATAGGTGCAAACCTCGCACGCCACGCATTAGACGAGGGCTATGAAGTTATCGGTCTGGATCACAGGGATTGTAAAATCAAAGGCCTAAAAATGATTAAGGGAGACATATTAGATTCAACCTTGGTCAAAGAAGCTATAGAAGGTGTACAAAAAGTGATACACCTAGCTGCTATAACATCGAACGTAGAATTTGAAAAGAATTTAGCAAAGTGCTATTCGGTAAATGTAAGCGGATTTCTGAATGTTTTAGATGCGGCTGTATCAAGTGGCTGCGAAAAGGTTCTTTACGCTTCAAGTGCTGCGGTATACACAAGCGACAGCGGCTTCTCAGAGACCTCAATTATAGATATAAAGAAGCAAAGGAATCACTATGCAAAGTCAAAGCTAATTAATGAGATGATAGCCGATTCATACAGGGACATCTACAAGATGGATATAGTGGGCATGCGTTTCGTCAATGTATTCGGCCCGGGAGAGAACGATAAAGGAAACTACGCTAGCATAATGACAAACTTTATCAGAGAGAATAAAGCTGGCAGGCCATTGGTGATATACGGCGATGGCAGCCAAGCACGCGACCACATATTCGTAGATGATGCGTCAAAAATAATCCTGTTGCTGCTTGAAAAAGGCAAAGACGCGGTATACAATGTTGGCACTGGAAACGCAACTGCTTTCAATGAAATTGCAAATTTAATAAATAAGGATAATAAAAAATATGTAAAGAATCCATTATCGAGTTATCAATACCTGACCAAGGCGGATACAAGAAAACTGCTCAGCACAATCGGCCCATTCAAATTTACTTCAGTTAAGGAAGGTGTAAGTAAAATTATGGGTGGAGAATAAACAGTTCAATACACATATAAATAATTTGGCACTTGCGTAAATTTTCATAAGAAAAATTCACTATATTGTAGTAATACCCTAAAGATGCCTCCGATAAAAGGCATGCCATTACTTACCTGATAAAGTACATCAAGCTCGTTTTTCGAAAGCGCGCCCATCTTTATAAGTGCAATTGGATATAATATAAGCCCTAGCACAACGCCGATTATAAGTACGTACAACGGTCTAATTTGCAAGAATACCAAGGGGACTAAAGCAGCTCCAAAAATAAGGTTAGAAATAATCAGCTTAAGTATAGGGCCTAATTTTATGTGCATACCAAAATTGCGCAGCCCTCTGAAATAAAAGAAAGCAAATGCAATGTTACCTATATAAAAATATGCTATAATGACACCTATGACCCCAAAAAGCTCACCAAGTATAAGCATTGACACTAACTGTATCGCAGTGCAAATTATTGCAAATCTTAATACCTTATCAACTCTACCTATACTTATTGTCATATAATAAGCAGCATTCCATAAGAATGATATTAACATGCCAATGCTAACCAGTGGCATATATATTATTGCAAGTGTATAAGCGGATGTAAATAACGTTAAGATAATATCCTTTGATAATACTGAAGCATATACTATAAGTGGTGTTGTAAACAACAGGTTGTAGTAAACTGAATCATGGTATAGTTTGCTAATTTTTGATATGCTATGCTTATTATATACGGCAGTAGCAAACATCGGTATAAGTACAACACTTATCGCTCCACTTACTGCATCAAAAACCTGCCCAACCCTAGCTGCAATACCATATTCTCCAATCGCACTTGTCGAAATTAGAAGAATACCAAAAAAAATGACCACAAAATTAGCAGTCAATGAAGTTATTATAGCCGTAACCGTCAGAGGTATTGAAAACATTATCATTTCATGCAATCGATTTCTTATGCCTCCCAATGTAAATCTTATCGGGACATGCGCATTTATGTAATACAATACAATAGCGGATCCTATGAGAAGGCTTGCAGTGTAGCCTAAAATCGCTCCAACAGCGCCAAAACCAAGTGATACAAGTATTATGCTCAATACCGATTGGAAAATCAAACCGCATACCGAAGCAATCCCCACCTCCCTAGCTATACCAAAGCTTACAAGTACGCTCGTAAAAGTTGAATATATAATATACCACAATACTGTGGATAATGCCAAGTAAACATATTCTATGTAAGATACTGAACCGAATACTGTTTCAGCTATGAAGCCTGCAAGGACTGCGCCTATAAAAATTAACATAAGAGATAAAAACAAAAGGAAAAGCAAGCTGTCCCCGACAATGATACCTATCTCCCTTTCCTCCCCTTTGGCAATTAGCTTAGGGATATTTTTATTGAAATATGCAGATATATTCAATGAACCAAATCCTACTATAAAACCTGAAATAGCAAGTGAGAGCGTATAAATTCCATATTGAGCAGGTCCAAGTAATCTTGTTATCACAATTAGCATAACCCCCCCAACAATTAGGGAGATAGCCTTCGCTATAAATACAAAAGATGCAATACCGGCGTGCTTGACGCCCAAATCAAGGGTCTTAGTGCCATTAGCTTTATGTTTGGGCATTATAGCAACCTTGAAAAGTAATATGACACCTTAAATCAAATACGTTTCGATTCTAATTTGATTCTAAAAACTTTTTATTGTTTCGAGGAATGCCCGACCGCTTGCGGTGGGGTTGTTGAATTGATATTCCACTACAAGATTAATGCAACTACAATGATATTAGAGTCCCGTCCGCTTAAGCGTCTCAGGATTGCGGTGTTGAATGAATCGCTTACTCCTATGGCGCAAAACCCTTCAATTGTGCCAGTCGATATAACAGTAATTCACCATGCCACGATTAATTCAACACAGCATTATCAGTTTCGTTTTGCGAGCATTATCCTCCCTGCTTTCAACTCAGTGGTGAAACCTGCTTTTCTGAACCTCTCCATCAATTTCCCGCTTTTCTCGTGGTATTCCAATATGATTTCAGAGAAATGTTTGAGGGTCTCGTCTGTTGCATCGAGTAGCGATGCATATTCGCATCCTTCACAGTCCATCTTCAATACAGTTTCATCATTAGGATACATCTTGATTATCTCATCTAGCGTTATTATCCTGATCGGTACCCCTTCGTGCGTATCCCCACTTAAAGCGCTCTTCCCTATTGAGTCCATACTGCTTGTTCCTATAAACGTATCCGGCAGGAATATCGTTTCTGATTTGCCCCCAACACCCATATTCAACAGTTCTATCCTCTTGTCCAGACCATTCAGTCCTATGTTTTCTTTTGCCTGCCTATAAGTTGCAGGGAACGGTTCAAACGCAATCACTTTCTTTGCGCCTTTAGTTGCAAAATAGATGGTGGAATCGCCTATGTTTGCGCCTATGTCTATTACGATTTTATCTTGTACATCAAGGCACCCATATTCTTCTTTGTATACCTCGCCCAGCATAAGAAGTGACGCTCCAAGCTCTGTTTCCTTATGGTATGCAAACTTGGTTTTGCCATCTAGGATTACCATGTTATCTGTTATCTTAATCCTATCGTTTACGCGTCCGAGTTTCTGCATGCCCCATACTCTTCCACTGAAAAACGTGTAGTAGTCCTGCATACTGTTTATCTCCATCGAATCCCCTCTCTTTGTAGTAAGAGTTGCTTTCTTAATGATTCCATATTTGAAAAGGGGTACTACGTACCAATTCCTCAAATTCCTTCTGAGATCGCTTATCTTTGATATCTCATCAGTTAAGGAGAACATATTCAATCACACCAAGTATTTAGTAATAAGCCAGAAGACATTTATTAATCAATGATAAAGCTTAATAACTTTTTATTGTAATAACCATCTCAGTAATTATAACGGTTATAATGTGGATTCACTAATAATGTTGCCCACCATACGTGGTGCCGATTTTGTAGAGCCTTACCTAAATAATGCAGAGATGCACAAAGTTGATCTCTCGAAGGCAGAATTCATGGTGCTAACCGAAGATCACGTAGACAAGGCGCAGTATGTCAATGTATTCAAAGAACACGGAGTAGAAGCAACTGTACTCAACCAGCGTGATAGGGACAAGGAAATGCAGGCTTTAGGGCTACAAAAATACCATGAAGAGCTGATTCCTAAGAAACACCGATCCGAAGAGTCGTTTGGGCTTCTTTACATGTGGATGCATGGACATAAATACGGCTTTACAATAGATGATGATACACTTCCGATAGATCAATTTGACTTTATAGGTGGACACATCAAGAACTTAAATTTTAAGGGGAAAATAACGGAATTAAGCAGCGACAAGAAGTTTGCAAATGTATTGCATCAGAGTTTCAACAAGTACCATCTATATCCTAGAGGATATCCCTTTGCCGCAAGATACGAAAAAATATCCAAGAGGGAAATAGATGTTTCAAAGATTGGCATGTCCCAAGGCTTATGGACAAACATCCCGGATCTTGATTCAGTGACTATATTGTCTGAAGGAGATTTGAACGGGCAGTCCAAGACACGCATGAATGCAGGTGATTACAAAGAGAATTTTGTGGTGGCAAAAGGCAACTATGTTACCGTATGTTCAATGAATCTCGCTTTCAGGAGAGAAGTCATCCCTGGATTCTATCAGTTCAAGATGAAGGATAATCCATGGAAAGTTGATAGGTTTGATGACATATGGTCAGGCTTAGTGGCAAAGAAACTGATAGATGAACTAGATTACTACATAATCAACGGCAAGCCCCTCCTGCAGCATAATAAGGCTCCAAGGAGCTCATTCATGGATCTTGGATTCGAAGCGCCTGGGCTTGAGGCAAATGAGCACCTCTTCAAGATAATAGACGCAGCTGATACCTCAAGCAAGGATGTATTTGAAAAGGTGGAAGCTATTGCAAAGGCGATGCAGAAGGAAAAACACCCGTTCATCTCGATGTGCGGAGGCAATCTGGCTACATGGATAGAGATGCTTAGGAAAGTGTCTTAGTAAAAACATAGCAGCCAGCATTCCTGAGCTGCCCGTAATACGCACAACGTGGTTATCATGAGAATAAACTATTTATTGCGCGATCTGACATGGTCAGGCGCACTGAAAACCCACACAGGGCTGATAAATGAACTAGCTAACAGAGGACATGATGTAAGCGTAACATCGTTGGACAATAAAGCAAATATGAAGTATCCTATAAATCAAAAGGTTGATTTCATCAGGGTAGGTAAGATATCAAATTCCTACCTTATGAATAAAATAGTAACAAAACTAAGTCATGAGAAGGCAAGGGCAACGCTTTCATTCGCCAGGGCTGCACTCAACAAGGTACACCCACTACTTACCATCGACTTAGAAAGGGTGCTTGCTTCACACATACCTGAATGCGATGTATCGATAGCAATAGAAGACTTATGCGCATATGCGATAGACAGATCAAGAAATGGAACTGCCAAATTCTATCACCTCCAACACTACTTACCACTCTTTGAAGGTAGCAAATACTACAACAATTATTACCTATACAGACAGTACATGGAGGTATGCAGGTTGCCTCTTAATATAACTGCAAATTCTCTCTGGCTACAAAAGAAACTAAAGCAGGAGCTTTCCGTCGAATCGCAATACGCCCCTCTGATTTTTCTAGACACTTCAATATTCAATACCAAAAAGAAGGAATCGGAAAAGCTCCAGCGCATATTCTCTGACAAGTCAAAGCACTACATCATTACGCTAGGAAAAGGCGGAAAAGGAAACGAGTGGAAAGGATTGAACAATGTCTTTAAGGCGCTAATTTACCTAAAGAAGAAAAAGCCTGAGCTAAAACTGCATCTTATCATGTACGGCAACCAGCCCTATCTAGCAGATCAATGTCCTGTGGAGCATACCTATGTTAAAACCCCTAGCGAAAATGAGCTCGCATTCCTATATCAAAATGCAGACGTTGCAATAACTGCATCCTGGGCTGAGAGCCTGCCATTTCCCCCATTGGAAGCCATGGCATGCGGGACTAAGGTAATCACAACCAGGTATGGCGTTGAAGATTATGCGAAGGACAAATACAACGCCATTGTCATAGATCCGCTAAACACCAAAATGCTTGCAGATGCAATATTTGAGGTATTGAGAAATCCGGAATACGATGCTCTATTTAGGAAGAATGGCCCAGCCACCGTCAGGAGATGGGACTGGAAAACACAGGTTGATAGGTACGAAAAAATGTATACACACGCAGTAACGAATCCACATGATGACGGATTTGACAGCGCTATATAAGTCAACTAAAAGCGTTTGCCGTAAAGCTGCTCTGATAAGCTTATAAAATCTTTGGCACGTGCTGTCCATGTACCATCTTTTTTGATATAAGAATAACCTTTCTCTCTAAGTCTTTGCCTTAATGATGGATTTTCTGCTATTTTGTCTACCATCTCTTTTAATTGCCTGACATTACGTGCAAGAAGTGCACATCCGTTTGTTATCCTAACCGCCGGAGGACTGTCGGTCAGGCAGACGCCTCCAAATGCAAGCGCCTCAAATATCCTCTCAGGAACCTGACCATCCTTCTTGCTTTGTGTGCTGGTTATTCCAAGTATAATCTTAGAGTTCTTGTACAATCGCAACTTTTCCTTCTCTGTTATATAAGGCGGCGTCGTTATAATCCTACACCTCCGATTGCCAGCAAACGGCGCTCTATATTCTGGATTATAAGTCTTGTCCCCCACATAAGTGACCAAATACGTTGCATTTCTGCAACCATAGCCAACTTTTCTTGGGTCAACATCTGCTGCAAATTTTAATGGTATTGTATTTCTGATTTTCTTATCAGAATAGATGTCATACCACCGCCTTTGTTCAGGAGGATCTGGCCTTCTATCATAATAGTCCCCAGTAAATATAACAGGAGCGTTAAGCTTGTTCAGGGAATCGCGACGCTTGTCATATAACCCCCATGCTATAATTGTAACATTATTGTTTTTTGCCTGCAAAGCCAGTTTTCGATAAGTCCAACATTGAAGTATAACCGAAAGCTTTCCTATCACTGGGAATCGCTTGTTTAGCCTGTGGATGATTCCCGGTATTATCCTTGCAAAATTACCGTTTTGATTATGCCTTGAGCCCAGGCTAAAATATACAGGATGATTTGATATCATTACAAAGCCAGGTGCTGTCATATCATCTATTCTATCGATAACCTTGACCTTGAAACCCAGATAGGAAAAACCCCTTGCTATCTTCTGCACCATAAACATGTGGTTGTATCCAGTAGGAAGCAAGAAAGAATCCATTATATAGAAAGTCTTAGGCATCATAATGCAACTCTCTGGATTATGCTAGAGGCATTAATCCCTTCTCCATCAATCCCTTATACCACTTTAATGTTATGGTCTTTGGGTCATCCGCTTTAAGGAAGCCATCTTCTAATGCCTTGTAAACTTCCTTAGCTCCATCCTCTATTCTATACTTTGGCTTGAATCCAAGGACACGTTCTATCTTGCTGCAATCCATAATGTAGTTCCTTTTGTCTATGGACTCTCCGAAGTCATATTTTGGCTCTACCCCGAGCGTATCAAAGATTGTTTTCATCACATCTTTTATTCTCACGCTTTGGCTTATAGTGCCCACGTTGAATATCTCACCGTTTATCAAATCCCTATCCGCTTCTATGACTCTCTTGAATGCCTGACAATCGTCTCTTATATGTACAAATGGTCTGAACTCCATCCCATTTCCTTTTATCCTTATCTTTTTATCTTTGAATACTTGCAATGTAAAGTCATTTACTATTATATCAAATCTCATCCTCCACGAAACACCGTAAACTGTCGACTGTCTTAGTACTGTCACACAAAAATCCTTATTTGCCATAGGTAGTATCTCCTGCTCCCATCTGTGATTTGCTACCGTATAGGTTGTTATAGGGCTTACTGGCGATGTTTCATCAACTGGCTTCTCACTCCACCCGTAATTTCCCGCAGAAGATGGTGCTATATACTTTTTAACACCAACTTCCTTGCTCAGCTTGGCAACATGCACTCTTCCAAGGTGGTTAACTGACTCTGTCAAATTCGGATTAAGCTCGCCCGCAGGGTCATTAGACATCGCAGCCAAGTCTATTACAACATCTTGCCCGCGTAGATCTTCTGCCTCTATTTTTCTTATATCCCTTTTTATGAGCTTTATCTCATCTTTGACATCATCCAATGTTTCCTCCCCAAAGTAGAACGTATCGTATACTGTGACGTCATATCCGGTATCTACTAGCTCTCTTGTCAAAACCGATCCTATGTACCCTGCTCCTCCTGTCAAAAATACTTTCATAGCTTCACCGCCTATTTATTATCTGTAATCCCTCTTTTACACCTACTGGGGTATTAAGCGTTATCTTCTTGAGTTTGCGCGTGCTCATCCTTACTTTCTCGGGCCTCTTTGCCGCTTGCGAAAGGCTCGCTGTGCTACATGGGCTTATTAGGCTGCTGTCAAGCTCAAATTCCTTGCAGATGTACCTTGCAAAATCGTACTTTGTAAGGCAGTCTTTGCCTACTATATGAAATATGCCGCTTTGGTTTAATTCACTTAACGCAAATAGTGAATTGGCAACGTCGTCGACAAGTGTAGGGCTACTGTACTGGTCGGATATTACATCTGTTTTGATGCCTTTCCGCAGATTCTCTACTATAAACTGTACAAAGCTCTTCTTGCCGGTGCTACTGCCCTTGCCATATAACCCTGATGTCCTTGCAACTATATAATCAATATCAAGTATTTTCAAAATGGATTCAAGTGCCCATTTGCTTTTACCAAGATAGTTTACGGGATCCGGCCTATCATTTTCTGTATAAAGCCTTTTCTTGCCGCTGAAAACATAATCGGAGGATATAAACATGTATTTTGCACCGATTTTTTGGCATGCCTCAGCAACGTTCTTTGAACCATTTACGTTCACTGTCCAAACTTCCTCTCTATGTGATTCACCGTAATCCACGTTGTTAAGACCGTGTGCATCTAAAATAAGGTCAGGTTTTAGATTTTCAAGTAACTCAAAAACACTACTCCTATCAGTAACATCAAGTTGTGTTAAACCCGGTCTACTGTTTTTTGTATAAGTACCATATGATTCATATTTTAGAGCTCCAATCTCCATCGCCTTTGAACCTAGCAGTCCACTGGCACCTATAACGAGAAGTTTATCCACAAAAGTCACCCAATATCTTTTAACAACGGCCAACTCTGGTCCTTTTTTGATAGTAACGTTGGTTTTACGGGCCAGTTAATGGCCAGATCCGGGTCATCCCACCTTAGCCCAGTTTCTGCTTCTGAAACGTGGTAACCCTCTACCATATAAACTACTATAGCATCTTCTTCACTTGTTGTAAGTATTGAATTGGCAAAGCCTTTTGGCACAAACATCATTTTTTTGTCCTTTGCAGAATATGTGGCGGTCACGCATTGACCGAATGTTTTAGATCCCCTTCTTACATCCACACAGGCATCGAATATCTCCCCTTGGACGCATCTGAACATCTTAGCCTGACCATAAGGTTCTTTCTGGTAGTGTAATCCTCTCAGAGTGCCTTTTTTTGAAAGCGAAACGTTATATTGTTCAAAAGTTGCATTTATACCGTTCTTGGCAAAAACATCCTTGTTGTAGCCCTCCATGAAATACCCACGATAATCCTCAAATGCTTGGGTATCTATCAAATAGACACCTAAACCCAAATGCTTGAATTTATATGGGTCTAAAATTGTCATAAAATTACCTTTTAATTAATAGCATCATCAATCAGAAGTAAGGAAAATATAATTTTAAAATAAAATTGCACCATTTAATTTATCTATAATTAAATATGGTCCATTAGTTTATATAACTTTTCTTGCTCTCCGCTCTGGTATCTCTGCATACCTGCCTAAAACATTTTCTTGTATGCTTCATAAGTCCCTTTAACTGTCCTATCCAATGTGAATTGCCTTGCATAGTTCGTTGCTTTAAGCTTCAATTTCTTGTCATAACCATTTTTCTTCAAATCTAAAAGTATTCCGGCCATATGTGACTCATTTTTAGCTACATTGCAGTGCCTCCTAACTTCATCAGGTATCATTGCCCTCTCATATATTACAACAGGAAGTTCTCTAGTCTGCGCTTCAATTATTTGAAACCCAAACTCCTCGTATAATGTTGGATGAACAAACGCAAACGGATTCAATTGCCTCCTGCAAAAATTCTTCCTGTTATAAGCTGTTAATCATTATGGAGATGTAAGGATTGCTTGTCGTATTCATCCCATATATGCTACGCAATCATAAAGTTTCAAGTATTTTATGGTATGCGCTTAAAGTCTCCTCCGCACAGCGCTCCCATGTAAAGCCCATTGCATAGGCTGTTGCTCTCTTCCTCAATTTTTCATTGTAACCGTTTTTCTTTAAATCTTCTATTATCTGGGCCATGTGCTCAGGACTCTCCGCCTTAAAGCAGTATTTTCTTACTTCATTTGGAATCTTTCCGTATTTATAGATTATCACTGGAAGGCCACGTGACTGGGCTTCAAGGATTGGTAAACCAAAACCTTCGTATAGAGAAGGGTGTACAAAAACATCAAATGAATCGTATATGTGGACAATCCTGTTTTCTGGAGCATATCCTAAAAATTTTATGTGTTTATCGTTTTTTGCTAAGTTCACCAGATCTATATAAGTTCTATCTTGTTTACCCCATATCTCGAATTGCATACTGTCATTTTTGAGGGTTTTATATGCATTTATTGCAAACGCCACGTTTTTGGTAGTAGATAAAGAACCTATATACCCTACTCGAAATATCTTGTTTTCTTTACTTTTTGGATAGGTTTTTATAAATCTGCCATCTACACCAAGTGAAGTAATAAAAATCTTACGCTTGTCAAAGCCAAGTGTTATTGCTTCGGCTTTAGTTTGCGTTGAATTGCATATAAGGTAATCTGAAAATTTCAAAGCTAAGTTTAATCCGAATCTTAGCACAAGCGCAAGTCCAAGCCGCCGCCTTAAACTATCGTAATCCTCCTTTTCTGGCCTCAGCAATCCATGAAAATCGTGTATTGTTGTGAGTAATAGCGCTTTATCTTTATTTAATGGAAGTATAGGTTTCGGTTCAAGATTATGTATTATGGATACCCTAAAGTTACTAAAAAGGCTCTGTGGAAATGCGGAAAAACCAGAATATAATAATGGCAATCTTTTATATTCCACCTTTTTAATATTGTTCTGGGATAAGCTCCTTAGATTATTATACAATTCGTACATGTATCTCTTTACACCGTCTGCTGCATTCTTTGTAAAATCTCCTTCAACACCAACTAAAGCAACTTTCATTTTTCCACTGTTTTGAACATTTTAAATATTTGTGTTAACACATTTCCTTTGTCAAAATTTTTGATTATTGTATTTCTGTTGAACTCTCTATATGGATTTATATTAGTGCCTTTGCTCTTTTTTTCTGAAAGATTCATTATCGCTTGCAGATATTCTTCAGAAAAACCATTTTCTGCTACAAACATCCGTATTCCAAAATCTATGAAATCTTGCCACACAGAATTTCTTTTGCTAGTTAGTATATATAGCCCAGACAGTAATCCTTCTAATAATGTTTTCGGAAATGCCTCATATGAAGGTATTATCATGCAGTCCGCGCTGCTTAATGCTTTAAGCTTAGCGCAATCGTCTATCTGACCTAGTATATGTACATTTTTTAAGGAGCCATACTGCTCTTCTATCTGTTTGTTTAGTTTTCCAATAAAATAAAATTCGAATCTGTCTAAAACGCGTTTTTCTTTCAGCAATTTTACAATATCAAATACTGTGCTTGCATCCTTTTCCATTCCGCCGATATGCACAACTCTGAGCTTCTTCGAACTGTTTTTTGCTAGACTATACTTGCTTGTATCGATAAAATTTGGTACATAGAAGATGTTTTTTTTATTTATCTTAAAGTTCTTTATTAGATAAGCTTCCTGCATGCTGTTTATCACGTGGAAATATATGTCATCCTTTTCTTTTCTGCGCAGGAATAAAATGCTTTTAACTATGAAATTTAGAAGCCATTCAATCTTTTCGTGATTCTTTAGCATGTGACCCATCTTAAGATGCATGCTGTGGCTTCCAATTACATACTTCTGCCCTTCTGGCTTGAAAAGTATGTTAAACAGATAGTCATAAATGCCATATGGGAAGTATATAGCGCCTCCCTTAGGCAGATCTTTATAGATGAATATGTGCCATTTGAGTGGCAAGACAATTTCCTTGCACCTGACGTGTTTCTTCGCTATATTATCGTAGAGTTTTATTACTTCTTTATAATTTGGTAGTAACGTTTGCTGCCTTTCGCCTTTTCTAGTGATGAGTATTTCTGCGTCAATTCCGTGCTCTTTTAGATATTTCGCGTAGCTGTAAACATGTTCCTCTGTAGCTCTGTAACTGTATTTAAGATCTACGGGCGTTATAAGATAAACTTTCAATAAGCCACCTATTCATTCAACCTAGCAATTAATTCTTTCCTTACCATTTTTGCCGACCATGACTTTTCTATAGCTTCATTTGCTATTTCATATCCCAGCCTATAGCTACGTTTGGCACTATTTGAGATGAATGAGGCCAATAAGATATCTAACTTGTTCCTTAATCTTAACGTATCTAAATCGACATTGTAGCCGGCAACATTGCTCGTATAATAAGAGAATAATACTCTTTCTGCAGTTAACCCGATAGGCAGTGTGGAAACTGAAGTGCCTCTGCTTAGCGATTCGTGGATGGGGTGGAATGTCTGTGCGCCGTTAAACCAAATCGGGATATACCCTCTATTTAGTGTCTCTAGTGCTGCACACGCTTCGTTTCCACCACCGTACCTAGTAAATCCCGGAAGCTTGAATCCTTCCAGTGCCTCGCGTTTCCAGCTCATGTTCACACCATGTTGCTTGAGGGTCTTTATCATGTCATATCTTTTGCCTGTATCAACTAGCATTCCGGATCTTCCTATGTACATACCATATCCATTAAATCTGTCATCTATAAGTTTATCTATTATGGTGTGTTTGTTCATAAGCCATTTACTGTCGTTTATCAGTTTTTTGAAAAACGGTAGCGGCGTGCCATTTGGATGTATATCTTCTATTACCATGCCTGTGGCCATACCCACTTTTTTGTATTTCTTGTGCAATTCGACATGGTCCTTAACCCAGTTTTTCGATATCCAGGCATCATCATCGGTATGTATAACTATCTCTCCATCCGCTTTTCTATAAATCATATTAAGTGCTTCTTCAAAATAACCCTGATCTTGTTTAAGCACCTCTATCCTCAGGTCTCTGTATTTTTTTATTTTTGAGATTGTTCCTTCGCATCCTGGCCATTCTTTATATATAATTAGTATGTTAAAGTTCTGATAAGATTGTTTTTTTATTGTGTTCAAGAGTTTGAATATGCTTTGTGTTGTTTTGTATATCGGTATCGCTATTGTTACTTCCAAATTAACGCCTTCTAATTTTTCAAGCTATTAAAACCACTCCAGAGGTTATTGACGTTGCAGTTTTATAGCAACCCTGAAAAGTAATACAACTTCCACTACTATAAGCGTTCCGCAAAGCTGTTATCGTTTTCTATCCAAATACAAAGGACGACCATGTTGGAAGGCGACTCCAACATTCTTGGCGACCTTTACAAAAACTGCAAGGATGCGAAGGAGAAGATACGATATGCGGCGCTATATGCAGTAAGTAGAGGAAAATCCGTCAATGTTGTTGCGGAGATAATCGATGTGGAAGAATCCACAATCTACGACTGGATAAAGAAGTGGATCCTAGACAGAAGTGCTTCTGATAAACAGCGAAGCGGCAGACCGCCGAAAATCACCAAAGATGATGAGAAAGAGATTCACCGCCTTATCGACGAAAACAACCCAAAGAAATACGGAATAAACGCCTCGTCATACACTACTAAGGAATTGCAGCAGTACTTCATGAAGTTCAGGGGCGAATTCATTGATGAAGAGACCTTCAGAGTGCACCTCATAACCACCGGCGCGCATTACGTAAAGGCACAACTCCGATACAAGGAAGGCAATCTGAAAAGGCAGATCGAATTCGCCCAAAACCTGCTCTTCCTAATACAGACAGGCTACTTCACAAAGATACTGTTTCTCGACGAAATGGCCGTATCGATATCTGCACGGAATGGATATGGATGGACGTACAACCAGAGGCTTGTTGTAGAAGCACCGCAGAACGGTGTTGAAAAGGCGAACTACTTCGGAGTGGTTGAAGTAACTGAGGGAACGATAATCGAGACCGTGAGAAAGTCCGCCAAAGCGGATTCATTCTTGCATCTCCTACACAAGATAGAACTGCGATATCCTGATGACAAAATGCTTATAATAATGGACAACAGCCAAGTGCATCACTGCGAAAAAGTCAGCAGGTTCTTCAACGAACGGGATAATATGAAACCCCTTTTCGGGCCGCCATACTCGCCAGAACTCAATCCGGAAGAGTATGTGCACAATTTTTTCAGGGACAAACTCCTCAACAACCGCAACTTCAAGAGTATCAAACAAATAAGATTCGTGATTAATCGTTTCGTAAAGTCGATGACTCCTGAAACGATAAGGAGTATCACACCTCTGATACCTATAGAGGCGTTGCTTTCTGCACCGAAAGTATTGTAAGACTTTCAAGGGAAGCTATAATTTACTATAAGAGCTTTTTTAATGTTCCTCTATCAATGTAAATTGGAATAGTTATAGCAACTACCATACTTAGCATCTTACTCTACCTGTTCCCTATTGGCCCATATCAAGCCCATCATTAGTTCCGGTCTTTTGCCTCCTCCTTCCCTCATGTAAATTGGTCTTTTATATCGGACATTGAAGCCCTCTTCCCTAAGCCTCTTCACTAAGTCTTTATAACCATGGTGATACTCTATCATTATCTGAGAGTACGAATGAAGTGTCCTAGTCGATGCGTTCAGTATAAGGTCATATTCTGCACCCTCACAATCCATCTTAAGTACGGCACCGCTTGTCACACCCGTTCTCCTAGTTATCTTATCAAGTGAAGCCATCCTTATCTTTATACCTTTCTGTGAAGCCATTAGCTGACCCGCCCTTTCTTCTTCTGCGGATATAACTATACTCTTTCCCTTCCCACCTGCTTCATTGTAAGCAACTACCTTATTCCGGAAGCCATTGGTCTCAACATTCTTCTTTAATATTTTAAAAATCTTTGGCACGGCTTCATAAACATAAACTTTCTTTGCACCGTTCATTGCAAAATATATCGCTGTATCGCCAACATTTCCTCCGATATCAACTACAATCCTATTATTTACATCTAGTGTATCGTATATCTTTCTGACGAATACCTCCTCTATTACGTTTAGAACATTACCCAGCCTTGCCTTTGAGTCAAAATAGAACTCGAGCCTCTTAGCCTTCTCGTTTAAAATTACCCTATTTTTAAATATACTTACCGGAAGATACGGATGTACCATTTCACTATTTAATAAGTCGAAGTTCTCCTCATTATCATTAAGAGTAATACTCCCTCCATTTACTAGGATTACAGCAGATTTAGTGACTCCAAACTTGTACATGATCGATTTGTACAACTTCGGTGCTATGTTAGCAAAGTTGATAGTTTCTGCAGCAATATGCTTACCGAAGGCTATAGGCAAATCTATTAAGCTGATATTAAATATTATAGAATCTTTTCCATTTTTCATTTTAATCATTTTTATACTTAATAAAATCTTTGTGCAAGGCTTTAATACTTTGTCAAAACAGGGTGGTCTGGAGGGTTCAATTCCTTTCAACCTTAAAAGACAGCCGCTACATCAGATTTCCTTGAACTCTTCGGCGCAATGCAGATAAATGCCTTCTTTTTGTTATACTTTTAGTAACAATAATCCCGCGGTTTTGACGCGGCACTGCTGCCACTAAGAATAAATCGAAAGAAACATGTAAATGTTTGAGGAATCGACTATAGCATAGAATTAGAGATTACGCAATATTGGGTCTCCTATTAACCACCTGAAGGCGGAAGATTGTGTTGACCCAATACCATGCCATGATTCAGATGCTAACAAAAATTCCGGCCACGATATCAGAATGGAAGTTTCTGGAGTCCTAAAAAATTCTAAATGGTAGTAGTAGGCGCTGTCGGCATCGAAACGACAAGGGAATACGTAAGGGCGCAGGGCCACAAGCAGAAAACGCCTGTGATGTAAGTACATTACGAGTGAGTGTGTCAGAAATTGCATCATTTGGGGTTTGCGGAGAATCGCCCAGGCTGCATAGGGTCAATAAGGGGCGTTAGCCCATTATCTCATAAGAGCTATAAATTAGTACCAAACTAAATTGTTACAATTGGTTAAAAGATGAAAACATGATTAAAAAAACACTAAAATGCATCCCTAAAAGATATACGGCTATTTTATGCATATTACTCTCTATAATTATTTTAATTAACGTCCTGTCATTCACACAATTTAGCTATTTAATATACAATGATAATCCTCCGCCTACTTACCATTTTGTTGACGTTTATCGATCCCTATTTACATGGTCAAATATAGAATATACCGGAGTAACAAGTATAGTTAATTCAATACCATTAATCATCTTCAACCTTTTTGGCGATGTTGTATCACGTATTACTAATATAATTTTAGGATTAATCCTATCGCTCTGGCTAATATTCACTATAGGTGCTGTGGGCACGTTTCTTTTAATAAAAGAAATTACTAAAGATATTGGGCCATTTCAATCAAATTTTGGCGGACTTATTGGCGCGATACTTTTTTCACTTCCCATAATTAGATACACTATACTAATCCCTGCTTTGCTATTCCCAATTACCCTGCTTTTTCTAATCCGATACGTAAAAGTGGCAGAGGCAAATAAGCACGCGGCAAACATTTACTTTCCTCTCTCGATTCTCAGCCTTGCCTGTCTTTTCTCAGTAGATGGGGCAGGGTACCTGCTTCAAAACTCCTTCATTATCATAGTCTTATCCGTCACAATAATAATAACAGCAAGAAGAGGTGTCAGAGTGTCGCACTTCAAATCACTTCTGGCAATATTTTTAATCGCATTACTAATAAATGCATCGTGGATTATCAATCCAGCTTTCTTTTCTAAAAGTGGGTATACCGGATACTTCAATGAACATTTTTCTTCCTTTGATCCGCCTGCATCCCTAATTGTAGAAAATTTATTTCTATTCGCCCCATTCCCTGTCTATCTACTTACCAACTATATATCTCTAACTTTAATCCCAATATTTGCAATAAGTCTATTCGCTATAATCGCGATTTTCAGAAGGCGTAGCATTAATAGCCGACTAATTTTAGGTTTATTCATCGCATATATAATATTGGCCGGCCTAGGATCAATGTACGGCAAGCCGTTCAATCCAGTTTTCGATACGATTCTATCCGCATTCCCATATATCAAAGTAATCAATACCCCATCCCTTGAATTATATTACTTTGTCGCCGCGCTATTCTCAATTCTATTCGGCGTAGGCGTCGCAATAATATGCAATAAACCAGTTATTAGAAAAAGTCTTTATCTAAAGTGGTTTTCTGTACTATTAATTATAGCTATAACATTGAGTTTCCTATACCTAAATGCATATAACACCCAGTTGCTTAACAATGCATCGTTCAAGATCCAAATTTTTCACTATATTCCGTCGTATGTATTTAATGCATCAGAATACATAAACTCACAGAATGGGGATTTTGGAATTGCGACTCTCCCGTCCGTCCTAAACTGGCAGACCACGACCTCCTATATCGGAGTCAACCTTTATTCTGACTTTATATATACACATCCAGTTTATACCGGGGGCGAAACAGCTTACGATTATTTGATATATCCGCCATCGTCAAACGAATACGCTACATATATAGGTCTGCCACTTAGCAGTGGCAGCCTATCTAAAAATGTGGATCTATCAAATGGCTTTGGGATTTTCGGCATAAAATATATAATACTTCAGACGGACGCCATACAAGACACCAACTGCTACTGTATAGGCCACTATACTTTTAATATGAGTTTTATCAAGAGTACATTAGCGTCGTCAAAAGGATTAAGCTTAGAAAAGACAATCGGCAATGCTACAATATACAGTAATGATAATTATGTGCCATTTGTCTATGCATCCAATATAATAAATCTTGGAAATGCGTCTACAAGTGAAATTTTTGGCCTGATAGAAAACAAAACGTTCAATATCCAAAATTCATCTGTTTACTCATCCGATGACAATTATTCTGGGATCCAAACCGATCCTGCAAATTTAATAACGATAAGTAAATTTGTCCCACCACAGATAGCATTTACAGAGAGCTCCCCCGTCTCTACCATAGTTCATATATCAAATGCTACAACCCCGTACTATCTAGTTTTTAGGGATACATACAATCCAAACTGGGGCGCCTTTTATCCTAATGGAACCCAACTAAGCAATTTCAATCATATACTGGTCAATGGCTTCGCGAATGCATGGTATGTCAACAAGCTTGGTAACTACACAATAACGTTATACTACACATCACAAACGATCGCATTGATAGCTTGGGGCATAAGCTTTATCGGCCTAGGAATAACACTTTACCTGCTATATACTTGGCTCAAAATTAATCGGCTAAGATCGGTGGGAAACGGCAAAAGAAATAAAACCCAGGCATACCAAACTAACAAGACTAACAAAATATCTAAAACCTAAATAAAAAGGGTGTAATGAATGTATAAAAAAAATGCCGTCAAGAATTTTACCATTTTTATATACGGAATGCTAACCTCAATATTCTTGGCATATTTTATTGTACTTAATAATAGCACTATGATATTATATTCGCTCATTATATTCATCGGACTTGGTTTTTTGCTTTCAAGTCATAAAAATTACACAGAGAACGCTATAATAATTGCTGTAATACTTATCTCTTCTAGCGAAATTATATATTTTGTGAACATCTCTAGTCTACTGCCTATTTATGCAATTATTATAATTATAGCCACAATCGTAATTCCGTATCTTGTTCCAAAAGCTTTGACACCGTACTCATATTTGGCATTAGTGATGCCGCTACTACTTTATATTATCAAATTCAATCAGTTCGGCTTCCTTGCAATTAACGTCGCAGTTATCGGATATTACCTGCTTATAAGTGCAGTTATATCTATGCTAATAACCCTAATCGTTAAAGCTGGCAAAATGAGAACGAGTAAGAAAGTAAGAATGTTATCGATCCATGAATCAAATGTTATAACGCCATTTGTACTCATAGCCGGTCTTGTACTACTAATAGCCCCGATATGGCCTGCCGGTCCGCATCTAATTTTGAGCGGCCTGCCTTACATAAACATAACGCTGTTTAACACCAATAATATTTCAACCCCTAGCACTTTAATTTATAATTTAGCGATTAACCATACCGTTTATTCAGACTTCGAGTATTACGGCGCAAATAACAATCTCAGCAACGTGCGTTTTTTTTATCAGAATGGCACTGGGATACCATTTTCTAAATACGCAAATCAAACTTCGGTATACATAGCGCTGTCACTGAATAAGATAGCTCCATACACTACGGAGCATATAAGGTTAGTCTTTTTACCTAACGATGCAAGGCTGGACTCTTCTATAGCGTCAGCTTATCAGCCATATAACCAATCCAGCGATATAAAGACGTATACCGACTTGAAAGCAACTTTTGGCCAAATACGCGGCGTTTTCAGCAATATGAGCATAAATAAGACAATAACAGCTTATAAGGATGAAGAAAAGAACGCAACCTATGGATTTTATACATCCCTAAGCCCGTATTATTCAACCGAATCTTACTGCACGCCTTCTGTGGCCATGTCCGCCACAATCGAAATAACTGCAAACAAAACAATAAGCGCTTTCGTTTTAGGTGGACTTTCTAATCTATCGCAGGCTACCTCATTGATATGGGGCATAACCCAGACCTATCCGTACTATCTAAGCAAATTCCTATCAAACAGTAATATCAGCGAATTGAATAAAACCGCTATCGAACTGAGAGTACCCATGTCAAATGAAAGCTGCATATATTATGCGCTGGTAACGCCTGGGCCCGCACAAGCAAATGTGTCCGTCTCAGCTTCTTATTACCAAAAAATACCAATAACCCATATAATCAAGGTACCATATATTTTAGCGCATCCTATAATATCAAATTATTCATTCCTGAATGACGGGTTAACCTATTTAATACAATTTTACGATAACGAAACTAATTCGGGCACCTAGTTGCTTTTACTTCTACATAGCTGGTAAAATGAGAATAGCATTCGTATCAGACGTCGCATATCCATGGAATATCGGCGGAGTCGCCACCATCGAAAACATAGAGGCGATGGAACTTGCAAAAAGGTATGAAGTACACTTCTTCTCTATGCGCTGGCCAGGCATGGCCAGGCACTTCACGTACAATAAGGTGCACTACCACACCTATCATAAGATCACGCAGGAGAGGCTATTTTCTCATGGGCGGCGGTCCATACTAGAGGCTATAATATTCTCTATTAATATGGTAAAGATTTTTGGATACAAATTCGACGTAATAGAAGCGAACGCATTCCCGTATCTACATCTTCCTATAATCAAGTTATACTGTAAGATTACAGGTTGCAAGATGATAATGGATGTCGCTGAGATATGGGACAAAAAATACTGGGATGCGTATCTAGGTAAGCGCCTAAGCTCAATCGCTTTCATGTTCGTCAACTTCTTCTTCGGCTCCGCTGACATGTATATAATAAACTCATCAGAGGTGGAGCGGAGGTTAAGGGCTAGTGGAATTGGCGAGCACAGGATCGGCGGCGTATTCGTTCCGGTTACCGACACTGATAAGCTTGCCAAAATAAGAGACAAGCATCACAATTACGAGAGGCACAAGATTATCTTCTCCGGCCGCTTAATAAAGGAGAAAAAAATAGACGAAATCCTGAATATTGTTAAAAAAGTGGCTAGATCGATGCCGGATGTCAGGGCCGTAATAATAGGTAACGGGCCGGAAAAGGCCAACATACGTAAAATGGTAAACGAAATTGGCATAAAAAAGAATATCAAGCTTAAGCCATTCTACAACGACAAGGATAAAACAAAGCTATACGATGACATAGCAACTTCAGCCCTCTTCTTGATGATGTCAGAGCGCGAAGGGCTGAGCATAATAACCATAGAGAGTATAGCTTTGGGCACCCCAGTCGTGCTTCCTGACTACTCCCCTATACCAAAAGAGGTCAGGGACATGTGCGTGGTCGAGGCTGAAGTTGAACTGCCGGATAAGGTCCTAGAAATCTTAAACGGCAATGACAAAAGCAAGTACATTAGGCATGAAGAAAACCTTAGCTTATTCTCCGCCGCGAGGACGTACGAATTCTACGATGGTGTATTCAGGAAGCTAGGGCTTATTGAGTGATCATTCCAGCCTCTTTATTATGTGGTACCCGAATTCCGTCTTTACTATGCCGGAGACATCCCCCTTGTTCAGCTTGAATGCGGCTTCTTCAAATGGCCTTACCATCTCGCCCCTGCCGAACAGGCCAAGATCACCGCCGTGCTTCCTCGAGCCGTCAATCGAATACTGCTCCGCCAGCTTTGCGAAGCTCTCCCCCTGCTTTATTTTTTCTAGTACGGCCTGCGCAATCGCTTCGTTCTTGACCAATATGTGCGCGCATCTTATCTTGCCTGACATAAAATACACCGGCTTAGTATCACACTCAAGAATAAAAACACTTTCTTAGTGTACCAAATAAAGCACCAATCGCCTTTACAAGCATACAAGTAATAAAAGGAAATTTTTTTAATACTCAGAATGTTAGCATAACCGTGCGATTCAGCCTAAAAACCAAGCAAAACTGCTAAAACAATGTGCGTACCTACTAACCAAGTGCTACAATGAAACTACTAAATGCCATGCCTCCGTACAACCTTTTCGGACTAGAGGACCAGGATTACAAATCTGCAAGGATAGTGGTCATACCGGTGCCGTACGATTCAACAGTTACATACAAGTCGGGAAGCAGGGACGGACCAAGGGCCATAATAGAAGCAAGCAGAAACATGGAGCTATACAGCGAGGAGATGCGCGGCAATCCAAGCAAGGTGGGCATATACACGACCGAAGAGCTAGCCCCTGACCTCAGCTCACCAGAAAATACGATAAGAAGGATAGAAAAGGAGGTTTCCCTGATTCTTGATGATTCCAAGATACCATTGCTGCTTGGCGGGGAGCACACAATATCTATAGGCTCCATAAGCGCGCTCGCAAAGAGGGATAAGAACTTCACCGTGCTGCACTTCGACGCGCATTCAGACTCTAGGGACGAGCTTTTCGGCACTAAATACTGCCATGCATGCGTCATGGCGCGGGCCAGGGAGCTGGCGAAAAGCTGCTACAGCGTAGGCGTGAGGAGCATAGACGGCCAGAGCGCGAGCAAGTACGGCGAAGACATACTTTTCATGGAAAGCATATACGGCATGAGTACCGCCGAAGCCATAAACACCATAAGGAACAACACGCTGAAGGACATATACCTAACGATAGACCTGGACGTGCTAGACCCTAGCGAAATGCCGAGCGTTGGCACGCCAGAACCGGGCGGGTTCACATACACGAGGTTGAAGGAGATACTCAAGGGCGCCCTTATGGCCAAGAACATAATAGGCCTGGATTTCACCGAGTTGAGCCCTATACCCGGAGTCGTGGCCCCCAACTACCTGGCAGCAAAGCTGATATACAGCACGATAGGCTATATCTGGTCGCCATCAGGCCAGCAAATTCAGTGAATAATAACCACATAGCCGTAATAAAGCCCATGGCTGCACGCAACTGCCCGTTCTGCGACATAGCCAACGGCGAGATGCACTCCTACAAGATATATGAAGACGAAAAGCACCTTGCCTCAATTGACATCTTCCCTAACATAGGGGGCAGGCCCTAGTCATACCAAAGAAGCACGTGGATAGCTACGTTTTCGACCTCGAAGAAGACGAAATATCCGAGTTCATCAGGATGTCGCTGTAACTGAAGCTTCAACCTGGTATAATTGCAATAACGGCCGCAAATGCAAATAATCGCCCTTGCCGGGATTTGAACCCGGATCACAGGCTCCGCAAGCCCACGTTCTATCCAAGTTATACTACAAGGGCATACCGCTTGGAAATGGCAACAATTACGATAAATATAATAGCTTACATTAATTAAAGCTACTATCCGCGGTAATACTATGGCGTATCACACGTATTTGACCGTGCTAATACCGTGCATAGTGGCTTTTGTCCTGTCCGTAATAGCCGTACTCTTCATAAAATCATACATGTTCGAGGCAGGTATAACATCGCCTGACCATAACAAGCGGGACAAGCCAACCGTACCTAGCAGCGGCGGCGTGGCCGTCGCCTTCGGCTTTACAATAGGCATATTGACGTACATATTCGGCGCCAGCTTCCCATCGCCAACGTCGGCCCTATACGCCCCTGTCTCACCCATCGAGTCGCTGTTCGCCGCGCTGCTCGCCGTGCTGCTTGTAGCGTTCGTGGGTTTTCTCGACGACGTAAACGTCAAGCGCAAACCGGTCATGACAACGGATATGATGGACACAAGGAAAGGGCTGAAGCAGTGGCAGAAGCCACTGCTGACGCTGATAGGCGCCATACCCCTGGTAGCGATAAACGCCGGCGTAACAGTGGTACGGATACCATTCTTGGGTCCCGTAAATTTCGGCCTACTATATCCTCTGCTGATAATACCGCTTGCTGTTATATTCGCTGCTAACGCGTTCAACCTGCTCGGCGGATTTGACGGCATAGCCGGCGGCACAGGATTGGTAATCACGCTCGGCATGTTCCTGTACAGCATAATCTACGGCACATACGCAGGGGCGCTGCTGACTGGCGTGCTTTCCGCATCTATAATAGCGTTTCTCCTGTTCAACATATATCCGTCAAAGATTACACCAGGGGATAGCTTCACGTACGGTGTCGGTACGGTGATAGTGGTTGCCGCAGTGCTTGGCAACATGGAATCGTTCGGACTTGTGGTCTTCATACCGTACATAATAGAATTCATACTCCATGCAAGGAAAAAGTTCAAGGTGACTGACCTGGGCAAGCTCAGGAAGGACGGTACCTTCGAGCCTCCGTACGGCAAGAAGATATACAGCTGGACCCACGTGATAATGAACTTGAAGCGGTGCAGGGAATGGGAGGTGTCGCTGTACATGTGGCTTATAGAATTCGGCTTTGTGGCCCTCGCATTCGGCCTAAAGGCCGCGTCACTGCTTTAGTGCCGGCCTTGCAGCGGCATAGATGCGCCGCTTTCTCTTGGCCCCAATGCTGACGTTCTTGTCGCGCATGATGTAGAGTTTGGCCCTTTTGCCCTGGCCGTTCGCGAGCTCTATGTCGGATAGCTTTATCAGGCGCTTCCGCCCTGCATAATTAGCGTACATTGATGCCTCGTTGATTAGCTCGTTCACCGTGTCCTCCAGCTCCCTTTCAAGGCTTACCACGGCTTTCTCGTTTATCTTCTCGGCGCCGGCCTCCCTTATGAACTGCTCTATGTCATAAAGGCTGAAACCCCTTTGCTTGGCCAACAAAGCACCCTACCAGAACAAAGATAGCTTTGCAAAGAAGAGTTTTTAAATGAAATGCAAAGGCCCGAATAGTGGTATTCATAAAAAATGGGAAAATGACGTCGCAAAAATTTCGCGCGCAAAAATCAGGAATCAAACGAAAGAAATTACGACTGTAAAAAGCGCTATCGCAAGGTTGTCGTCTATGTGCAGATCCATGCTCTCGACCACCGCGAACATCAGTCCGATGATGAGCGAGTAAACCCCCACAACGAAATATCCGAGCGCCGCCACAACCACAAAATACCCTATCAGGCCCTGCAGCGATTTGGATCTGTTGTACGGGAGTTTGATGCTGCCGAACAGCGTCCCGCCGATAGTCGCGGCCGAGTCCCCGAAGAACAGCGCTATAAGGCTCAGCAGGATGAGATCAGTGCTTGCGACCATGCCGAGTATCATGGCAACGCCAACCGCGAGATAAAGCGCCCCGAGGCCGAAAGTGGTCCTGCTGCGCTCCATAGAGTGCAGGAACCCAGCAAACGGCACGCCATGAATCCGCCCGACTACGTTGCTGTATGCAAGCCCCAGAAGTATCGCCGCGAATACTATGGTCCTGGCATAAACGCCGTATGTTAGGATTACCAATATGACCGCGGCGCCAATCGCAATCTGGAAAATGTCACGCTTTATCTCGAGATGCCTCCTATGCGCGCTGGGCTTGAACTTCGTCTTATTGCCATTGAAGTGGAACACCTTCCCGTTAGATACGGCTCCGAACGCGCCCCCTATCGCCATGGCCGCCATAAAGTTCATTGCCTGCTGCACTCCGAACGCGGTAGACAGGCATAGCATCAGCAGCAGTGCATCGGCAAGGAAGGCGTAAAAGCCTGGACCGTGGCTCGAGTAGCAGAAAGTCATGAGCGTGAAGAACAGGGTAAGCGAAAGCAGGCCGATCAACAGCGGCGTAAAGTACGCAGGCGCCTGAAGGATATACCAAGCCATCGCCGCAAGGAACGACAGGCCGAACGTAGCTGCGAGCATGAGCCCGGTCCTCCTGTCTTTGGCAGAGCTCAGTATGAACAAAAGCACCGCTGCCAGGCTAAGTAACAGGAATGAGATGAACACTATATACTCAGCTGCTTCTGCCTGCACATAAACCAACTGTCATATTACCGAGATAATCCAAGCCGCTATTATGAACCCTCCAACAATCGTTATCGGGACCAGTATCTTTGCGATTGCTATTACGGAGTTGGCAACCTGGAGCATTCGCTCCCTGACGTTCCTGCCCCATACCTGGAAATTCTTTATCTTCGTGTTGGCGTAGAAGGCATCCACAGGACCCATGTCTGTCAGCGCCGCGTCTATCGCCCTGTCCACCAGGCCTATAAGCTTGGTGTAACCAGTATGCCTGCCAAGCACATTGCTTGCATTTCTGCTCAGTGAGTTGACTTCGTGTGTATCCGTCGTGTAAACCTCTGCGTTTATATTGTATTTCTCCCTTACGTGCTCCACAATGCGGGTCCTCAGTGACGGCAGCATGTTGTTGGAATTGAACTGTATCATTCCGAACTTCGACCTGTTTATATCGAATACCGCGACGTTGATGTTGCCATGTGCGATATCCTCCGGGGATCCGAGCTCGTAGTAAGCCTCTACGCTCCCCGACCCGAATACCAAGCCACTGTGAGATCTTTTGAGCGGTTTCCCAAGTCTCTTTATCGCCTCTATATAATCGTTCATGTACTTGGAATTGAACGCCACCCCGTCCAGTTCCTTCTTGTCCGCCATCTCCATGCGCGAATTATGTGCGTCTATGAGCATGACGTAGCTGTTCGTGTTCTTGAAAAGCTGTGTGAAAATGAGCGCTGCCTCAGGTGACACGTCCTCAGTTATCCTTGGCGCCCTAGTGAATGTCACGATCGCGAGTTTCCCTATTTCAAGCTTCTTTACGGTGGCGTTGTTGAACGTGCTTTCGAAGTACTTGGCAGAACCGTCAAGCTTCGTCGCCTTGGATATCGATGAGTCCAGTGCGGAGTAAAGCTGCGCAATCTGCCACGAGGATACCGGGTTGAAATCCTCGTTTACGGTGGCGTGCATTATGAATCCGTTGGCCCTGTACTTATCGTTTATCCTCCTTTCTAGTATGTATGGGAAGTTGCTGCCGCCTATCGCCCCGGCAGGGCCGTAGTGTATCACCGGCAGGAAGAAGACTGATTTTATGCCGCCGTTACTGCCTTTCATGACAAGTGTGCCGCAGTCTATCTCCACTGTGCTACCGAACTTTGGCCCGAAAGGCGAGGCTATGTTCGTGTCAAATAGCAGGCTCTGGAACATCTTGGAAAACGCGTCTATCGCAGGGAAGCCCATGCTCCTCTGCATAGGCCTGTCGAATATGTACAGTATGGCGTATGTCATCATTATGAAAATGAATATCCCTACGTACAGCTTTATGAAAAGCAGCTTTATCGAGCTGGATACTATGAAAAGGAAGTTGGATGCAGGTATGTAGGTTAGAACGTTGAGGGTCGGCTGCACCAGCGCAGTTAACACGCCCCCTTTCCTATGGCCGAACATCACCTTGTTGACGAAGAGCCACCATGCGACTATGCTGGCGTCGCCTACCAATATTATGACGCCTGCCATCCCGTAGAGGGGCCTCAATATGGTGGTAGCGCTTGCGATGACCAGGAATATGGAATATAACGCCTCCCCCATCAAGGCCACGAAGAGTATGTGCTTTATCTCCGCCCTCCACCTAAGCACCTTTATGAATATGGCAGTCAGCACGGTTGGCAGCGTTATGGCCACCATGCCGGTAAGGAGCCCGTCCACTATGATCTGGTTGGTGTTGCTTTCGAACTGGGCGTTGTTAACAAGGCCAACGGATGCGATGCCCATGACAACGCTCAGCAGGAGCAGCACGGTGAAGATCGAGGATTTGCTAGGCAGACGCTTCCTGAAAAGCTCCGTGTTGGAAAATAAGTTACCCCTATCATGTGTAGGCGGCATCAAAACACGCTACTTACCGAATCTGCGTTGCCTTGTAGAAAAGTTCCTAAGCGCCCTCTCCAGATCCCTCTTGTTGAAATCCGGCCAGTACTTCCTGGCGAAATAAAGCTCCGAGTACCCGGACTGCCACGGCAGGAACCCTGAAAGCCTCATCTCGCCGGAAGTCCTTATTATAAGGTCCGCGTCCGGCAGGGCCGAAGTCCTTAGGTAAGCCCTTATTATGTCCTCGTTTATGCGGCGTATCCTGCCGCCCTTCTCGGCTATCAGCCTCTTGACTGCGTGTATTATGTCATCCTTGCCGCCATAGCCTATCAATATGTTTATCGAGAAATCCTTGAAGGTGCGCGTCCTGCGCTCCAACCCGTGCAGCGCAGCCCTTACCGGCTTCGGCAGTATATCAAGGTCGCCCATGACCGTTATCCGCGCGCCGTTCCTCTTGAGCGTCTGGAATATCTGCTTGTCATTGGCCATCTTCGTATAAAGGCCGTAGAGTATGGAAAGCTCAGTCCTGCTCCTGTTCTTTATGTTCTCCGTGGAAAGCGCCCACACGGTAAGCGTCTTTACGCCGAAGCCCTTGGCCCATATGCTGAAGTTTATGAACTTCTCTATCCCGAGGTTGTAGCTGCTGTAGAGCCTGGACCTGTGGCTCCTGGACCATCGCCTGTTGCCGTCCGGTATCAAAGCGATGTGGTTCGGTACGTAATCTAAGTGGATCATGTGCTTACCCGCATACTCTATAACGGAGCGCCTGGCGCCTGCCCGAAGGCAGTACCTCTATATATCACTGTGCAATTCTTAAATACCTTATCGTTTCAATAAAATCGGAATATACAATGGTTGTAGTCCATATTAGGTCCTGGTATTCCTTCAGCGGTGTGGGGATGGAAACGTCGCAATACAGCATTGCAATAGCCTCGCTTGACGAGATAATTGGCAACGGCGCGGCCGTAGCGGAGCTGAGGAAGTTCGCAAGCGACGTGGAGCGTGGGATAAAGCGCCGCCCGCTCCTGATCTACGGCCCGTCGGGCACCGGCAAGACTGCTGCTGCCCATGCGCTGGCATCCGAGTTCAAGTGGAACATGGTTGAGCTAAGCGCCAGCGACTACAGGGACAAGGAGACCATAGAGAAGGTGCTCATCTCGGCATCCAACTCCAGGACGCTGTTCGGCAAAAGGAACGTAATAATACTGGACGAGATAGACGAGCTCGCGCCAAAGTTCGACAAGGGCGCCAACACCGCCATACCCAGGCTGATACGCGAGTCAAAGAGTCCCATAATGCTCATAGCGAACGACAAATGGGACAAGAGCATAGCGTTCCTGCGCGGTCTCACCGATGACGTCAGGTTCACCAAGGTGCCGGAAGACACGATGGCAAGCGCGCTCACAAGGCTGTCGGATAGCCGTAAGCTCGGACTGAGCAGGGTAATGATAGCTGCCATAGCCAAGACCGCAGCTGGCGACGTCAGGAGCGCGTTCATGGACGCGTTCGCGCTGTCCGGCGCGGGCGATGAAGCCACAGACATAATAGGGCTCCGCGACCGCAAGGCAGAGATATTCACCGCACTGGACCGCATATTCTCCTCATACACGATTGCAGCGTCGCAGAGCGCCCAGCGTTCCATATCAGGGGACATAGAGCTGGACATGGTGGTTAACTGGATGGAGGAGAACATACCTAACAGGTACTCCTATCCTTCAGACATATCCGCGGCTTACGATTCCATAGCAAGATCGACGATGTTCCTGTCGCGCGCGATGAGGTCGCAGAATTACAACTACTGGAAGTACTCAAGCCTTCTTGTGTCAAGCGGCGTCGCGCTGGCAAAGCGGCATTCACCTACCACGTTCAAGAGATACGCATTCCCAAGGGTGATAAAGGAGCTGAGCGCATCGAAGGAGGGCAGGGGCACCGACAAGCAGATAGCCGCGAAGATGCAGCGCACCATACACGCCAGCCTCAAGGTCATAGCGAGCGAATATTTCCCCATATTCAACTCTATGATAAGGCTGGCGCATGAGCATGGCATGGAGGAGGAGGCCTACTCATTCTTCGAATCAAGGTACGGTCTCTCGGACAAGGAAATAAAGTGGCTCGGTAAGGGCGCCTGACAGTGAAGCAGGAAATTTCCGCAAAAGGGACCAATTATATATGTGCTGTTGTCAAAGTAAAATAAGTAGAGGTGTGGTTTTGGCTGGAGAAAAAATAGCATCTTGGCAAAGGGACTTAGGGCTCACGCAAAGTTTGACTGAACTGCTCAGGGAAACGGATAACACTCTGCATACAGATACGCCAAATGCGGCGCTCAAATCTGCCATTGAGGGAGAGATAGAAGACACCGGAGATGTAGTGCTGCTCTCGAGCTTCGAAGAGAGGGTAGAAGACATACTGAACAAGATCCAGATAAAACACATAACACAGCACCACATAAATTACAGCGACGAGAACGGAAGCAAGATGTGGACAGACGAGAGCGGCCAGCAGAGGCCCTACATCTACACGCCCGATTTCGATCTGGAAAGCCCAAAATACCAGGGCAAGACCGTGATACTCGAGCCTCACGGAGGGAGGTACTTCAATGACAAGTTCTTCGAAAAGATGATAAGGTTCATGGATTCGAAGGAGCACAACAGCGACTACTACCTGATAATGATAACTGATAGGCCCGTGGCCGAGATAAACGACATGCTGGCCGACTACGCTAGGCGGAAGCACATAAAGAGGAACCTCGACGTGTCCAACATATGCGACAAGATGGTAACCACAAGGATGCGTACCGACGAGGAGGTGCAGAAGAAGATAGAGGGCAGCGACCCCAAAAACTCTGCGAAGCCCCATTGGGCAGATGCCCAGAAAGTGAGCGACGAACTCGGGGGGATGAAGAGATTCGATGACCGCGAGTTCATACGCACGCTTATCCGGCTCAAGGACGACGGAATCGTCGATTGACTTCGCGTTTACCATCCATAGCACTACGCGGCTTCGGGTTTCCCGGCACGCTTTAGCGCATCTCAATCCGCCACGCCTGCATCTGCCATATGAATGCGGATCCGCGTTCATGCCAAGCAAATGTTTATAAGAGATTAATGGGATAGTATCCAAATTGGTGGTAGCGTGTGGTATAACATATATTGCATAGTCAAAGCGACCGAAAAAGCGGCCGACCAGACGGGCGAACGGAAGGAATGGCACGAAGCGAAAGAGCTCGCATACTTGATATTCAATTCTTTGCGCGGGGTGAGCTACGACCACCGCGGCAAGGATTCGCCCCTGCTGCTCGAGAGACTAGACTCGCCATCCGGGAAGAAGCTGCTGGAGCTCGCCCAGAAGGAGAAATTCGAGCAGGACAATGCAGAGATATACTATGAAAGTCAGGACTTCAAGGACTTCAATGGCGGCAGGCACGAATTCAGCATCGTGATAGACTCTTTCGAAAGCACCGGCGCATTGAATGATTATATAAAAAGCAGGAAGGCCACGGAGACATTGTGGATAGGCGGCATGTACGTGCACGTGGGCGACTTCGGCCTCCCGCCGCTTTAGCGGTTCCAATGCGCTCTTTGGGGCGTTAGGATGCCGCTTTCACCTCGTCTGCCAAAAGGAATCTCTTATATATGTGCAGCGGATAATTAAAATTAGGAAAGGGTGTGGTTTTGGCTGAAGAAAAAACGGCGGGCCCTGAAAATGGCCGGGAATCTGCACAAAATCTGACCGGTCTGATCAGGGGCAGCCCTGCGAAGGCCGTAAACAACGGGAACGAGCTGCTTTCAGACTTTGAAGAAAGGGTCGACTCGATACTGAATAAGCTGCAGATAAGGCATATCACTCAGCACCACATAGAATATACCAGCAAGGAAGACGGAAGCGTGCGCATATACACGCCTGATTTCGATCTGGAAAGCCCGAAATGCAACGGCAAGACCGTGATACTCGAGCCGCATGGGGGCGACTTCTTCAATTACGATTTCATAAGGAAGATGAAAAGGTTCATGGAGTCAAAGGAGCACGATGACTACTACCTGATAATAATAACCGAGATGCCGATAGACGAGATAAAGCGGAGGCTGGCAAACACGAGGGTGTCCAAGCACTCCGACCAGATATTCCAGGACCTGCAAATCTCAGACATATGCGACAAGCTGATAAACACAAGGAAGCGTAGCCCGGAGGAGATGCAGCAGCCTTATGCGGCTCCGCCAGAAGTAGCCGGCAAGCCTTATGCATACGAAGCGGAAAAGGTCGCGGCAGAACTCGGCGGGATGGGCGAGTTCGACGAGCTTGAGTTCATACGCGCGCTTATAAGGTTCAAGAAGGACGGAGTAATTGATTGATGCTGTTGTCGAATATATTTGTGGATAAAATGTCGCAAGGAATTCCTGTTACTAACGCTCCTGTCGAAATAGGAGATGAAATAGAAGTTAAGATAGAAAAGGTTCTGCGAAATGGGGATGGAGTTGCGACTCTAGTTGGCCCAGATAATTGGTGTATATGCTGCGCATGTATTAAGCGGTGAACCTACTACTGCAGAAGCACTTTCTAAGTCTATCTTAGCTGCAGTTGACACTGATGGTTTAGCTATAGCTGCATATTATAACGACATGCTCAAATGCGTAAATGGCATGTCACAAAAAGAGTATTATGAAGAAGTGCTCATAGCAGATGCGCATAAAAGTTACATAGACATATATGCCCTTCCTCGCCTTGGTATAGCAGAGGCGTTGGCTTATAATTCAGAAATGCCGATTCCAGTATTCATAAAGGAAGCTTTTACAAATCCGCAGAGCTTCCAAGTCGGCATTCCTGAGTATATACTAGATAAAGGTAACAAAATAACTGCATTTACTGGCCGCTACTTATTTAAATCGGATATAATCAACAAGGCTACCGTGTTGGAACATATGGGTAGAGAAATAGCATCTGAAGCTAATTATGTAAACAATAAATTGGAGCGGAACTAAATCGACATCGCCGTATATACGTATATAAACCGAAAAACAAGCCTAAAAGCAAAGCGTTCATCACTTGAATTCCAATATACTCTTCTGCTTCTTGACAGTCTCCGTTAACTTGCTACCAGATTCTATAAGATTAAGTTTCCCGAACACGCCGTCATAGCCCGGGGTTATGTTAATTTTATCCTCCCTTATGTTGTGTATCGCAGTGCTTACCATATCGTTCGATAGCTCCGTTATCCTATCAAGATCTGCAGTGCCCAGTATGTTGAACTCTGACCCAAGTGCAGACACCAAGCCATCATACATGGCCGTTACGACTGGTGAGTATGTAGTCTTCTTAAGAACGTAAGCTATGACCTCCCTCAGCGGCACCATATGCACATACGGCACCGCTCCCTTAGGCCTATAACCTACTGGTCTGTCAGCCAAGTCGTTGACCCTGTGCAACACTCCTATGACTAGACGCTTCCCGCAGACCGGGCATTTAGTGAGCTTGTTAGTGTCTGGATTCACGGAAAAGTTGCACTGCCTGTGCCCATCGTAATGGTACTTGCCCTCCTCCGGGTAGAACTCTATCGTTTGCTTGAATCCGTGGGCGTCTTTTTCAGTTATCGCTTTTATTATCGAATCGTAGGTCATCTCATTTTCCTTTATCTCCAAGACGTTGGCCTCCCTCCCCATCTTCTCAAGCGAATGCATGTCGCTATTGGAGATCAGCGCATATTTGTCCAAGGCAGAGACGCGCCAGTTCATTATCGGGTCTGAACTTAATCCGGTCTCCAGCGCACGGATGTGCTTCTCCTGGTCCTGGTAAGCGTCTTTCATGGAATCGAAGCCTGAGAAGGAGCCGAAGACGCCGAAGTAAGGGGTCCATGCATGCGCTGGGAAGACGAACGCGTTCCGGTCTGCATTGAAGACCTTTTCCACAAGCTCGGCTGCCGACATTGACAGCGCGGGCCTGCCATCAGAGCTCAAGGAGCCGAATCTTGAAAGCTCGGCATTGAGCGCTTCGACAGACTCTATCGAAGGCATAAGTACGCAGTTATGTATCTTTTTTGAGGTGTTATCCTTGCCGGTAAAGATGGTGGATACCTCTGATCCCAGGACGAACCTCAATTTTGATTCCGAACCCCTTATTTTAAATAAGCCAGCATCGCCGCACGGCTCCAGCGTCTTCTTTATCTCTGAGAGCCATTCTGGGTGTGTGAAATCGCCTGTGCTTATCAGGTTTATGCCTTTCCCAAGGGCAGTGGCTTCCATCCCCTGGAGTGTTATCCTGCCGCTGCAGGCCATGGCGTATCTCGAATGAATGTGCAAATCCGCTATTACCTCCATCATAATCGCTTCGTGACGCCGTTCTTTGGGCATATCGCATTTACCGGGCACTTGCTGCACACCGGCACCGCACCGCATATATTCTTGCCGTGGGCTTTAAGCACGTACGCGAAATTGTGCCAGTACCCCCTCGGTATGATCTCCTTCAAGTCCGCCTCGATCTTGTCAGGATCCATTTTTCCGCTGAGCCCTAGCCTATACGACAGCTTTATCACCCATGTGTCGACTGGTATGCCCGTCACTATCCCGTACGCGTTGATCAGTATGGTATTGGCGGTCTTCCTGCCGACTCCGGGCAGAGCGGTAAGCGCTTCGATCGAGTCCGGCACCCTGCCCATGTACCGGCCCTCTATGATAGCGCACGCCTTTATTATGTTCTTGGCCTTGTTGCCCGCGAAACTGACGCTCCTTACGTAACCTATTAGCTCTTCTTGGTCGGCATTAGCATAGTCCGACGCGGTCTTGTACTTGGCGAACAGCTCGGGAGTCAGCCTGTTGACTACCTCGTCGTGCGTCTGAGCGGAAAGTATCGCAGCTACAAGCAGGTCTATCGGGCTGCCGAAGTTCAGGTAATACTTGACCCCTTTGTAATGCCCCTCCAACTTCTTGGCCAAGAGCCTTGCGTCACCCTCTTCCAACAGTTTGGCAGATGCCATAATCCTAATTCGAAAGCCAGATATTAATACTGCACGCATGCGCTAAAACCACTGCTGTGCTTAAGCCATCGATTCAAAATCGGTAAAATCATAAGCCCGCAAGCAATATTATTAAGCTCTCGCTTCCATTCTTAAAATCGAGTTTTATTCGAACTGCGCCGTGGTTTAATGGTACGACCTGCAATAGCTCTTGATCTGGCATTGGCCGCAATGGCATTCGCGTCCTTGGTAATGTTTCAAGCAAACGTGGCATATGCTTCGGCGGCCAACTCTACGGCTTATACTGTGAAGAGCATAAACATAGGGCTAGGCGCTTATTGGGTGGCGTTCTCCCCTTCCGGAAAGCTCGCGTATGTGCCGAATCATGGCAGCGACACAGTAAGCATTATCGATGCGGCAAATAGCACAGTCATACATACTGTAGATGTGGGCCTAGCGCCGGCAGGAGTCGCGTTCGCCCCATCCGGCGCGTTCGCGTACGTGCCTAACGAGGGCGGTTTCAGCGTGAGTGTTATAAACGCTACAACTAGCAAGGTAATCGGCAACATAACCGTGCAATCAAACCCGTCCGGGGTGGCGTTTACGCCGTCAGGCTCATTAGCGTACGTGACCAACAATGCGAATCATTCTGTTAGCGTGATCAACGTCTCAATCGGCAAGACTATAGAAAATATAGGGGTCGGGCTGAGCCCGTTCTGGGTGGCGATAAACCCCTCTGGCACTATTGCATACGTTGTAAACGCCGGTGACAATACCGTGAGCGTTATAAACGTGACCACGAATAAGGTGACAGGCACGATAAAAGTAGGCTCTGACCCAAATGCAGTCGCGTTCGCCCCATCCGGCGCCTTCGCATACGTCACTGACAGCTATGACAATGCAGTTAGCGTGATAAATGTAAGTACCGGCAAAGTCATTGCAACGATACAGGTTGGTACCGGACCTGACGGTGTAGCATTCTCGCCATCAGGCGAGTTCGCATATGTGTCCAACTGGAATGACAATACCGTGAGCGTGATAAACGTGAGCGACAACAAGGCGGTGTCCCTGATACATGTCGGCCTTAACCCGTCTTGGATTGCAATTAACCCATCCGGCACTTTGGCTTACACATCCAACTACGGCGACGGGACAGTCAGCGCCATAACCATGCCGCAGCCCACCAGCACATCGTCCACAACTAGCATTACAACTATCACAACTGCCCCAACAACCACCGCCATGCAAACAGTAATGACCAGCGCATCAACTACGGTTCCTCGGCAGTCCAATGCATCTGGGCAACCGCCTACGCCGCAGGCCGTGGGAGGCCAGGTATCCTACATAGTGCCGGCAGCCATAATCGCAGTGATAATCATAGCCGCGGCGTACTTTGCGCTTACAAAGAAGAAAAGCGGCACCAACGCATGATTTCTCTGCTGCTTGCCAAGTTTGCCATTGCTCCTTGTTGCATGCAGGCAATGGATTTACTTTCAACCACAACGCTGCCTAATCACGTATTTAAATAATTCTGTGCATATGTTAATCATGGCCAACGTCAAACCGGACATAAGGAAGGAAAGCATTTCAAGCTTCAAGCTCTCAGACGGGCGGCTGATCAATTACTACTCGCTGCCGTACCTGGAATCAAAAGGCATAGGCAAGATATCAAGGTTGCCTTTCTCAATACGCATAGTGCTAGAGTCGCTGCTAAGGAACCTCGACAACTACGAGGTCACCTACGAAGACGTGGTCGAGCTTGCGAACTGGAACGCAAAGGCCCCGAAGGACGTGGACATACCGTTCAAGGTATCGCGCATACTGATGCAGGACTTCACAGGCGTGCCCGCGGTCGTGGACATGGCGACGATGCGCGACTACGTCGTCAAGCTGGGCAAGGAGGGGAGCCTGATACAGCCCATAGTTCCGATTGACCTCATAATAGATCACTCCGTCCAGGTCGACGCTTTCAATGTCGCCAATGCCATAGAGATAAACCAGGAAAAGGAGATGGAGAGGAACGCCGAGCGCTACCAACTGCTTAAGTGGGGCAGCCAGGCCTACAAAGGCTTCAGGGTGTTCCCGCCATCGGCAGGCATATGCCATCAGGTCAATCTGGAGTACCTTGCCACATGCGTTGCAACTAAGGAAGGCAAGGATGGCATTGTAGCAATGCCTGATACCCTGGTTGGTACTGATTCGCACACTACAATGATAAACGGCCTCGGCGTAGTGGGATTCGGCGTCGGCGGCATAGAGGCGGAGGCCGCGCTGCTCGGCCAGCCGGTGTCATTCGTGATGCCAAAGGTGCTTGGCGTGCATCTGAGGGGGAAACTGAATGACGGCATAACTGCAACGGATTTCGCGCTGACGCTTACCAAGATGCTGAGGGACAAGGGCGTAGTCAACATGTTCGTAGAGTTCTTCGGCGACGGGCTGGGGAGCCTCTCCCTGCCTGACAGGGCTACGCTGTCGAACATGTGCCCAGAGTACGGCGCGACTATAGCGCTGTTCCCTGTCGACGATGAGACGCTGAGGTACATGAAAAGTACGGGCAGGAGCGAGGTGCAGATAGAGCTGGTCAAGAAGTACTATGAGTCCCAGAATATGCTGGGCATCGACTACGGGAACGTAGATTACAGCGACATACTGGAAGTGGACCTAGGCAAGATAGTGCCCAGCGTGTCCGGCCCGAGCCAGCCCAAGCAGCAGATACCGCTCGAGGACATAGCCAACGAGTTCAGGAACGTGTTCATGCTGGAGGTCGGGGAAGAGGCGCATCAGCACTCCGTGCAGTCTAAGGACAACACGCGCTGGAACGAGGAAAGCCCAGTATCAGGCAATGGGAACGGGAAGGCTCCGCCCCCGAGGCAGAAGGCCAAGAGCATAAAGCTCAAGTACGATGATGGTTACGAGGCCGTGTTGAGTGACGGCGATGTAGTTATATCCTCGATAACCAGTTGTACCAACACAAGCAATCCATACGTCATGATAGCGGCGGGCCTGCTCGCCAAGAAGGCGCTGGAGCACGGCCTCAGGGTCGATACAAGGAAGGTCAAGACGAGCCTAGGTCCGGGATCCAGGGTCGTCACCAGATACCTGGAGAAGGCCGACCTTATAAAACCGCTCGGTAAGCTGGGCTTTGATCTTGTAGGCTACGGTTGCATAACGTGCATAGGCAACAGCGGCAAGCTGATAGAGAAGCAGAGCGAGGCCATAAACGCCAACGGCCTTGCCGTTGCTGCGGTGCTTTCGGGCAACAGGAACTACGAGGCCAGGATACACAGGGACGTGAAGGCCAACTACCTGATGTCGCCCCCGCTCCTGGTCGCATTCGCGATAGCCGGCACAGTGCTGAAGGACCTGACCAGGGAACCGCTCGCCAAGAACGGGAAGGGGGAGGACGTATACCTTAAGGACATCTGGCCTACAAAGGAGGAGATCAACGACACGGTAAGGAAAGTTCTGAGCGTCGACATGTTCGACAAGGAATACGGCAGCAACATATTCGACGTGAATCCTTACTGGAACAACCTGAAGAGCCCATCAGGCGAGATGTACGTCTGGGAGGAGAAGAGCACCTACATCCGGCGCGCGCCTTTCTTCGACGATTTCAAAATGGGCAGCGAGAGGCCCATAGCCCCGATAAAGGGCTCCGCAGTGCTTGCTGTTTTTGGCGATTCCATCTCAACGGACCACATATCCCCCGCGGGCGCCATAGGTGCGGACAGCCCTGCAGGCAAATATCTTGTGGAACACGGCATCAGCCAGTCCAATTTCAACACTTACGGCTCGCGCAGGGGCAACCACGAGGTCATGGTGAGGGGCACTTTCGCCAACAACCTGATAAAGAACCTGATGCTGCCTGGCGTGGTCGGAGGGTTCACAATGCATGTGCCAACCAAGCAGCGCATGCCGATATACGATGCCGCGATGCTGTACAAGTCATCAGGCACTCCGCTGGTGATCATGGCAGGCGTAGAATACGGCTCCGGCAGCTCCAGGGACTGGGCGGCTAAGGGGCCGATGTTGCTGGGCGTAAAGGCCATAGTGGCAAAAAGCTTCGAAAGGATACACAGGAGCAATCTCATAGGCATGGGCGTAATCCCTCTGCAGTTCGCTAGCGGGCAGGACGCCGAAGCGCTGCAGATAGACTTCATTAAGCCGATAGACATAGAGCTGGATTCTGGCATGAAGCCGAGGGACAAGGTGACGATGCGCTACTTCAGACGCGACGGGACCGAGGCAAAGGCCGAGCTCACTAGCCGCATAGACTCGCAGGTGGAGCTAGAGTATTATAAATCTGGTGGTATACTAAATTATGTGATAAAGAAGCTCGCGAAATGAAGGCTGCGGGCACATAATCTAACCCTTTGCAATCCCATGGGTTCTGTTGCATGGCCAAAGAATACGATGTAATAATAGTGGGCGGTGGCATAATAGGCTCTGCGCTGCTCTACACGATAAGCACCTACACGGACCTGAAGAGCATACTGCTGATAGAGAAGTACGGCGACCTAAGCCAGCTGAATTCCAACAGCACGAGCAACTCGCAGACCCTCCACTGGGGCGACGTGGAGACCAACTACTCGATAGACAAAGCAAAGAAGACGAAGGAAGCATCGGAGAGGGTCCTCAGGTTCACTTCGAAACTTCCAGCCGCGGAAAGGAAAGCCGACATACGGGAGTGCCAGAAGATGGTGCTCGGCGTGGGCGACAATGAAGTGGATATAATAGAGAGCATATTCTCGCCGAAGTTCAGGGAGCTTTTCCCCGGTGCCAAGAAGATCGGCAGCGGTGAGATTGCGAAGATAGAGCCCAACGTGGTGAAGGGCAGGAACCCTAAGGACAAACTGATGGCGATACTGTCAGATGCGGGCTACATGGTGAATTTCAATGCGCTTGCGCATTCATTGGTCACCAAAGCGCTCAACAAGAAGGGCGCGAAGGTTGACGTCCTCTTCGATACTGAAGTCGACAGAATAGATGAGCGCGAAAGCGACAACAGCGTATTTGCCAAGGGCGTCGAGTACAAGGCCAAGTTTGTCGACGTCGCCGCTGGTACGTATAGCCTCTACTTCGCCAAGACGATGGGCTACGCCTCCAACCTGTCATCGTTCTCTGTTGGCGGCAACTTCTACTACTCACACAAGGTACTGAATGGCAAGGTCTACAGGGTGCAGATTGGTGGCATACCATTCGCTGCGGTGCACGGGGATCCAGACATAACAAACCCGAACATAACTAGGTTCGGCCCAACCGTCTCGCTCGCGATGAGGCTGGAGCGGTACGAGCCAGGGACAAGGATGGACTACTTCAAGACCGTGGAGTTCGACACGGCCACGATGTCCAGCATAAGGAAGATATTCCTTGGCGACAAGGACGTCAGACGCATACTCAAGAATAACATGCTTTACATGCTGCCTGGCGTAGGGAAAAAGCTGTTCCTCAAGAAGGAGGTGCAGACAATAGTGCCGTCCCTCAAGGACAGGGATCTACACTTCGCCAAGGGGATAGGTGGGATAAGGCCGCAGATAATAGACGAGAAGAAGAAGGCGCTGGTCCTTGGTGAATCCAAGATCCCCGGTAAGCACAACCTGATATTCAACATAACGCCTTCGCCAGGCGCGACCTCGTGCCTCTCAATAGCGCTAGAAGACGCGATGCACATAGCCGACGTCCTGGACCTCAAATTCGACAGAGAGGCGTACGAAAAGGCGTTGGGTCCTGTTCACAAGTAGCTACTTCCTACGATCCAGCGGCACGTACTCCAAGTCTACCGGTCCCGAGTAATACTCCAACGGCCTGAATATCCTGTTGTTCTGCCAGTACTCCATCATGTGCGCGCACCAGCCGACTATCCTGCTGGCCGCGAACACTGGAGTGAACATCTCTATCGGCATGCCCATCGATACGTATATCGGCCCGGCGAAAAAGTCTATGTTTGGCCATATGCCGTGCGTCTTGCCAAGCCTGTCTATCATCATCTTCTCAGCCCTGAGCGCTATCGCCGTAAGCGCCTTTACCTCCTGCGACTCGTTCTCCTGCAGCGCGATGAGGTCCTGCTTGATTATCATGGCACGCGGGTCGTACGTCTTGTAGACCCTGTGTCCGAATCCCATGATCTTCCGCTTGCCCTTCAGGGCGTCCTCTATGTACCTCTCAGTGTTGTCTGGGCTACCTATGGCCCTCATCATTCTAAGTGCCGCCTCGTCCGCGCCGCCGTGTAGCGGGCCCTTCAATGCGGCTATCCCGGAGGTCACCGCAGAGTAGAGGTCAGCCAGCGTGGAGCCTGCTACCAGGGTGGAGAATGTCGAGGCGTTGGAGCTGTGCTCCGCGTGCAGTATCAGCATTAGGTCGAGCAGCTTTGCGTCCTTCTGCGACGGCCTTGAACCGTTCAGCATGTAAAGCAGGTTCTCCGCGTGTGTAAGCGTGCCGTCCGGCTCCACATAGCCCCCGCCGTTCCTGCACCTCCCTATGGTTGCCACTATACCTGCCAGTTTCGAGACCAGATTAACACTCCTGTCGAAGTTGGCTGCCTCGGAGCTGTCGTTCATGTCATTGTCATATGCAGACAGCGCAGACACTGCACTCCTAAGCGTGTCCATCGGGTCCTGCCTCCTGGCGAACTCGTCTATTACGTCTATCACCATGCCAGGCAGCGGGCGCGCTTCGATAAGCTTTTTGCGGAAGGCATCGAGTTCCCGCCTCTTCGGCAGCCTGCCGTAGAGTATTAGGTAGCACACCTCCTCGTAAGTGGAGTTGTTGGCGAGCAGGTCTATCGAATAGCCCCTGTAGTACAGCCTTCCTGCGCTTCCATCAACCTTGCATATCTTGGATTCGGCGATGTATACGCCCTCCAGCCCGTGGCTTATGACCGGTGCGCCTGTTTCCGCCATAAATACACCAAACAATAGCATATGATGCATTCAAGGTTAAAAACTTTGCTGCCAAACTTAAATCAGCGCACTGGAGCATTCTAACAGAACATATCAAACTACAATGGTCAGGGTGTTTGTATAGTAACGGATCTTAACCTGATATACAAGAAGCTTCGGAAGAGATTCGGCTTCCTCGACTGGTGGCCAGGCGAGACCCAGTTTGAGATATTCGTAGGCGCGATACTGACGCAGCAGACCACATGGAAGAACGTAGAGAAAGCCATAGGCAACATCAAGCGCGAGGGCCGTATGGACATGCATTCAATTTCTGATACGCCATTGCGCAGGCTGGAGGCCATTGTCAGGCCAAGCGGGTACTATAGGCAGAAGGCAAAGAGGCTGCACGATATATGCTCATTGATAAGGCGTGAATACGGCGGACTCGATAGGCTGTTCATGCTGGATCTGGGCGAACTCAGGGAAGTTCTGCTTTCTATGAACGGCATAGGCGAGGAAACCGCGGATTCAATAGTGCTCTATGCCGCAGGGAAGCCCACATTCGTGGTCGATGCCTACACGAGAAGGGCGATGCACAGGATAGACCCGAGCATAAGCGATGATATAAGTTACGGGGACCTGAAGCGTCTCTTCGAATCAGGGATAAAGCAGGACCTTGAGCTTTACAAGGACTTCCATGCGCAATTCGTTGAGCTGGGCAAGAACCTTTGCAAGAAGAGAAATCCGCTCTGCGCGGAGTGCCCGCTTAACACTATCTGCAAAACTGGCATCAGGCGCGCCGGATTAGCGCCAGCGACCAAAAGCTGTAGGTATTAAATACATTTTCGCATCACTTATATAATGAGGAGTATCCATGGAGCATGTTATCGTCTTCGATAGCGAAACTACCGGGCTGAGCCCGACTAGGAACGGCATAGTCGCCCTTGGGGCGATAGACCCTGAGACGGGTGACACTTTTTACGAGGAATGCAGGATAGATGACGACACCGAAATCAACCCTTACGCGCTTCAGGTAAACGGTTTCACCGAGGCCCAGGTCAGGGATCCGAACAAGGAGACCCAGGCAGAACTGATTCAGCATTTCGAAGCTTGGTGCAAGGCCCACAATGCAACGGTCCTGTCCGGCTACAACGTAAATTTCGACATAAGGTTCCTGAAAGGCGCGGCCAGAAAGAACGGGATAGCGTGGGGCCTCCCGATAAAATACGCCGATGTCGAACAGATATACATGAAGGAGATATTCACGAATCCGGATTTTGACGACGAAATAAACAAGTACCTACTTAGGACCGGGGAGGATAGGAACGTGAAGGGTGTAAAGATGGACCACGCCCTTGAGTCGCTGGACATAGGCAAGGAGCCAAGGCCCCACAATGCGCTTACCGGCGCCACATACTGCGCCGAATTGCTTTCCCTCATGGAGTACGGCAGGCACGTCACGCCGGCCTTCGACAGCTACAAGATAATCCAGAAGCTGAAGAAGCTGCAAGTAGACATAGCGCCGCACATAAGGGACATCGACCTGACCAAGGAAACCGAGGATGACAAAATGGACGCCTCGATGAAATTGATCAGAGTAGAGAAGCGCCTCAAAGACACGTCATGAGCGCCTATAAAATAGGTAATATCTGCTTTTTTGCGGCTAACACTTATAGGCAAGTGGTATCGCACTTTCTATAAGTCAATTGAGAAAGTATGACATTTGAGCTTGCCCCTATACTCTACTCAGCAATGAAGAAGCGCGTATTGTAGAATGTTATCCCGGTATCTTGTCCAAAATATAACTGTACAGCATTATACCCATACACCGGGCTGCGCTATGCATGCTTCAAATGAGGCAGGTCCGGCAGGCATAAGGTGTTCAAATACAAGTGCGCACGCGAAAAGGCATAACAATCCAACAGCTTTCATGTGTGCCGATTAAGCCATGCATATCAGCATCAGAAAGTACTATACATACCAAGTTCAAAAAGGAGAACAAAGTAGAAAATGCCAAAAAGAGGCAGTAGCTCTATCAGAATCACAAAAAGTGATTTTAACCTCTCTACACTTTGCTGTACAGAGATGCTTATAGTGAGCGACACTATGCTCCAAGTGCGAAGCACAAGTGCTGCCAAGATACCGAATAACGGGATTGGTGCAAGCCAGAAGAACAATATTACTGGCATGGAACCTAAAATCACAGATGACAGCGTCTTGCTATAGCTTCCGCTCCAGATATTCAGGAATTTTTTCCCAATAAGATGATAGACGAAAGCTTCGAAAATAAGGCCAAGTGGCACTAGTACAAGAAAGGTGAGCAATACGGATATCAATAAACCCAAGACGCTTATACCGTTTTGGGTTATGTTCGCAGCAGCAAGACTGCCAAAAAGCGATAAAATCATAGGAATCGAGCCAGGAGGATAGAGAATCTGGGCTTCGAATATGTTGCTCAGAGTATAGCTAGCCCCAAAACCGGATTGCGGTCCGAAATCAGCTACGATTATAGCAAACATAGCAAAGAGTATAAGCGGCAGGATTGTTAGCTCGTAATAAAACAGTAGCGCCCTCCTTGAGCTAAAATTTACCTTGGAAGACCCAGAGGGGTGCAAGAGCATCCCGAAGCCTGTTCTAAGGTCGTCTATGTAACCCATGCAAATCCAGCCTATTAAACCTAAGCAATAAATGTTTAAATGCGCTTTCCTGCCAGCACGCTTTCCATCAGCGTTTTATTTTGTATATGGATCGCAGTTGTAAACGGGATTTGCGATCGCCGGGATTTGAACCCGGGTTGCAGACTTGGCAAGCCTGCGTCCTACCAGGCTAGACTACGATCGCATGTATATCCTGAATTATTGCAGCAACATTAATAAATAGTTAATATATTGCCATGTTGTTTTGTCTTAAGTGCGCATGTTCGGCGCTTCGCTTAGGTATAAGCCGCTGGTACATTGCAAACCAATATTAATTTTGCTGCTAAATTAAATCTTCAGTCAAGGTTTCAATGTCCTTGTTGTTTTGATTATCAAAATCTGCGGGCGCGCAAATGAATCTTTTCGAATTCCAGGGTAAGGAGCTTTTTAGGAAATTCGGCATACCGGTGCCAGATGGCTTCGTTATCTCTAGCGAGAGTGAACTTGACGGCAAGCAGATACGATGGCCTGTTGCGATAAAGTCTCAGGTGCTCGTAGGAGGGAGAGGGAAAGCCGGCGGCATAAAGTTCGCTGACAGCCTCGAATCCGCAAAATCGGTTGCAAAGGAGCTTTTCTCGGCGCGGCTGAAGGGTCTTAAGGTAAGGAATCTATTGATAGAGGGCAAGCTCAACATAGACAAGGAACTCTACATATCAATAGCAATCGACACCTCTGCCAAACAACCTCTTATCATGGTGAGCCAGAAGGGAGGGATGGACATAGAGAGCGTCAATGACTCTGACATATACATGCAGCATATAGACCCGTTCGTAGGCTTCAGTCAGTACCTCGCCACTGCAGCGGCAAAGAGACTCGGTCTTGGCGCCGACTTGTCAAGACAATTTTCAGACCTCCTGTCTAACATGTGCAAGCTCTTCGAGCAGTACGATGCCGAGCTGGTCGAGATAAACCCGCTTGTCATAACTAAGGAGGGCAAGCTAATGGCGGCTGACGCAAAGGTCAGCATAGATCAGGATTCGCTGTTCAGGCATACCGACATAAAGGGATCATACGATGATTTGACTGATCTGGAGAACGAGGCAAGACTCAAGGGCTACTCATTCGTAGAGCTTGATGGCACGATAGGCGTGGTGGCAAACGGCGCTGGGCTGACCATGGCAACGCTGGACACCCTATTGCTGCACGGTCTGAAGCCGAGGAACTTCCTCGACCTTGGCGGCACCGATAACACTGACATCGTCAAGAACGCATTCCCCATCCTGCTAAAGGCCAATCCAAAATCTATTTTCGTCAACATATTCGGCGGGGTTACTAAGTGCGACACTGTTGCACAGGGCATAGTGGCAGCTAAGAACGAGTTCGATATAAGCATTCCACTGGTAGTCAGGCTTTCCGGCGTGCATGAAGAGGAAGGGCGCAGGATATTGGAGCAGAATAAAATACACGCCTTCCCGAACATGGCTGACGGGGTCAAGAAGGTGGCTGAGCTATCAAAATAGGTGTGCGTATGGTTTTCATAGACAAAAATACCAGGATAATCGTGCAGGGCATAACAGGTCATCAGGGCTCATTCCACAGCGCAGAGATGATAAAATTCGGGGCCAAGGTGGTGGCAGGCATAACCCCCGGCAAGGGCGGCACAAAAGTGAACGACGTCCCGGTATTCGATACTGTTGCGGAATGCATGCATCTTGTACCCAGCGCGAGCATGATAAGCGTGCCAGCGCCATTTGTGAAGGACGCGTTCTTCGAAGCTATGGAAAACGGCATAAAGATAATATATGTGCTGACTGAGCATGTTCCAAAGCATGACGAGGTAGAGATGTACGCTAACGCGAAGAGGAACGGGGTGATACTTATAGGGCCGAACGGTCCCGGGCTTACAGTGCCATTCGAATCGAAGATGGGTATAATGCCAAACCATATCTTCAAGAAGGGCGGCGTCGCCGTAGTCTCAAGGAGCGGAACGCTGACCTACGAGATAGTCAAGGCCCTGTCAGACGCAGGCCTTGGCCAGAGCACGGTGCTAGGGCTAGGCGGCGATGCAGTCGTAGGCCTTAGTTTCTTAGACATGCTGAAGGCGCTGAAGGACGATAAGGATACGAATGCCGTGGTCCTGGTTGGCGAGATAGGTGGCACAGCAGAGGAGGACGCCGCTGAGTACATAAAGAAGGGCTTCGGCAAGAAGGTTGTGGCCTACATAGCCGGCCGCAGCGCGCCGCCGGGCAAGAGGATGGGTCATGCAGGTGCGATAATAACCAGGGGCAAGGGCACTGCAGAATCCAAGATTAAGGCCCTGAACGACGCAGGGGTAAAGGTCGCTCAGTATCCGCAGGACATACCTAGCTTGATAAATGAAGGCAAATAGGCCCGTGTGTACATATCAGGTAGGTACGAAGAACTGAGCATAACTAAGCGCATAAACAATACGCTTGGCAAAGCTATTTATTCTTATATCGTTTATTAGATATTTAATATCCGATACGGTGATGCGATGAGCGTTAAGAACGACTCCGACATGGGCAATTTAATCGGTCAGAACTTCAGATGGAGGATGAGGCTGGGCCAGAGAGGTTGGCTTAGGCCAACTGTCTTGAATGTGCTGGAGGAGAAGCCTATGAACGGCATAGAGATAATGAATAGCATACATGGCCTGAGCCATGGCTGGTGGCGACCTTCGCCCGGTTCTATCTACCCGCTGTTAGAGGAGCTTGCAAACGAGAACATGATACGCAAGGGGGATGACGGAAGGTACGAGCTAGTGCACAAGGGAAAGGGCGCATTCGGGCCTGTGAGCGAGATTGATGACATCGTTACCAACATAGAGGGTTATGCGTCTTATTTGGAGGAACTGGCCCAGGCTGACCGGACAAAATTCTCGGCTTACAAGAAGAGGATAGAGAAGGTCGCGGCCAGGCTAGAAAAGTTGAAGTGAGATTAGGCGTTGCATGGAGACCATAAAAGTTAGCAATCTTACCAAAGAATTCGGCGCACTTACTGCTGTAGATGGCATCTCATTCAAAGTCTCTGAGGGCGAGATATTCGGCCTTCTGGGCCCCAACGGCGCAGGCAAGACAACTACAATCAAAATGTTAACTACAATACTGCGACCTACGCGTGGGACTGCCTCGGTCGCGGGATATGACATAATCAAGAGCCCTAATGATGTAAGGAGCAGCATAGGCATAATATTCCAGGACCCATCGTTGGACGACGAGCTTACCGGCAGGGAGAACCTCGAGTTCCACGCCATACTATACAGGGTTCCGAAGGACCGGCGCGCCAAGCGGATACCAGAAGTCCTAAAGCTGGTCGAACTGGAGGACAAGGCGGATGTGCTTGTAAAGAATTATTCCGGCGGGATGAGGCGAAGGCTCGAGATAGGCAGGGGCCTACTGCACGATCCGAAAATACTTTTTCTGGATGAGCCTACCATCGGGCTAGACCCGCAGACAAGGCGGCACATGTGGGAGTATATAGAGAGGCTCAACAGGCAGCACAAGACCACGATAATATTGACCACGCACTACATAGAGGAGGCCGATTATCTATGCGGCAGGGTGGCTTTCATAGACCACGGTAGGATAGTCGCCCTCGACACCCCTAGCGCGCTGAAAGAAAAGCAGGGAGGCGACATCGTATCGATACAGATGGGCGGCACCACTGCCAAGGCGGAAAAAGTCTTCAAGCGCAAAAAATGGATAAAGTCGATTTCTAAGCATGACAATTCTATAGACTTGACAGTAGAAAGCGGTGAAAAGCGGATACCTGAGATTGTCATGCTAGCCGAGCGGCAAAAGCTTCCTATAAGCGCTGTGAGCTTACACAAGCCTAGCCTTGAAGACGTTTTCATACACTACACTGGCAAGACGATAAGGGAAGAGGAAGGCAGCGCAACAGATAGGATGAGGATTCACAGGGCAGCTTGGACTGGTCGGAGATAACATGGACTTCAACGCGATATACGTTTTATGGCTCAGGGAGATGAAACGCTTCACAAGAGCGAGATCAAGGATAATCGGCATGCTAATAATGCCGGTCTTCTTCCTGGTCGGCCTGGGCCTGGGGCTGGGCAGCCTGATAAATACGTTCGCGCTGGGCGGCTCCAGCTATCTGCAGTTCCTGGTTCCGGGCATAATAGGCATGTCGCTAATGAGCGTCGCGGTTTCATCCGGCTTCTCAGTTATCTGGGATAAGCAGTTCGGTTTCCTGAAGGAGATAATGGTGACCCCGAATTCCAAGGTGTCGATAGTGATAGGCAGGATGGCTGGCGGTTCGACCACAGCCATGCTTTCTGCGCTAATAGTGATCTTGATTTCGCTGCTGATCGGCTTCCAGCCGAATTTCACCCTTTTCTCGCTCGTCGCATTGGTCTTCATGCTGCTCATAGCGATGACGTTCATAAGCCTCGGGCTTATACTCGCTTCTATAATATCCGACCTCCAGGGGTTCGGCCTCATAACGAACTTTTTCACCATGCCTCTGCTATTCCTTTCCAACAGCCTCTTCCCGTTAAGTTCCCTGCCGCAGATAGTTTCCGACATATCGTACTTCAATCCTCTGACTTACGGCATAGACGGGATAAGGAAGGCGCTTTTAGGGCCTTCGGCAGGCATTACGCAAATTTCCATATGGATGGATTTGGCAGTGATGCTGGTGATTGTGGCTGCGATGATAGGCGCAGCAGCGTACGCCTTCAGCAAGAGCGAAGTAGGGCAGTAAATGGCATGGGTCTACAACTGCATGCGATTATGCAGGTATACTGCTTGCAACCGTGGCCAGCGCTCCCACTAATATTCGAACTCGATTGCCGCAAGCAGGATTTGAACCTGCGACATTCCGGTCTCTGCTTCTGATCCAAGATCAAAATGCTTCAGCCGGACACTCTCCCAGTCTGAGTTATTGCGGCACACAGTTAGATTGCTGTTTAAAATTTAAATATCAATCGCTTGCCGAGCATCCTTATGCCTATAAATTCCTTAATCGGCAAACCTTACATATGGTGCCGTTGTGGGACGAGTTGGGCGGGTATTCCAAGCTTGTCCATACGGAATTGGTGGAGCCGAGAAGCTACCAGATAAACATAGCAGCGAGCATCGGCAGCGGCAGGAACACGCTGGTCGTGCTGCCGACCGGCCTGGGCAAGACCCTTATAGCTATCCTGTCCATAGCAAAAGCTCTGAGCGAGGGCCGGCGCGCAATCCTGCTCGCACCTACGAAGCCGCTAAGCGAGCAACACTACAATTCGCTGATAAAGCTGCTCAACATAGATCCCGCTTCCATAGCGCTGCTCACTGGGACTTCGGGCAAATCCGCGCGTAAGGAGCGCGGCGCGAACGCCAGGGTGATAGCGGCCACGCCGCAGACGATAGCTAATGACCTGAAGTCCGGTGCCCTATCGCTAGACGGATTCGGCATAATAATATTCGATGAATGCCACAAGGCAGTCGGGAGGTACGCGTACACCTACATAGCGGACGAGGCGAAGCTCAAGGGAGTCCAGCTCCTCGGGCTGACGGCCTCCCCAGGCAGCAACAAGAAGAAGATAGACGCGCTTATAGAAACGCTCGGCATAGACAACATCGAGCTCAGGGTATCAATGGACCCGGACGTCGAGCCTTACGTCATGGACAAGTCGATGAGCGTGATATACGTAAAGAAAAGCCAGTTGATAGATTCCGTGCTCGGCATGTTCAAGCCCATAATAGACTTGCATCTCGGCAACCTCTACCACGCCGGCCTAAGCCCTTTCAGCAAGTTCGAGAACATGCCCAAGGGCCGGCTGATAGACATAGGCCGCAACATAGACAAGATACAGGCCAGGAACTACAAGTTCAACGCACTGTTCAACTACGTATACGTGCTCGACCTGGTCCACGCATACGACCTGATAAGCACAGAGGGCCTGGCCCCCTTCGCCAGGTACTTCGAGTCGCTGCAGAACAGGGAGCCAAAGAGCAGGGTGGTGAAGAGCATACTGAACAACAAGGAGGTGAACAGCGCGCTTTCGATGGTGCAGACCGCGGTCGCCAACGGCCAGGAGCACCAGAAGGCCTTCGCCCTGGTGGAGCTGCTAAAGGGCCAACTGTACGGCAAGACCGTGATAGTCTTCGCCCAGTACCGTTCAACGGCCAAGATGATATCCGACATCCTGGCGAAAAACATGATAAATTCCATGGTGTTCGTAGGCAAGAAGGAGGGCGTGACCCAGGCGCAGCAGCAGCAGGCCATAGAGGATTTCAGGCAGGGCAAGTTCAAGGTCCTGGTCGCAACCTCGATAGGCGAGGAGGGCTTGGACATACCGAGCGTTGACGCTGTCGTATTCTATGAGCCCATACCAAGCGAGATAAGGAGCATACAGCGCAAGGGCCGCGCCGGCAGGCTCAAGTTCGGCGAGGTGATAACGATGGTGACCAAGGACACCAAGGACGAGATGTACCTGCTTGTCTCAAGGACAAGGGAGAAGAGGATGCGCGATATACTAATGAAGATAAAGGCATACATGTCCACTGCCGCCTATGCCAAGAGGAACGGGAACCTAGGGCAGAGGATGCTGTAGGGTACAGCCTCCCATGCATCGTCCCCCAATCGTTTCAGGCTCTAATTTCGTAATCATTCGAATGCTTCAAAGCCCTTGCCTAGGAGGCTGGATGCGATTTTGAGTTCCTGTATCTCGTCAGAGCCCTCGTATATCCTGGTCACCCTGCTGTCGCAGAAGAGCCTGCCTACGGGAGAAAGCAGCGAGTAGCCGAAGCCGCCGAACACCTGGACCGCATGGTCCGCCGACTCGAACGCGAAGCGCGACGCTATCTTCTTCGCGAGCGAAGCGCGAAGGTCCATTTCTGCCAGAAGCTCTCGGTTGTCCATGTCTTTCTCGTATTCCGCCTTCCTTACAGCTGCGAAATAAGTCGGCCAGCGTGCCATCTCCAGGTTCTGCCTGATCTCCGCTATGTGCTTCTGTATGAGCTGATGCTTGCCTATCGGCTTGCCGAACTGCACCCGCTCCCTGGCCCTGTCCAGCACCGCGTTCAGGCACCCCTCTATTATGCCTACGCAGCCTGCGGCTATCCCGAGCCTGCCGTTGAGGAGCGCCGAGTATGCTACATGCAGCCCCTTGCCCCTAGGCCCTAGCACATTCTCTTCCGACACCTCAAGATTATCGAATTCAAGCATCGCAGTGTCAGATGTGAAAAGCCCCATCTTCTCCCTGAGTTCCATGGCAACGCTGAAGCCCTCGCTCTTCGTGTCCACCAAAAACGCTGTTATCCCACCATCCGGATTGCCCTTCTCTCTCGCGAATACTATAACTGCGTTGGCCCGCTCGCCGTTGGTTATCAAGTACTTGGTCCCGTTGATGACATAGCTGCCGCCCTTGCTTTCGAAGCTTGTCTTCATGGAAGCGGGATTGCTGCCTACGTCAGGCTCCGTCAGTCCGAACGCAAGTATGGAATCGCCATCGACCGCAGGTTTCAGGTATTTGGCCCTCTGTTCATCACTGCCCCACCGCTGCAGGGTCATTTCTGTCAGGAAGAGCTGCACATTAAGGTAGCTCGAAAAACCCAGGCCTAACTGCCCGCAGCGCATTTTCGCAAGCGTAGAGACCAGCGGCGGCATCCCCAAGCCTCCATACTCCTTTTTGATTGGTATGCGCTGCAACCCGTATTTCTTGGCGATCTTTGGCCCTTCTAGGTTGACTTCCCTCTTGAGGTAGCATTCCAATTCCGATACTGACAGCTCCTCTACTGCCTTGTCAACGTTCTCCAAGACCTTGAGCTCCTCATCGGAAAAAGAGTGGAGATAACCCAAGTCGTCTATATCCTGTTGCAAAAGCTTTTCCATACAAACACCTGCCAAAACCGAATTGTCAGTAAATCAAATACCAAATAGATTAATTATCTAGATATCCGATTCCCTTTTATCAAAATATCAGCCGCTTTTATCATGCCGCAGAATCACGCGCTCACCAAGGGGTGTGGCTACAAGTATTTGTCGGATGCAGAACCCTATAGGAAAACATTAAAAACCATGCAGCAGATATAACTATGGCGATTCAGTGACGAGGTATACGAAGGGTGCTAGAGGCGAGAGGGAGCTCTTGAACGAGTTCTACATGAGGAAGTACTCGGTTATGAGGAGTGCTGGCAGCGGAGTGAATTCCATAAGCCCGGACATAATAGCACTAAAGGGCGGCAAGGGCTTCGCTTTCGAGTGCAAAGCCTGGGACAACACCAGCCTTTCAATAGAGCCGGACAAGTATGAGGTGCTACGGGAATGGGAGAAGAACACCGGCCTGGATACTTTCATAGCATGGCGCATGAACGGCAAGGGATGGTTCTTCATAAGGCTCAGCGAGCTCAAGCTGGCCGAAAAGAACTACACCGTGACAAGGAAGACTGCGATGGAGATATCCCGCACGCTCGATACCATACTCAATGAGGGCATCGTGCTCAATAAGGATGGCATAGCGGTCGCAGAGGATAGCGCGTCGGCAGAGGGGGAGGCAGAAGTAGAGATAGAGGTTGCCTGACCAACGCAGGCTCCGGCCAGGTAAATACCGATATGCTATCCAATAAACGGCATTTGCAATTATGATAGCGCCAGCATGCTACGCCATTCGGACCTATGGCTGCTTATGGAAAATGCTGCAGCGCAGAATATCGGTGTTAGCGCGTATGGCCGATGCCAATTCTCCCTGATACGGCGTCAAATGGACCTAATAGGTAACCGTTCAAGAATCTTACAAAATCCATAGCAGAAAGCCCACGCACTTCAGTCGTGGGATGAATGCGAATGCATATAAGTGTTGTTGGTGAAAGAATGATGTTGGTCTCGCATATGTCTGAAATACGTCCTGAAAAG